>JBBSUW010000006.1:0-51450 GCA_038234025.1 Flavobacteriales bacterium
AAAAGCACTTCGTTATGATCTCACCGTTCCTTTTGCAAGATATGTGGTCCAGCATCAGAACGAAATTTCATTTCCGTTCAAACGATACCAGATCCAACCGGTTTGGCGCGCAGATCGACCACAGAAAGGGCGTTTCCGCGAATTTTACCAATGCGATGCCGATGTTGTTGGCTCAAAATCGCTTTGGCAAGAAGTCGAGCTGGTGCAATTGTACGATTCGGTTTTTGCACAATTAAAGCTGAAAGGAATTTCGATAAAGATCAACAACCGGAAAATCCTAGCCGGAATTGCTGAAATAATAGGAGCGGCCGACAAGCTCATCGATTTGACCGTTGCGCTCGACAAACTTGACAAAGTAGGCGCGGACGGCGTGAAAAGAGAAATGCTCGAGAAGGGAATTTCGGCGGAAGCCATTTCGAAAATAGAACCATTACTGGATTTTTCGGGATCAAATACCGAGAAATTATTTAAACTTTCATCTCTGCTCGACACTTCAGAAATTGGAATGAAGGGAATTTCGGAAATTGACTTTGTATGCCAAATGGTGGATGAAGCTGGTTTGGACTGTTCAGAAATAGAAATCGATGTCACATTGGCTCGCGGACTGAACTATTACACGGGATGCATTTTGGAGGTTTCGGCACCCGATTCTGTTTCGCTTGGATCTATTGGCGGTGGTGGAAGATATGACGACCTTACCGGTATTTTTGGGCTGAAGGATGTGAGCGGCGTCGGCATTTCATTTGGGCTCGACCGCATTTACCTGGTACTTGAAGAAATGGGGCTTTTCCCAGAAGAAATCTCTCATACGATTGATGCAATATTCCTTAACTATGGATATGCGGAAGTAAAGTCGATATTGCCGACCATAAAAAAATTGCGCGGCGAGGGTTTCAAAATCGATCTTTATCCCGAAAGCTCCAAAATGGGCAAACAGTTGCAATATGCCGACAAGCGAAAAATCCGCTTTGCTATTCTGGTCGGTGAAGATGAAGTGGCAAAGAATATTTTTACCGTAAAGGATCTTCGAGAAGGGACGCAATCTGAAGTTGATGTTGACGGTTTGATAACGATGCTTCTAGAAACTTGAATGCAAAAAGCCGCTCAAAAATTGGAGCGGCTTTTGTCCTTTTGGGGCAAAAAGGGATTATTTGATGATTGCTTTCTTGGAGAAATCACCTTTGTCGGTCTGAACCTTGATAATGTAGGTTCCGGTGCTCAATACAGGCGCTTTTAGTTTAATCAAGCTTTGCGTTTCTGATGTGATTGTCCACTCTGCCATTGTCTGTCCCAGCAAATTAATCAACGTAACTTTTTTGACAGTGGCATCCAGAATCAGATTCTGCACATTCACCATGTTGTCCGCACTTGAAAACTGCATTTTCAGGTCATTGTTTAGGTCAGCTATCTGGGAAGATTTTGAAATTGGTGCAGCAGTGAACGTAAGCGTGAACCTTTCCAGAACAGTTCCGGCCGTGGCAATTTCTGTTTCATAGATACCGGTTCGGATGTCGTTGTACGAATTGTTGAGCGCATCATGGATGTAGATCGGTTGATCGGCAGGAAAATTTTCGGTGCCGTCCAACATAAACTGCACTATTCCAGCGGCATCGGTCTTGACGCCCACAGGATAAATATTGTTGGGATTGAAAAACCCGTCTCCTTGGATCACAAGTTTTCTCTCTTTTGTATAAAAGAAGATATCCGTAGGTTGGTTATCTATGCTAATCGCATCATAACCCAGGTCAATATCCGGCGTTGCGTGCTCGTCCATGAATCCAAGCAACAATTGTCGGTGATGGCCATCATGTGAATTTGAGGCCAATCGGACTTTCATATACTGGTCTTCTTCATAGGTATCCTCGGCATTCAGCGCGGCGTCTGCATCCACTATTGTAGGAACGCTTCGGAACATATCGTTGGAATTAGGGTTGTTCTCTTTGATGAACTGGCGCTGCTTGTTGCTGAAGGTCACTGTTCCACCAGTATCGTTGCCTTTTATGAAAAAGCCTTGGCCCACTGGGATAAACCGTGCGGGAACACGTGTGCTCGAGCCAAGTCCACTGATTCCTACCGGTGCAATGGGCGCAACTCCTCCCACCAAAGTTCGAGTGGCGTATCCGCCTTGATACGAGGCAAGGACGTGGCTGGAATTTGTGCTATAATGTTCCCAAAAGTAAAGTGTCCCCGAGATGGCGGTTAGATTCTGGTTTATGAAATCATTTGCATCCAGTGCCGATGCATATGGATTTCCGACCAGATTTATATTGTTGCTCCCGATTGTTGAAGTGATATCGCCATTGTTGGGCTTCCCAGTAAACACATAGTTCTGCTCGGTCAGACTGTCGGGACCTTTCATCGTAAAACCTTGGCCTGGAAGCAAAATCCCACCAGAGCCCAATGTTTGCCAGTTGGAATAGCTTGGCGTGCTGTTCTGGAATTTGAAAAGCCAGTATTCAGCGATGTTGATCGGCGTTCCAAGGCTTCCATTTGTTCCAGGCACAAAATTTATATTCACAGGACTTGTTGAATTGGAACAATCCTTCATGACCGACGCCACTGTGAATGACTGATTATTGGCAGTGGCGCTCATTGAACTTACGGGCGACGACCAGTAATTGTAGTTGAACTTGTTTCCTTGCCCTTGTTGATTGCGTTGGATCGACCCTGCGCTGGTTGGATCAAGGTCGCTGAACTCAGTTTGAACCAATTGCGATTTCCCCACCAGATCGATACTACCATCAAGTTTTAGGTACCAAGAATTCTGGACTTTTGAATTGTTCGAAAGGGTAAACTTTACGTTGGGATTAATGATCAGTCCGAGCGTCGTGAAGTTGGCGCCGAGATCGATGTTGTGCTTCATTTTCACGATTGCCCAATTATATGCCCTCACGTCAGCACCATTCACATAATTGTTTTGGCTCACAGCCGCATCAATATTGCCTGCCAGCTTTGTCTCAAAAGGCAATGGCGCCAATTGGTAGCGAATGTCCTTTACATTATATATTCGCATTAAAGCTGGATTTGAGCCCTCATCAATCGAAGGAGTGACAAAATTGTCGATCACGTCATCTTTATAGGCATCCATTCTGTAATATGCCAACAAAGAGCTCCATGTCGAAAGTTCGATATTTTTGGGAATTACCAAGCCCCGAATTTCAGATCCATTTGATTTGATTTCCTGATAGACCATTTTCTGCAATTGATCATCTGATAATGCTGTATTGAAAACTCGCACCTCGTCTATAGAGCCTCTGAAGAAGTCAGTTGCGCTGGTTGAGTTCCGCGCCAAAGTAAAACTGTCAGTCGTTGGGTTCAACGGAGATGCAAACCCACCCGCGTTTGAAAATGCCACTTCCTCGCCATTGAGGTACAGTTTCATTTTTTTTGCCGGATCGGAAGGGTCGAGGACTGCGGCAACGTGGTACCATCTGTTCTGGGAAAGTGCTGTTCCATATGTTAAAGTGGAGCCGTTGGCTGACACCGAAAGCTTGATCCCGCCTGCTGTATTTACCCGAAGATTAAAGTTTGACTGGCCCATAACGAAACCGTTGTTCAAATAAGGCCCGTTGAGTTTGATCCAGCCCATCATCGTTGCCTGAGCAAGCCCACTTGTGAACTGTCCGCCCTGCCCATAGTCATTTCTTCCGTCAAAATCAACAAAGAACTTTCGATTGAGATCGCGCGGTGAGCCAAGACCATTGGTTTTTGTGTCAAAAGTATCGGTGATACCGTCCTTGTCAGCATCGGCAGTTCCGTCTATTTTGCCATCGTTGTTCAGATCCAGCGTATCATATATAGTTTCCTTGATGTCCATGATGCCATCGCTGTTGCTGTCAAGCTGCATATAGTCAGGAATGTTGTTGTTGTCGGTGTCTTTGGCGTATGCTCGAGCATTTGTTCCAAAAGATGGTGAGTTGTCATAGACATCCAAAATACCATCCTTGTCAGAATCGATTCCATCGCCAAGACCATCATCGTTGATGTCGCCATCGCCATTGTAAATGCCTGCTTCGTCCACATCAAAAAGACTATCGTTGTCACTGTCAAGATCCATGAAATTTGGCACACCATCTCCGTCCGTGTCATAGATACTGTAAGTTCCTGCCGCGATCATTGCATCGAGCGCATCATGCATGCCATTATGGTCCGCATCAACCCATGTCGCGGCACTTGTTTTGTCCATTGTCGATTTTCCATTGCTGTACTGTTTAAAACCCGCTTCCTCTATATCCGAGATTCCGTCATTGTCTGAGTCAAGATCATATAGATTTGGAATGCCATCGCCATCGCTGTCGCAATATTGTTGCTGGATCACGATATCGTCAAGTGCAAGATCATTACCGCCGCCTCCAGGTGCGTTGTTTTTGAATCTCACCACAAAGTCGGCTATATCGCCAAGAACCACACTAGTCGTGAACTGAAGCCATTCGCTCTGGTCACAAGTGTTTATGGCAGATCCGCCCAAACAACGTCCAATATTTCCGGTGTTGTAGGTCGAAATTAGATTATTTGAAAGATCGCGGAACTCAACGGTGATGTTCGGTAAAATAGAGCCGGCGTAATTGTACTTTGACATAATGTTCAAAGCCCAAAAACTGTACGAAACTGGCACATTTGGAATTACGCCCCGAATGGTGGTTTCATAAAATACACCCGGAACATAATTTGCATTGAATATTGCCATACGGCCGTTAACATCTCCCACAGTGTGATCTTCGCCTTGATACCAAGCCAAATCGCCATGAATATTCTCAGGGTCGGAAGAGGTTGCCTTGGTTATCATATAGTTCACACAGTATTCGCCATCGTCAAGAATCTTGTTTGAAAGTGAAGGACAAGCAACTGTATTGGTTCCATTCTCTCCATTTTCATAACAGTAGCTGCATGTTGCCTCGGGAATGTTGATGTTGATTTTTCCTTTGGTCGTTCCGGCACCAAAAGTTTCATTTAGAAAAATATGGTCCACTGATTGAGCAAACGGAGATTGTTTGCAAAGCGTTTGCTCCATTACGTCTGGAATCCCGTCGTTGTCATCATCAATGTCAAAGTTGTCGCTTACGCCATCTCCATCGCTGTCAACATAGGCCCTAACACCCAGTCCAGTGACCGCAAAAGTAAAACTGCTCTTTAAGGGATCATTGTTGGGTATGACAATTGTAGCCACTCTGCTGCCAAGATTGGAAGGGTCAAATTCAAGTGAAAATTTCGTCGAAGCTCCTGGCGCAAGCGTTGATGCTGGTGACGACGTCACTAGATAATCGGATTGATTTGCACCCAATCGGTTGATCGCGCCGATAGTCAAAGTCGCCGAGCCGATGTTCTTTATCGTATAGGTTACGACCGTGCTTCCGCCGTCAACCGAAACAGATCCGAAATCGGTATGATTGGTTGAAGAAGGTGTCAGGCTGTTGTATGCAATCGCCGTGAATTTGCCCGTTACATCAATGACAGGGCCTCTTGCCGTGATTATGATTCTACCATTTCCTCCATTTCCTCCATTGTAAGAAGTAGTTCCTGTCATTCGTGAGGCACCACCTCCGCCTCCACCAGGGGCTATTCCAACATATCCGCTTCCATTGTTTCCGGTTCTTCCATTGCCGCCATTTCCGCCGTTGGCGATCGTGCCGCCCGTTGAACCTGAGGCGTCCGTTCCATCTAGGTTCGGTGACGCGGCTGAACCTCCACCGCCGGAGTACATTGTATCGTCTCCATCAGCGCCACGTCCGCCATTTCTTAAAATTGCGCCTATGCTTGAAGCCGCACTACCGCCAGAAGCGCCCAGGAGGTCGTTTGTCGGTGCAGAGTTTCCTCCGTTGGCAAGGACAATATTAGAGCCGAATGTAGTATCGCCTCCAGGATTGTTGTTGTTGCTGCCTTGACATATTGTATATGTGAAAGACTCACCAGCTGTTACCGTGATCGTTTTTTCAGCATAGGCGCCACCGCCGCCACCCCCGCCTTGGCCAGTAGTGTTGCGAGACGCGCCGTGTCCTCCCGCGCCCCAAGATTGGACTTGCAGCGTGGTGGTTCCGGCGGGTACTGTATATGTATATGTTCCAGGCGTGCTATAGGTTTGGGCAGAAACATAATTGCCCAGAATTACCATTATGGCATAAAACATTAATACGATGGGTTTGTTTGTTCTCATAAGACTTTGAAACTAATGTCAATAATTTGGTTCTGTATGCTTGATTTAACGTTTCAAAACTAGATATAAATTTTAAATTTAAAAAATAAAAAGACGATTAAGTACTAAAAACATCGATGAAATACACTTATAGTATAAAAAGGTAAGAATATAGCTATAAAAAATCCTGCCGAAGCAGGATTCCTAGGTTTGGGGAAAAAAGGGCATTATTGCAAAACAATCTTTTTGGACGATGATAGGTTGCGTCCTTTGACAGTAACGATGTAAACTCCGCTTCCTAGATCGGTAAGGGGAAAAGTTTTTTGGGTTATAAGATCGTCCACTTCCAATTTCATAACCTCTTGACCAAGGTTGTTGAAAATGGTTGCAGAGTATATTTCTCGATTGATTGCACTAATGCGAAGTTCTTTTGACCTTGACAAACACTGAATCAGGTTGTCATCTGAAGCATATTGTGCGATGGCGAGAGCAGGGTTCGAGAATCGTAAAGAAAAACGATCGTCAAATGTTCCAGATGTAAGGGTTACGGTCAATGGACCACTGCGCAGGTCATGATATTGTGAAGTTAGATTGTCATAAATGAACAGTGGAACATCCGCCGGAAAATTTTCTGTACCATCAAAAACGATGTTTATGGTTCCTTCAGATTCCATTGTAACACCAAGATTGTATATTTTATCATCGCTGAAATTTCCCACACCTTGTATGACCAGTCTGTTGCTGGACAAAGTAAAGTACATATCGCTTACTTGATAATCAATCAGCTGTGCATCATATCCTTGGTCAAGACCATCAGTAGCATATTGGTTCATGAAGCCCAGCAATATCGATCGGTGATGGTTGTCCGAAGTGTTGAAACCAATTCGAATTTTAGCGAAATCGTCATTGCTGATCTGGTCTTCGGTGTTGTCGAAGATATAACTTGGCCCTGCTGAAGACGGCGTCCGAAACATCGCGCTTGAGCTTGCGTTTGTTTCCTTAATAAAGGCGCGCTGGCCGTTGTTGAATTTTATCATTCCACCAACATTGCCGCCCTTTATGAAAAATCCTTGCCCAACGGGAATATACTTGCCGGGAATCTTTGGTACAGAAGCCGTTTGGGAAATTGCCGGAACACCGCCCACCAATGTCCTGGCAGCATAACCACCTTGGTAATCAATGAGATAGTGCGAGTTATTGATGTTCGAATGTTCCCAGAGGTAAATCGTTCCGCCCGTCGAATCCATATTGTCGTGAAGAAATTGATCCACATCCAATGCCGAAGGATAAGGGTTTCCGGTAAGGTTGAGGTTGCCTGCAGCGATCGGGATCGTGATGTCGCCATTGTTCGGTTTTCCTATAAAAACGAAATTCTGTGTTTCTAGCGGCGCATTGTCTCCTTTGAGCGTGAAACCTTCACCCGCCTTGAGCGTTCCGTTCTGACCGAGCGCCGACCAATTTGAATAGAATGGCGTAACGTTCTGAAACTTGAATATCCAGTAGCTTGACAAGGTGATCGGGCTTGTAAAGCTGCCGTCAAGACCGGCAGTCCAGAGAATTTCCTGTGGGTTTTCTGGATTTGTTCCATCTCGTAGCACCGTTGCTGCAGTGTGGTCCGCATTGTTTATCGAATCATTGACCGCGCCAACCGGCGAACACCAATAATTGTAATTGTAAACATTTGATGTGCCTTTTTGATCTCTCTCGAGAATACCATTGCTGGTAGGATCTAATTCGCTGTTCGTGTTTTGAACAAGTTGCGACTTGCCCTGAAGATCGATCTTGCCATTGAGCTTCAGGTAATGTGTTACCAAAAGCTTGGTATCATTTGCCATGGTGAATTGTCCGCTGTTCACGAGAAGTCCCAATAGTATTCGATTGCCCAACGATATTAGGTTGCCATTGCTCTGTACAACGTTCCAGTTTACCAACGTGCGGTTGTCAACGATTGATACGCTGTTCGGCAGTTGCATAACATTCCCATTCGCCCAAGTTTCAGGCATTTCCCAAGCGCCGCCGATTGCGGTCGAGTAGGGAAGTGGCGCGGTTTGCGAACTGCTTGGAAAGTTTATCGCCGCATTGTGGACATAAGTGGATTTATCGATCAACTGACCATTGTATTGTTCCATCGTATAATAAAACCGAAGCGATGACCACATTACTGAAGCCAACTCGTTTTTAGTTGTGTTGTTTGTGATTTTTCCAATTGTCGAGTTACCGATATGGCTTATCTCCTGGTTCATCAGATAACGCTGCTGATCTATCGATAGCGCAGTGTCCCAAATCTGGAGTTCGTCAACGGATGCGCGCAGATTGTTGGATGTTTGTCCTGATAAATCTACTTTTGCCCCTAACGAGATCCGCCCGGATAATATCGTTGCACTCGTTAATTTTTTAGAATTGTCAACAACGCCGTCAATGAGCAAGCTCAATAGATTGTTATCGTAGCGCACCGAAATGTGGTGCCATTCGTTGGTCGGCAATTTTGTGTACGAAAGAAGCTGTTGGTGGTTGAATTCCAAAAGCAGGTTGCGATCGCCATTTATGGAGATTCCAATATTGCTTTGACCATTGTCCTGAGACAGTATCGTACCACTGGATTGAGGCGCGTTCGGCTTGAGCCAGAAATTTATCGAAAACGAGTCTGGAATGGCGGATTCGTTCATCAGCGCAACCGATCTATTTCCGTCAAAATCCAGTTGTTGAGCAGTGGAAGCGACCGACATACAAATTCCAAGAAAAAGTACAAAGCGAATTTGGAGCGCGTTTAAAAAAATTGACATAATGAATTTGTTTTGACGTTAAATTCGGTACAAACCTAATAAGTCAAAACGAAAGGACAATCAAAAAAGCCGATAAAATACCTAAAAAATCGATTAAATACATAAAAATATAATATAAGTAGGAAAAATCCTATACTATAATCAGATTTTTATTTGAAATCGAATGTATATGATCTAAAATGAAGCGGGCGGTTTTGCAGAAGTGAAGACTGCTGTCAGTTCAAGGTATTCCTGTGTTAAAATCGCCAAGTCAATAGATTTACCACGATTTACCACTGGTTTCTCCAATGCATTTTTTTAAAGCGAATTCCTCAAAAATTGGCGTGGATTACTACCAAACAAAAAAGCACCTACCTTCGTAAGTGCTTGTTGTTCAAGTAGCGAGAGAGAGATTTGAACTCTCGACCTCAGGGTTATGAATCCTGCGCTCTAACCGACTGAGCTACCTCGCCAGAGTGCGTGCGCCCGTTTTGCAACGCGCGTGCAAATATAAAACTTAAATCAACCGCGACAAACTTAAAATGGCCAAAAATATTATTTGCCGAAAACGCTTTTTTATTGGACATACTTTCTATATATTTCCAAAAATTATTTCCCCCCCGATCATGCAAAAGGTACGTTACGAACTTGAATTTCCCATAAACTCCTCGCCACAGTTGCTCTACCAATATATAAGCACACCATCCGGTCTATCGGAATGGTTTGCCGATAATGTCAATTCGAGGGGCGAGTTTTTTACGTTCATTTGGGATGATTCGGAGGAAAATGCACGGATGTCCTCCAAAAAATCGGGCGAAAAGGTCAAGTTTAGATGGGTTGACGATGACAAAAAAGACACAGATTATTTTTTTGAACTCCGCATCCTCGAAGATGAGATCACAAAGGACGTTTCGCTGATGGTTGTCGATTTTGCGGTCGAGGACGAAGTTAAGGAGGCAACATTGCTCTGGGAAAACCAAATAAGCGACCTTAAGCACGTGATCGGTTCGGTCTAGGTATTTAATTATTCAAATCATTCCACAATTTTATTCAGCTTCAATGGAAAAATGCTCCAATGAATATCTTGCCGTGACCAACAATCGCGGGCTTCTTTATGGCGATGCTGTTTTTGAAACAATGAAGATCGTCAGCGGAAAAATACTGTTTTTCGAAGATCACTATTTTCGCCTAATGGCAACAATGAGAATAGTTCGGCTGGAAATCCCGATGGAGTTCACAATGGAATTTCTTGAAGCAGTAATTTTGAAAAGCGCCAATCTGGTAGAATCTGCGTCGGTTCGCTGCAGAATGACCGTGTACCGCGCTGCTGGAGGATTTTATTTTCCCACAACCAATGACGTTGGATATTTTATTGAAAGCAGTCCTTTGAACAACACACTTTACGAACTCGAGAATTCGAGATATTCCGTGGAACTTTTCAAGGATTTTTATATTGCGCGCCACCTTTTGTCCACATTGAAGACCAACAATAGAATGATCAATGTGACGGCAAGCATTTTTGCAAAAGAAAATGATTTTGAAAATTGCCTCTTATTGAACGATTTAAAGAACGTGGTCGAAGCTATAAATGGAAATATATTTATGGTGTTTGATGGAAAGGTTGTCACGCCACCGCTTTCAGAAGGTTGCCTCAATGGAATAATGCGCAAACAGGTGCTGCGAATCCTCAGTGAATATCCGGAGCTGGAAGTTGTTGAACGTGCCATTTCACCATTCGAGCTTCAAAAGGCCACCGAGCTTTTTATAACTAATGTCATTAGTGGAATCGTGCCGATCACGGACTATCGAAAAAAATCATATTCAAAAAATACTGCAGAAATACTGGTTGCCGAACTCAACCGATCTTTGCTCGAAGCCTAGTTCAGGATCGGGTTTTCGGGCGCGTTGGACCAAATGAGATAATCTCCGCCAAGCTCCAGGATTTTCTCTTTCCAAAAATCGGTGGTTGCTTTTCCAATTATTTTGTTCTCGCAGATGTTCTTGGAAATAATCCATGAATTGGATTGCATTTCTGTTTCAAGCTGGTTCGCGTCCCAACCGGTGTAGCCCAAAAAGAATCGGATGTTGTCTTCTTTGATGCTGCCATCGTTGATTAGTTTTCGGGTAATGTCAAAATCGCCGCCCCAAAAAATCCCGCTTGAGATTTCGACACTGTTCTGGATAAGTTCCGGAACGTTATGGATAAAATAAAGATTGTCCTGTTCGACAGGTCCGCCATTGTAGATTATAAATTCAGATTCAATGTCCGGCACAAGGTCGTTGACGGTGTACTTCAGCGGCTTGTTGAGAATAAATCCCACCGAACCTTCGTTATTGTGGTCTGCCAATAAAATTACCGAGCGGTTAAAGGACAAATCACCTAGGATAGAAGGCTCAGCGATAAGCAGATGACCTTTCTTGAGTTGTTCCGATATCATTTTGAGCCAATTTTTAATAAATTTAACAAAATTAAATCGGTTTATGCAAACTTTAAGCGATAAATCGTACAAATAAAAAAGGCCCATCGCATTTGCAATAGACCTTTTCGATATATGAAACTGTAGAGTAATACTAGTTCAAGCCGCCCTCAAGCTCAGCACCAGCTTTGAATTTGACCACATTTTTTGCAGCAATTTTGATGGTTTTTCCTGTCTGTGGATTTCTTCCGTCCCTAGCAGCACGATTAGAAACCGACCATGAGCCAAAGCCCACAAGCGAAACGCGTCCGCCCTTTTTCAATGTGTCGCCCACATTGCTCAAAAATGACTCCAATGCCATTTTAGCAGCAGCTTTTGAAACACCTGCGTCTGCAGCCATAGCATCGATTAATTCTGATTTGTTCATAGTGTAAGTATTAAGTTGGTTAAAAAATTATTGTTGTGTAACAAATTTAATCGGAATTCCTTACTGTGCAAGACTTTTCGGTGCTTTTTAGAGGTTTTGTTGATAAACTAAAGCATTTGTTGATAAAGTAAGTTGTTTTTGTCAGAAAAATGCGAAGCTATGATGCGCAAGCTTTAGCAAGCCATCGCTTTGTCATCAAACTTGAATCCGTTGACAAGCTCTGCTGCCGTCATCCTTCTTTTTCCGGATACTTGAACCGCTTCGATGTTCAAAAAATAATCATTGCAGCCGATCTTGATTTTTTTTCCTTCAACCATGATTTGTCCCGCACCAGTGCTCTTTTCATCATCTATGCTAGCATCAAATATTTTGCAGACGCTCTGCTCTTTAAAATTCTCAAGATTGAACCACGCTCCAGGATATGGCGAAAGTCCTTTTATAAGGTCGTGAACTATTTTCGCGGGTTTGTCAAAATCCAGCTTGGTGTTTTCCTTCGTTAGTTTTGGCGCGGCTTTTTCCTCGGCCACATTTGATTGTTTTACGGTCCTAACTTCGCCCGAATCAATCATTGTCAAGGTTTGCACCACAAGATTACTGCCCATTTCCATAAGCCGATCATGCAAGATCCCAGCATTTTCCGCGGATTCGATATCACATTTTTCTTGGAGGATGATTTCGCCGGTGTCTATTTTTTCATCTATAAAAAATGTAGTGACGCCGGATGTTTTTTCCCCATTGATGATTGCCCAGTTTATTGGCGCCGCACCGCGATAATCGGGCAGCAACGAGGCATGAAGGTTGAAGGTTCCCTTGCTCGGCATTTGCCAGACAGCCTTTGGAAGCATCCTGAAAGCAACGATCACAAATATATCGGCATCATAACTTCTCAGTTCTTCCAAAAACGTTTCGTCTTTTAGATTGGTGGGTTGCAGCACAGGAATATTCGTCTCGACCGCAAATTCCTTTATCGCCGAAGCCTGGAGTTTTCTGCCACGACCAGCGGGACGATCTGGCGCTGTTACTACTGCAACAACTTCATGATCCGTCCCGACGACTCTTGAAAGCACGCCCACCGCGAATTCTGGCGTACCCATAAAAATGATTTTAAGTCCCATTTATTGTTTTTTCAAATTGATTTTGTGCGTTGATCTTTATGTTTCCAGCATCGAGCAACTGCTGAAGACACAGCAATATTTCCGTCTCCGTTGATGCGAACATTTCCGAAAGTTCTCGGGAAGATTTCGGTTCTGCTACTAATATTCTGAGAATTCTTTCTTTTATACCATCATTGCTCCCCGATTTTAGTTTGGCACAGTTGCTGCAAATGCCACATCTTTGCGACAAGCTTTCGCCAAAATACTCCAATAATTTTAACGTTAGGCATTTTTCTGCTTCCAATGCAAAGTCAACAACGGCTGTGAAGTGGTCTTTTTTTTGATCATTCTGGGAGGTCAGGAACTTTGAGACGCGGCTGATGGTATGTAAGTCCTCGCGAATTTCATTGAGGGTGATCACGGCATCGCTCTTGAAGGATTGCACTTCGGCAACTCCAGAATTCTGGAATTTGTAGAACAATCTTTCTACTTCATCAACGTTTGCGTTCGATTTTCTCGCAATGAACTGTGCATTCACTGGCGTTGGAAAATCATGGATTCCCGGGTAGGTTCGCAAAATTGTAAGGACGATTTCCTCGTCCTTGGGATTGAAATGACTGTAGTTCAAAATATCCGAAGACGATGCCAAGAACTTGATCTGCCACTTTTCTGAATATTCCTGCATCATTGTCAAAATGCCTTGACGGTCCAGAAATTGGATGGCGTTATAGGTCTTCAATATTGGCAGATTGTATCGCGCACAGAATTCATTGATATTGAAAGGAAATTGTTCGCCCGCACCTTCACCGTAGGCAATTCCGAAAAAACTGTTGATTTTTCCGTACGCCAGCGACAGAAACTCCTTATCGGGCAGATTTCCCAAAAACTGCATACGCGCCGCACCGATATCAGACGGGCTTGAAAGCAGAAATGCCATTGCAGGTTTTCCATCTCGCCCCGCGCGCCCTGTTTCTTGGTAGAAATTCTCCAAGCTTTCAGGAAGATGGATGTGGACCACGGTCGCGACATTGCTTTTATCAATGCCCATTCCAAAGGCATTCGTGGCAATCATCACGCGCTTTTCCTCGCGCATCCAAGCGTCCATATTTTTGTCCTTGTCCTTTCTGGCAAGTCCGCCGTGATAATAGGTAGCGGAAATTCCGAGCGAACAGAGCTGTGATGCTGTTTCGCTGCAAGCACGCCTGTTGCGAACATAAACGATTGCGGGATGCGTGTCCTTTTGCAGGATTCGTCCAAGTTTGTAGAGTTTGTCCTCGGTCGCGATAATGTTGTAGGAAATATTGGTGCGCAAAAAAGATTGCTTGAAAACCCTTGGATCGTCGAGCATAAGTTTTTTCATGACATCTTTTTGGACTTCAATCGTTGCGGAAGCTGTGAGTGCCAAAAATGGAACACTGGGCAGTTTGGTCTTTAGATCTTTTATCTGAAGGAACGCTGGTCGAAAATCATGACCCCATTGCGAGACACAGTGCGCTTCGTCAACGGCAACAAGATTGATTTCAAGATCGAGAATGCGCTGCAATATCCAATCTGACCTTAGCCTTTCGGGTGAAATGTACAGAAATTTATAATTGCCAAATCTGCAATTGTCAAGGATTTCGCCAGTTTCCTGGACACCGATCGATCCCGTAAGTGAGAGCGCTCGAATGCCGCGGTTTTTCAAGTTCTCAACTTGATCCTTCATCAATGCGACCAACGGCGATATGACGAGACAGATTCCTGGCATCACCAAAGCGGGAACTTGAAAACAAACGGATTTTCCACCACCTGTCGGCAAAATCGCAAATGCGTCCTTGCCGGCAATAACCGTGTCGATAATTTCTTGCTGCAGAGGTCGGAAAGCGTCGTGCTTCCAATATTTTCGCAATATTTCGACGGTTTCGGTCATTGGATTTTGCCAAAAAATTTTATGCGACGATGTTCGCAAGGATGAACTCGATCCGCTTTTCGACCGAATCTTTGGGAACCTCGATACAATCATAAGAGTACTGCGAATAGGTTTCCTTCAAATGTTTGTAGATGAGCGATGCCTGTTCAAAATTTTCGTACCGCGCGTCATCGCAAACATAGATTTCTTTCCACGGAGGCAGGAGAAATATCTGGTCATAACGGTTTTCGCGGCTGGCACTGTCAAAAAATGACGGATAACTATCGCCGCTGTAGTGCATGTATGCCAGAATATCGGGAATCCCACGATCCAGAAAAACCACTTCGCTCAATTCTGTGCCAGCCTTCTCAAACTGCTTCTTGCGGCCTTCGAGCAGCAGCTCGCTGAACAGTATCGGTTGTTCCAAAAAGAGTTGTTCGATACCGCGTTTTCGGGCTTCAAGCGTTATTTGTCGTGAAATTTCCGGATAGCAGCAGTGGCCATTTTCCGAAAGCGCCTCGATTATGGTTGTTTTTCCAGAACCTGGTCCGCCCACGATCACGATAATCTTTTTGTTCTGCAAGGATATTCGGTTAAGTGTCAAAATTAAACATTTTGCGGTTATGATTAGCGAACGCGTTATGGTCGCGGCCACAAATACTTGTACAAACAGTTGCGCCAATAATTAGAAGCCAATAAACTATATTTGCCTATATTTATTTTTTATGGACCAAAACACCGAAGATTTTTACGTCCGGCTCAAGGCCGAGCTCGACAATTCGAATACATGGCCAGCAGAATACCTATATAAATTCATAGTCCCGACCGACAAAGAAAAAATCGACAAGGTAGAATCGGCGTTCAACGATATGGGCGCGGTCATCCAGAAAACAGCTTCCAAGAACGGCAAGTTCACGAGCGTTTCGGTGAATGTTGTAATGCAGAGCGCTCAGCAGATTGTAGACAAATATCTTGCGGTCTCCACGGTCGAGGGCATCATTTCACTTTAACAAATGGCTTTGAAATATCAAAAAGAAAAGGCGGGAGACGTTGTGTTCAATCTTGAGTACAATTCCGAAAGACAGCATTTGATCATTCCCGAATACGGAAGGCATCTGCAAAAACTGATCGATCAGATATCTGACATCGAGGACCGCGATGAGCGCAACAAGGCGGCAAAATATGTGATCCAGGTAATGGGAAGCCTGAACCCGCACCTTCGCGATGTTCCGGATTTTCAGCACAAACTGTGGGACCAGCTTTTCATAATGTCCGATTTTCGGATAGATGTCGATTCGCCATATCCAATCCCTACAACTGAAGTTCTTCAGCTGAAGCCGGAAACGATCACCTATCCTCAGAATTTTCCAAAATATAGATTTTATGGCAACAACATCAAGTTCATGATCGATGTGGCCAATAAATGGGAGGAAGGCGAACTGAAGAGCGCGCTTGTAAAAGTGATCGCCAACCATATGAAAAAATCTTACCTGAGCTGGAACAAGGATACTGTGCAGGACGATGTGATTTTTGAGCACTTGTACGAACTTTCCGACGGAAAACTGAACCTGATGCAGGGCGAAGAAGAACTGGTGAACACCACAGAATTGATGCGAACCAACAATAGGATATCCAATAAGGTGACCATCAACGCAAAAGGCCCTAAAATCAAAGGCCCTAAAACCAAGAATCAACACAAGAACAGAAAACAGCAATAGGAAATGGGTACTTTCAGGATTGAGGGCGGCGTACAATTACGGGGAGAAGTTCAACCGCAAGGTGCAAAGAACGAGGCTTTGCAGATTCTGTGCGCTGTTTTGCTGACGAGCGAAAAAGTCACTATCGAAAATATACCAGACATTATCGATGTCAACAAGCTGATTACCTTGCTAGAGCATCTCGGCGTTAAAATAACGAGAAACGGTCGCGGCTCTATCACTTTTCAATCCGATGATGTCAACGTTGGATATCTTGAGACCGAAGATTTCAAAAAAGAAGGCGGCTCGCTTCGAGGATCGATCATGATCGTTGGACCACTGTTGGCAAGGTTTGGCAAAGGTTATATTCCCAAACCTGGCGGTGACAAAATCGGAAGACGACGGCTCGACACGCATTTTGAAGGTTTTATTGCACTTGGCGCGAAATTCCGGTACAACCGTGAAGACCATTTTTATGGTGTAGAAAAAACGGAAAACGGTCTCGTTGGTACAGATATGCTGTTGGACGAAGCCTCCGTGACCGGAACGGCAAATATCGTGATGGCGGCTGTGTTGGCCACCGGAACCACTACGATATACAATGCTGCTTGTGAACCATATCTTCAGCAACTATGCAACATGCTCAACTCGATGGGCGCAAAAATAGCAGGTGTTGGATCCAATCTGCTCAAGATCGAAGGTGTTGAAAGACTTGTTGGTTGCAACCATAGAATTTTGCCCGACATGATCGAGATTGGTTCGTGGATCGGTCTTGCCGCAATGACGCAAAGCGAGATAACAATAAAGAACGTGAGCTGGGAAAACCTTGGCGTCATCCCAAATACTTTCAGAAAACTCGGCATCATACTCGAAAAACGCGGCGACGATATATTTATTCCGGCGCACACAGATGGCTATACGATAAAAACGGACATAGACGGTTCAATCTTAACCATGTCCGACGCGCCTTGGCCAGGATTTACACCAGATTTGCTCAGCATTGTTCTGGTCGTTGCGACTCAGGCAAATGGCGATGTTCTGGTTCACCAAAAAATGTTCGAAAGCCGATTGTTCTTTGTGGACAAACTGATTGATATGGGCGCAAAAATTATACTTTGCGATCCGCATCGAGCTGTGGTTATTGGGCATAATTTCAAATCGCAACTTAAGGCGACCACCATGACATCACCAGATATTCGAGCGGGAATATCGCTTTTGATCGCTGCTCTTTCCGCTAAGGGAACAAGCGTTATCCAGAATATTGAGCAGATCGATCGCGGTTATGAGAGGATTGATGAAAGGTTGAGAGCGCTTGGCGCGAAAATTATTAGAGACGAATAAAATCAACAATTATTCCTGATTTAAATCTTTGTGATGGAATTCCTGATTTTCAGAATCATTAATATTACTGAAAAGCACTTCGTGACTTTCTTCGATATTTCTATGAAAACTTTCGGGCAACCGAAGCCAATCAAAAAGCTCGACCAGAATTGGGATATTGCTTTCGCGAATGTTTTTCTTCAATTCCAAAAAAATATCAATTGGGATTTTCTCAAGCGTTTATGTTAGGATGACCAAATCCAAATCGCTGCCGTTGTGAGCGTCGCCATTGACTCGGCTGCCATATGCCCAAATTTCCATATCTGCATTGGCTGTTGAGAAAATATCCAAAAGTCTTATTTTATCCTTTTCGCGAAGCAGCATCGTTTTCGTTCTTTATGATTTTGGCGAAAGCTGTAGCGTCAACAACAAACTGGGGAAGCAGATGCAATGTGTTTTCTGCAAAATCCACACCGTAATCGTGCGCTGTACTGTTGCGACTATCTAGATAATTGTTCCATCGCTCGGCGGTTTCTTCACTCATCATATCACGTAGAACAGCATGGCGGAACAAATCTTTGAAGTAAAGCTTGTCAACCTCTTTCGAGGAATGAAAGTAAGGTTTCAAAACTTTCTTGAGCAATTTACCGCTTTGTTCCAGAATGATTTCGAATTCTTTGATACAAGCCGACCGATACATATCGTGGTCATTTGTTTCAGCGTCTGATTGCAACAAAAGTTCATTTGCTTTTTGCAAGGTGCTGATGCAACGTTCGTAAAAGGTCGTATCGATTGTCATATTCTATTTGCGAAAGCTAAAATTACAAATTATTAATTGAAGCTATTTTTTAGTCCAGCACATTCAGAATCTTTATTCCAAACACCACTCCATTCCTTTCAATACCTCCATGGTATGAATGGACATAATCAAAACGGAAGAGCTTGAATTTCCCAAAACCAAGATTGTCGAGACCAATGGTGAATTCGTGGTACGGACTTCTGTCGGGGACTGAAAGATTGTGGTAACCAAGCACCAAGCTTGACTTCAACTTGTTGAGCAACGGTATTTTATTGGTGAAGTAACCTTTATCGTCATGCTCAAAATGCGCCTCAAAATATGTTTTGTTGGTGCTGTTTATATAGTACGGCATCAAATTGAAAACATTCAGATATCTGTCGGCGCTGCCAATGTGCGTTTGGTTTCCATTGAAATGCTTATAATCGATGAAAGAAATATTATCGGCATTGAAGAATTTTCCGGCCGTGATGTTAAGTCCAAGATTCCCCTTGTTGCCAAAAGTGTGGTTGAAGAACGTCCTTATATTAAGGTGTTGGTAATCCAACTTCTTTTGGCTTCCGGCAAATCCACTCTCCAAATTAAAGATCACCGTTGGATAATCGTCGTTGCGCAGATTGACTTTTCCATCGGGCCGAGTCCAATATTCCTGTGCAAAATTTATTCGTCCCGACAATGCCGTTTTTACCAAATTTTGCCGCTCGATGGCCGGCGTAAAATAATTGGATGGCAACAATGGGTTGTTGGACGTATAGCTATTGGCGTTTGCGATAAGCACATAATCGGTGTTGTT
Organism: Flavobacteriales bacterium; assembly: GCA_038234025.1. Classification (GTDB taxonomy): domain Bacteria; phylum Bacteroidota; class Bacteroidia; order Flavobacteriales; family Flavobacteriaceae; genus Flavobacterium. The sequence goes on from JBBSUW010000006.1 coordinate 19,325, forward strand.
CCAAAGCGGTTTTCGCTCGGAATATTCTGCAAAAAACCGCATATTTAAACCATTGATGAATTCTTGTGAGAACGTGGCCGAGGCGAAATTGCTTTCGTAAAGCTTCATATAATTGTCCTTGAAGAACAGCGTGCTCACAGAGTTGACAAACCGCGATATAGGTTTGGAAGGATTGAATTGCCTGGCTTCACTGCCAGCGGTAACGGTCACGCTGGCCATATTTGTGTTGTTGAATTTTTGATTGTAATTAAACGCACCACGCAATTTTTCCTCCGCGAAACCGTAGTTGGCATCTACACCAAAGGAAGAATATGTTCGGGTGTCGTCGTCGCGACGAAAGAGTTTCAGTCCGGTATTGATGTTCCAGCCCTGAACCGTGTTGAACGCAAGTCCTCGAAGCAAACCATCGTAACTGATGCTGTATTTTTCAAAAGTGTTTTTGTAGGTATAACCCATAATGGGATTCATGAATTTAAATAGGTTGCCCTTTGCGTCAACAGAATCCATATAGACTCTTGATTTCTTTTTGGTCTGCAAAATGTCCTTTTTCTCATAATCGGTTGATTCTTCCTCGGTCAAAGGAACTGGTCGGATCGTTTCCCAAAAGTCATCTGATTTTTTATTGGAATCTGCCTCAAAATTCAGGATTTCCCTCGTGAAGGTCTTCTTCTCGAATTTCTCGGGAAATTCAAAATTGTTGTAGACATATGTGAATCTTCCAGAAACATTGATGCCAAAAATACCAGCGGTAAAATCGAGCGTCTGGGTGTTCTTGACCCAAAGCCGATTCTCGGAATTGTAACTGAAATTCTGCTTGAGCGCCAATTTTTGAATCGCGGGCACCTGAACTTGGTCGCCATTGATCGTGAAATCGACCGCATAAAGCGCCCACGAATTGTCGATGATATAAATGTAACCTTCCACGGCAGGCTCGCTCATTCGGCGTGGCATAACTTTTATTTTATTGATCTGATGATTGTCGGTATCAAAAAAAGTGCCCTCGAGCTTATATCTGTAATAGTTGAAAGCGTTGTCCGAAATAGGAGATACGATATTGACCGAGAATGGGATATAATTGTCGTACCAATCAAAATTCACCGATGCGGCATTGTTGAAACTGAAGCCGTTATCATTGCCGCTCACTTTTGAAGCAATAATTGTTTCCTTCATTTTGTCAGGCTTTTGGAATGAAATTTTAGAAACCGTTTCCGAAAGGTAGAGAATTCCGCTCCTGGTAGAATCGAGAACTTCGTCAAATTCATCGAATTTTTGGCCGAGTATAGCTTTTGGCGCATCCTTTATCCTAAAGATTCCGCGAGAATAAAAATCTGCATTATATCTGGCGGTTTTCTGCGAATTATCTTTTTTGTTTTTGATCGAATTTTTAATGATGCCGTCCGCAAGATTGATGCCCGTGCCAACCGTTACTTCGCTTATCTGCAGTTCTTCTTCCTCCATTACGATTGAAAGCGTTACCGGAAAAGTTGTTGCTTCCACGTTTTTCTTGACGGTCTTAAAGCCAAGAAATTGGAAGATTATTGAATATGTCCCAGGATTTTTTACGTTCAGTTCAAATTGTCCGAGGTCGTTGGACGTGGTCGAGTTGTAGGTTTTCTCGACATAAATGTTCACAAAGGACATCGGTTTTCCGTCTTTGTCCTTGATCGTTCCTTTAATCTGCGCCGAAACCATAGTGGTCAAAAGCAGCAGCAATCCCCAGAGTTTGTTCATTCTAAAATTATGTTTTTCGTCAAATATTCGACAGCCAGGCGATAGCCATCAAGTCCGCAACCTATAATAATTCCAGCTGCGTGCGGCGCGACAAACGATTTTTGCCGAAATTCCTCGCGTGCATAAAGATTGGAAATGTGGACTTCCACAACAGGTTTCACAGTGCCTTTCACGGCATCGCCAACCGCTAGGGAAGTATGTGTGTAAGCGGCGGCGTTCAAAACTATTCCGTCGCATTTGACTGAAAATTGCTGGATCGCGCCGACAATTTCGCCTTCAATATTGCTTTGGAAATACTGGAGGTCAGTTTTCGCAAAATGCTTTTGAAGCTTTTCAAAATATCTTTCAAATGAAACATCGCCGTAAATTTCATTTTCTCTATTGCCCAATAAATTCAGGTTTGGGCCGTTGATGATACCGATTTTCATTTGCTAAATTTCCGTAAAAATAGTGCATTATATTTTTCACAAAAGACATTATCAACATGTATGTCCCGTTGTGTTGATAAATTTGTTGACAACATCCAAAAGTTCATAAAGAATAGAAGAAGCCAAAAAGTAACTTTGTTGACAATAATACATTGAATATGAAATTAATTGTTTCTTTTGTTTTATTCTCTTTATCAGTAAGTTCTGCAATTGCTCAGGACATTGATTTTGGCGTTCGAGGCGGGTTGATCGCCACTTCGTATGACGCCTATGCCATCGACAGAAAAATCAACGGAGAGGTTTTTAATGATTACAATAATTATTATATCAACGGCTCCAACAAAAGCAGCGTTGGTTTTTATGGCGGTTTTACCGTGAGTTTTGAACTCCTCAAAGACCTTGAACTTCAGCCCGAAATTAATTTGGTGGGCGTTCCCGGAGAGTATGGTTATCTGGCAGTGTCGGTTCCGGTAATGGTCAAGTACTCCTTTTTTGATAAATTCTATGCACTGGCTGGTCCGGGCGCGAGTTTTGCCACAAATGCCCAGAGGGATAATTTTTCACCAACAATCAGTTTAGGGGCAACCTATGATGTCTTGGACAATTTTTATGTTGAGCTGCGCGCAGAGTTTGGTCTTTCAGGCTATCTCTCGAGCAATCTCAACGCAGGAGTGGGATATAGGTTTTAATTAAGATACGATCAAATTAGGTTGCGATCCGATATTTAGAAGTCTCGCGTTGTTTTTTTTAAATTTATCGCTCACCAAAATCCTATATGTAAGAATCTTCTTAAATTATGTAAGAACTATTTATAATTTATGCATACTTTTGTCGGATCAATTTTAAACTAACAATTATGAAAAAAGTAATTTTAGCCGCAATGGCAGTGGGAACATTTGCATTTTCTAATGCGCAAACAGGAACATCTTCATCAATGACGAATTCGTCTGGAGTAAGATTTGGATTAAAGGCGGGAATAAATGTTTCTACGCTATCTGGAGATGTCCAAAACGCTCACCCTCGTATTGGATTTCAGGGTGGTGGCTTGGTAGAATTCAGAATTTCTCCTAAATTCGCTATTCAGCCGGAAGTACTAGTTTCATTACAAGGCGCCCGAGATGATTACGATGAAAATTTTAACGGATTTGACAAACATTACAGCTCCAAAATAAATTTGGGGTATATTAATGTGCCAATAATGTTCAAGTTTTATCCAATCGAAAATTTGAGCATTGAGGCCGGTCCACAGATCGGTGTGCTTATTGCCGCCAAGCAGGATGATGATGTGCGCACGACTGGTAATGGTCTAACTACCAACGAATCAAGAGTTACAGATATCAAGGATGTTATCAATACTGTTGATTTTGGTGCAAATATTGGAGCATCGTACTATTTTACCGATAATTTTTTCGCATCTCTTAGATATACAATCGGACTAACTTCGATTGCGGAAGGAAGTTATAGAGGAAATGGAACAGTTGGCAATCCAAATTATGTAATCAGGAACAACGTGTTTGCCGCATCGATAGGTTATAGATTCTAAAAAAATATTCAATATAATTAAAGAAGCATCCTTGAACGGATGCTTTTTTTTGTTGAAATTTAAAAATTTAAGCAATTTTTTCAGGAGGCGTTGGATAATTGCAATTCAACCATCTGCATAAGCGGCGTTTTTCGATTCAGCGTGATGATATGTATCTTGGTCAAGGTGAACAGCCTAATGATAAGACATTTGATGACGCTTGGATATTAGTCGATTATTAAATAATACTCTCTAAAGGTGCCGCTAATGTTCAAATTCTATCCATTCGAAAGTTGGAGCAAGAAGTAGGTTCACAAGTTGATTTTTTAAAAACAATGTATTTAGCGTTTCAATTGGTTACAGATCTATGTTTATTGCAAAAAATTCTAAAGCATCCTTTCGAGGATGCTTTTTTTTTGTTCAAAATGTTTTAATTTACGGCATGGATTGGAAACGCCATTTAAAAGAATACAAAATTTATCTCAAGCTCGAGCGTGGCCTTTCGGCAAATACTGTTACGAATTATATGTTCGATGCAAAACGATTGATGAACCATCTGATCGAGAACAATATAGAAGAAAGTCCACAGAATATTTCAAATATAACCGTTCAGCAATTTATTTATGACCTTGCAAAAATTGTTTCGGCAACGTCTCAAGCAAGGGCAATCTCTGGGCTTAAGAGTTTTTTCGCATATTTGATTTTCAACGATGTCCGAAATGATGATCCCACAGAATTGATCGACGCACCGAAAACTGGACGAAAACTGCCCGATACTTTGTCAACTTCCGAAATAGATGCGATGGTTTCTGCCATAGATCTTTCAACGGACGAAGGCGAGCGCAACCGCGCGATTTTAGAAACGCTATATGGTTGTGGGCTTCGGGTTTCAGAACTTACCGAGCTGAAAATCTCCGACCTTTATTTTGATGAAGGCTTTATTAAAATCACTGGAAAGGGCAATAAACAGCGATTTGTTCCGATTGGCTCGCTTACGCAAAAATACGTGAACATCTATATTTCCACCGTTCGATGTCACTTGGCGATAAAGAAGGGTTTTGAAGACAATGTTTTTTTGAACCGGCGCGGAAAAACTTTGACGCGCGCTATGATCTTCACGATTGTCAAGAACCTTGGAAATATTTCCGGGCTGAACAAGAATATTAGCCCGCACACCTTTCGCCATTCGTTTGCTACACATCTTTTGGAGAACGGCGCAGATCTGCGCTCGATACAGCTTATGCTCGGTCATGAATCTATAACTACGACAGAGATTTATGTCCATCTCGACCGACGGCATCTTGCACAGGTAATGATGAGTTTCCATCCCAGAAAATAAAAAAGTCCCGAGAATTCTCGGGACTTTCAAAAATATCATATGGGATGTTACTTTGCGATATTCACCGCTCTGGTTTCTCTTATAACGGTAACTTTTACCTGACCCGGATAGGTCATTTCTGTCTGGATTTTCTGTGAGATTTCAAATGAAAGGTTTGCAGCATTGTCATCGCTTACTCTTTCACTTTCCACAACCACACGAAGTTCACGTCCAGCTTGGATTGCGTAAGCGCTCTTGACGCCACTGAAACCGTAGGCAACTTCCTCGAGGTCTTTCAAACGCTGGATGTACGAATCGAGCACTTGGCGTCTTGCACCAGGTCTTGCACCAGAAATAGCATCGCATACCTGAATGATCGGCGAAAGCAAATATTTCATTTCAATTTCGTCGTGATGCGCTCCGATCGCGTTGCAAACTTCTTCTTTCTCGCCATATTTTTCGGCCCATTGCATTCCAAGAAGTGCGTGCGGCAGATCACTTTCGGCGTCTGGCACTTTTCCGATATCGTGCAAAAGTCCGGCGCGCTTGGCAAGTTTTACGTTCAGCCCAAGTTCGGCCGCCATTATTCCACAAAGTTTTGAAACCTCCCGCGAGTGCTGCAAAAGGTTTTGACCGTAAGAAGATCTGTATTTCATTCGACCCACGACCTTGATAAGTTCGGGGTGAAGTCCGTGTATTCCAAGATCGATGACGGTTCTTTTTCCGACTTCGGCTATTTCGTCCTCGATTTGTTTTGATGTTTTGGCGACAACTTCCTCGATTCTCGCCGGGTGGATCCGACCGTCGGTCACGAGTTTGTGCAGCGAAAGTCTGGCTATCTCGCGCCTTACTGGATCGAAGCACGAAAGTATGATGGCTTCGGGTGTGTCGTCAACGATGATTTCCACACCTGTGGCGGCTTCCAGCGCTCGGATGTTTCGGCCTTCACGACCAATGATGCGCCCTTTTACGTCATCACTTTCAATATTGAACACCGATACGCAGTTTTCTACTGCTTCTTCCGTGCCAACGCGCTGTATTGTGCTGATGATTATTTTCTTGGCTTCCTGTTGCGCCGTGAGCTTGGCTTCTTCTATCGCATCTTGGATCTGCGCCATAGCCTTTGTCTTGGCTTCTGCTTTAAGGCCTTCCACCAATTGATCCCGAGCATCTTCCACCGAAAGCCCAGAGATTACCTCAAGCTGGTTGAGCTGGCTTTTGTGCATTTTTTCTACCTCGATCGTTTTGCGGTCAAGGGTTTCTATCTTGCTGTCGAACTCACCGCTTTTTCGTTCAAAATCGTCATTGATTTTTTTGGCCTTTGACAGTTCGCTTGAAACTTGTGATTCTTTGTCTCGAGCGCGTTTCTCGATTTCTGCTATCTTCTTGTCTCGGTTCAGGATAACCTGCTCGTGCTCGGTCTTGAGTTCAAGAAACTTTTCTTTTGCCTGAAGTATCTTGTCCTTTTTGACACTTTCCGCCTCGCTAGTCGCGTCCTTGATAATGCCCGAAGCGTCTTTTTTTGCATTTGCCAAAAGGCCTGAAGCAGTATTTTTCTCGAGCATTTTTGCAATCACAAAACCGATTGCAAGACCTAATACCGCGCTAATAATTATTGTTGTAATGTCCATGTTTGTATTTAGGGTTAAAAATAAAAAAGCCTACATTAGATGAATGTATAAACTCGTAAAGACAAGTTTTGAGCTAACTCACTGTTCAAGTTTCTGCGACGGGGCAGCATACTCTAGTAGCAACGATTCGCTCATTCTAATTTGTTAGTGTTGAGTTTACCAAATATGAACTAATGTAGGCAGTATCTTAGTTATGTAAAGAACGTGTAATCTTATATTCTAGTTTCCCAAATGGGCGACAACCTTGTCCGTAATATCCTTTAATCTTGAAATCGTTTCATTTCCGTTGATCGCGCCATCCATCTGCTTATGCTCAACCTGCGATGCAAACTGCAGCGCGCACATAGCGAGCACATCTTGCTTGTCCCGAACGGCATAATTTTCTTCGAACTGCTTGATCATCAGTTCTATCTTTTTGCAGGCACTCCTAAGTCCTTCCTCTTGCGACATATCCACGGTCAGCGGATAAACCCTGTCGGCGATGGAAAGTTTGATTTTCAGTTTTTCAGCCATTAATCTGCCAGTTGTGCGATGCAAGAATCAATATCTCGAATTAAAGAATTTATTTTCAGCTTGGTCTCCCTTTTGTTTTCTTCGCTGCCAAGTAATGCGCTTGCCACCTTCAAGGTGTTGTATTCTTCGGACATCGCGCCCATCATCTCTACTTGTTCTTCGATGGTTGTTTTTGATCCCTTCAGATCTTTTTTCAATGTCCGGTTTATGGCTTCCAATTGGACAACTTTTTGCAGAAGCTTGTCTATCTTTTGCTCAAGGACATCCAATGTACCAACAATTTCACTCATCCTGGAACGCAATTCATTACTTATCTTGCAAAGTTAGTGTTCCAATCGAACTATACCAATTGTTTTTTATAAAATGTAAATCGCATTGATATGACACAATTCCCGACCACCTTTGGTATGGATTTCGTTTGATTTTTTACCTTCGCATCAAACAAACATTCATGAGATCTATTCTGGCATTTCTACTAGTTTCCACCAGCATTGTCGCGCAGTCCACTGACGAATATTTTGCTTCGCCGCTCAAGATTCCCTTGCAGCTTGCAGGCAATTTTGGAGAGCTTCGCTCCAATCATTTTCACGCAGGCTTCGATTTTAGAACACAGCAAAGGGAAGGTCTTGAGGTAATGGCGGCGGCTGACGGTTTTGTTTCGCGGATAAAAATTTCGCCGTACGGCTATGGCAAGGCAATCTACATTGATCATCCAAATGGCAACACCACTGTCTACGGGCATTTGTCGCAAGGCATCGGAGCGGTTGAAGATTATATAGAAAAAATGCAATATGCGCAGCAAGCCTATGAAATAGATGTCAAACCAAGTCCCGAAGACCTTCCGGTAAAAAAAAGTGATGTGTTCGCGCTTTCGGGGAATACGGGCGGTTCTGAAGGCCCTCATCTTCATTTCGAGATTAGGGAGAGCAAGTCAGAGAAAGTGATGAATCCTATGAATTTTGGCTTCAGCCGATTTTTCAGGGATACAAAAAAGCCGCAAATTGCGGGCATTATCGTCTATCCAATGGACGATGGCAGCATTGCAAAAGGCGCGCAACGTCCAGTTTCGGTGAATATTTCTTTGCAAAAGGACGGCACATATCTTGGCGAAAAAGTCACGGCCAGTGGTCGTATAGGCTTTGGCATAAGCGTTGTCGACTATGATGACGTTTCGTTCGGTCGCAACGGAATCTATAAAATAGAAACCAACGTGAATGGGCAAAATCCCTACACTATAAAATTTGACGGATTCTCATTTGACGAAACCCGTTACCTCAACGCTTTCATCGATTATTCGAGATATAAAAAGACGCGGCAACGGTACCAAAAACTTTTTATGAAAAATGACTATCCGCTGAGCATCATTCACAAGAACAAGGACAACGGCATTATAAATGTTGGGCCGAATTTCAACGAAACCTACAAGATCGAGGTCTCGGATTTCTTCGAGAACAAGATCGTGGTGATCATTCCGATAGAATATTCAAATGCGTCATCGGTCGTGGCCGAAGAGGAAAAAGGCAAATATTTTATACGCGCCAACAAGGATGCAAGCTTTAAGATCGATGGCAAATCGGTGTTTTTTGCAGCCGGAACTTTCTACGATGATTTCAATATGGATTTTTCGGTGACCGACAGCGTGATGACCGTCCATAATGACGATGTAGCCGTTCACAGCAATTTTGTGGTGGCCATTGAAGCACCGCCATCGCCAGATTCCGACAAGACTTTTATAGCTTCGATCCAGGGCAAAAAACTCCTCTACAACAAAACAAAATACAATGGCATCATTTACAGTTGTTGGACAAAAAATCTCGGCGGTTTCAAGCTTGCAAAGGACACGACTGCACCGAAAATCCGCATTGCTAAAGACATTGAGGGCAAATGGATCACTTCTCAAAAGTCGGTTTCGCTAACCATATCCGACGATCTTTCGGGCTTGAACACCTATAATGGTTTCATCAATGGCAATTGGGTGCTCTTTGAATATGACTATAAAACACGCAGGATTACGCACGTTTTTGAAGACCGATTCATCAATGAGGGCGCAAATGATTTAAAGGTCGTCGTCAACGATAATGTTGGAAATTCTGCTATCTTTGAAACGCGCTTTTACAAAAGCAAGAAACAATAACGGAAGCATCTTTTGGTACACAAACATACAATCGTCGCCCTTTTTCTGCTCACAGGGCTTTTTTGCACCGCGCAGGTAGCAAGAGTTAAGGGCGTTATTCTCGATCAGGCAAAAATACCTGTTCCAAATGTTATGGTTTCCACCAAAACGACGACCACGAACTCCGACGAAACTGGCTATTATGAAATTACGGTTCCGGCAAACGAAAAAGTCACGCTCACTTTTGTACATTCTTTTTTCAAAAAAGTTACCTTAAGTATAATGCTTCGATCCAACGAGGATTATGAACTGAACCCAGAAATGAACTCTGGTGCCGAATCCATTGGCGAGGTGATCGTGGAAGGTCGGAATCGGAAAAGGGTGGAAGGCATCACGGTCATTTCCCCCGAGGTGATCCGAAAAATCCCCGGCGCCAACGCAGGTGTTGAAAATATTCTAAAATCCTTGCCGGGCGTGAGTTCCAACAACGAATTGAGCACACAGTATTCGGTTCGTGGCGGAAACTATGACGAAAATCTCGTTTATGTAAATGAAATCGAGGTATATCGGCCTTTCTTGATACGTTCCGGCCAACAGGAAGGACTCAGTTTCACCAACACCGATCTTGTCCAGAATGTCGATTTTTCCGCGGGTGGTTTTCAGGCAAAATTTGGCGACAAGCTATCTTCGGTGCTTGATATAACTTACAGAACGCCAACAAAATTTGGCGCGACCGCCGATGCAAGTTTCCTGGGCGGAAGCGTTTCGGTCGATGCGGTTTCCAAAAACCAAAAATGGACGGCGCTCACCGGTATTAGATACCGCGACAACAGTCTTTTGGTCAACAGTCAAGAAACACAAACGAACTTTCGACCAACGTTCGCCGATCTTCAGAGCAACATAACTTTTACACCAACAACAAAACTCCATTTCAATCTTCTAACCAACATCTCGCAGAACAAGTACAGCTATCAGCCGTTGACGCGACAGACAAATTTTGGAACACTTGACGCTCCTGTCGCGCTGATCGTTGATTATGACGGTCGCGAAAAAGACCGTTATGAAACCTATTTTGCGGCACTCAAGACCAGTTATGATATCAATGAGAATTTTACACTAAAGCTGATAACTTCTGGTTACCACACATTGGAACAAGAATATTTTGACATCTTCGCCGCTTATGCTTTGGGCGATGTTGACAGCAATCTTGGATCTGAGAACTTTGGCAATGTAACATCAAGCCGTGGGGTCGGCACTCAATTGCTCCACGGTCGAAATGATCTTGATGCCGTGATTTTTAACGCCGAGCTCAAAGGTGTAAATAAGCTGGAATCTAGCCAGATTGAATGGGGTTTCAAATATACTAGAGAAAATATCCGCGACAGGATTCAGGAATTCGAGATTGTCGATTCTGCAGGATTTTCGTTGAATCCGCCAATTGGTTTTCCTGGCAATGACCAACCGTACACATCTTACACGGGTCCGCTCGTTCCTTTCAACAATGTTCGCGCCACCAATTTTGTCAATATCAACAGGCTTTCCGGCTATCTGCAATGGAGCTTGAAGAACAAGCTCGGGTCGGCAGATGCTTTTTATAATCTCGGAGCACGCGTTCACCACTGGAAAGTTGACGGCGGTGTAGTCGAAGGTAAAAGCCAAGTGGTCGTAAGTCCGCGCGGACAGTTCGCGATCAAGCCCGATTGGGACAACGATATGCTTTTCAGGCTTTCTGGCGGATTGTATTATCAGCCGCCATTTTACAGAGAGCTTCGCGATCAATTTGGCGCGGTTCAATCCAATGTGAAGGCACAACAATCGGCGCATATCGTGCTGGGCAATGATTTCAGTTTTAGAATGTGGAATCGACCTTTCAAGCTCGTCAGCGAAGCATATTATAAAATATTGACCAATGTAAATCCGTACACACTTGAAAATGTGAGGATAAGATATGCAGCCAACAACAATGCAAAGGCCAATGCGCAAGGTTTGGATTTTCGTTTGAACGGCGAATTTGTGCCAGGAACCGAATCTTGGTTCAGTCTTGGTTATCTCAAAACAGAGGAAAATATCGATGGACGTGGCTATATTCCGCGTCCGACGGACCAAAGATTGAAGGTCGGGATTTTGTTCCAGGATTTCATGCCGGTTTTCCCGAGCGTCAAGGTCTATCTCAATCTTGTTTACAACACCGGACTTCCCGGCGGTTCGCCTTCGTACGCCGATGTTTACCAGTACCAGTTGAGATTGCGCGATTACCGTCGCGCCGATGTTGGTTTTTCTTATGTACTGACGGAAAACAATGCTGCTAAAAGTCCAGGTCACTGGTTAAAAAAGTTTGAGGATTTTTCGATTGGTTTTGAGATCTTCAATCTTTTCAACAACCAGAATGCCATTACCAACACGTTTTTGCGCAATGTTGATTCCAATACCGAACTGGCCGTCCCAAATTACCTGACCACAAGGGTTTTCAATCTTAAGGTCGCTATCAAAATCTAATTTGTATATTTCTTATATTTGGTCATTAACTATAAGCCCAATGAAAACCTCTACCGCGCTTTTTTTATTGATTTCACTAGCTTTTTTAAGCTGTGAAAAAAAGGTTGACGAAAAACCCAAGGTTCGGTATGAAGATTCGTCGAAAAGAAAAACTGTGGCCAAAATCGACTCAACCCAAATAGAAATCGCCGATCTTCCGATCCAAATGACGGGTGCCAATTGGCTGATTCATCCCGTTGGCGATCTGAGCGTTTATGGCGGAAGTTCGCGCTACAAATCTGATTATGGAAGTTCAGGAACGCCAAGTTTCCGCATTTCAAACTACGGCGAATTCGAAATCACGGGTTATTTGAGAAATCTGAAATTTCAAGAAGTTGGTTCTGATTCGCTCAAATCCCTTACCGACAAAATCATAATGATTCAAACGGCTACCTTCTTGAAGAATTTTGCCGACAAATCGAAAATCCAGGTACTGGTTTATACACTTTCAGATCTTGATACCAACAAGGATGGCAAACTGGACTCCAATGATATCAAATGTTTGTACTTAAGCGAAATGGGCGGAGGAAGATTCACAAAGGTTTCCACCGATTTTGAAGAACTTATTGATTGGAACGTGATAGATTCGACCAGCCGACTTTATTTCAGAACCATCGAGGACACCAACAAGAATGGTGAGTTCGACAAGAACGACGTCGTTCATTACCATTACATCGATTTGTTCAGTAAGGATTGGGAAGCTAAGGATTATTTTCCGGCTTGAGCCAACTTGACTGCCGTAATATAATTCGCGAAAGCGCTCCAGAACAATATTAATTCTCAAAAGACTGCATCGTCACTAACTTGTGATAAGTTCCGCGAAATGTAATCAATTGCTCGTGCGAACCTTGCTCAACGATTTTTCCGTGCTGCATGACCACGATCAAATCAGCTTTTTGGATCGTTGAAAGCCTGTGCGCGATCACGATCGACGTTCTGTTCTGCATCATATTTTCCAATGCGACCTGAACCAGTTTTTCGCTTTCTGTGTCTAGCGCCGAAGTTGCCTCGTCAAGTATCATGATCGGCGGATTTTTCAATACCGCGCGCGCGATCGAAAGTCGTTGTTTCTGGCCGCCGCTGAGCTTGTTGCCGCTGTCGCCTATGTTTGTGTAGATATTCAGCGGAAGCTGTTTCACGAACTCGTGTGCATTCGCAATCTCCAAGGCTTTCCAGATTTCATCATCGGTGGCGTCAAGTTTTCCGAGCGAGATATTTTCTTTTATCGTGGCATTGAACAGAATGCTGTCCTGTGTGACCAAACCCATCAATCCGCGCAAGCTCTGAAGATTGAAATCCCGAACATCAACGCCATCGATTTTTATGGTACCGCTATTTACGTCGTAAAAACGCGTGAGCAGGTTGGCGATCGTGCTCTTTCCGCTGCCGGATTGTCCCACGAGCGCAACTGTTTTTCCTTTTGGAACATCTAAATTGAAACCTTTCAGCACATCTTCATCCTCATATCTAAAAGTTGCATTTTCAATATGGATGTTGCTGTCAAATGAATATTTCTCGATTGAGCCTTGCTTTGAAGTAATCGGATTGGTCTGCTCGAGAATTTCCAGAATCCTTTCCGCAGCAGCGTTTCCGCGTTTTACGGCATACGATGCTTTTGAAATTGCCTTTGCCGGCGTGAGAATATTGTAGGCCAAACCCATATAAGCTATGAACGCCGCACCTTTCAATGAGCCTTCGATCAAGACCATTTGCCCGCCATACCAAAGCAGAATGGCGATGACGATGATTCCCATAAGTTCGCTGAGTGGCGACGCAAGATTTTGACGGTTGGCGATCTGATTGGACAGCCTGAAAAACCTTTCGGTACTGGAAGAGAATATCCTGTTGAAATAATCCTCGGCATTGTAGCCCTTCACTACTTTCAAACCGCCCAAGGTTTCTTCGATCGTGGAAAGAAAAACCCCTTGTTCCTGTTGCGCCTTCGTCGATTGTTTTTTCAATTGTTTGCCCACAAGCGATATAATGTAGCCCGATACAGGAATGAAAATAAAGACGAACAAAGTCAGTTTCGCGCTGATGTAGAGCATCGCGGTGATGGTGAAAATTATCGTCAATGGTTCTTTTACGATAAGTTCCAAAATCGAGAGAAATGAAGACTGAACCTCGTTCACATCGCTTGCTATCCGTGAAATCGTGTCGCCTTTGCGTTTTTCGGAAAAAAATGCAAGCGGCAGCTCTACAGTTTTTTTGTACATCGCATTTCGCATATCTCGCAGAATTCCGTTCCGCAAGAATGTGAGAAAATACATCGCGAGGTAATCGCAAAGGTTTTTTAAAAGAAATATGCTGATAATCGCAGCGACCAATATCGAAAGTGTATAACCGATACCGTTTTGCTGCGTTGTTGTTGTCAGAAAATAGCTCAGGCCTTGTTCTGCATAAGTTTTGAATTCCCAAATTCCGGTATAGACCGGTTTTATATAGTTCTTTTTCGACTGCCCAAAAAGCACGTCGAGCATCGGCATCAGCGCCAAAAAAGAAAGTGTCCCGAAGAGCGCGTACAGAATATTAAAAAATATGTTGAGGTACGCGTACCTTTTGTAAGGAACGATAAAGGGGAAAATCTTGCGAAAATTGTTCATTTAGATAATGTTGAGATCTTGCAGAATGTTCTTGACCTGCAGATCTAGGTGCGATTCCACATCGGCGTACATATCGACCGAACCGAGCGGCGCGTGCACGCTCACGTAGAATTTTATTTTTGGTTCGGTGCCACTCGGTCTTGCCGCAATTTTTGAACCATCTTCGGAATAATATATGAGGACATTCGATTTCGGTATTTTCAAGGTCTCGATTTCGTTGGTCAGCATATTTTTTGCGGTGGAATTCTGGTAATCTTCGATCATAACAACGCGCCTTCCATTGATTTTTTTCACAGGATTTTCGCGCATTTCCTTCATAATGTTATTGATTTCGGACAAACCTTCGATGCCTTTTTTGGTCAATGAAACCAACGTTTCTTTATAAAGTCCATACTTTACGTAAAGTTTCAAAAGCTCGTTATATACCGAAGAACCGTTTGCCCTTGCCTGGGCCGCGAGCTCGCAAATGAGCAATGTGGACGAAACCGCATCTTTGTCACGAACGGCATCGCCAACCATAAAACCAAAACTTTCCTCGCCACCGCCAATGAATTCTAGATCGGGATAATCCTTGATCATCTTCGCGATCCACTTGAAACCCGTCAAACCAACCTTGCATTCCACGCCATAATCGGTGCTAAGTTCCAACATCATCGGGGTCGAAACAATCGTTGAACCTACAAATTGATTGCCGTTGATTCTGCCCGCATTTTTCCATTGATCGAGAAGAAAATGCGTCATCAACACCATGGATTGGTTGCCGTTGAGCAAAACCATTTTGCCATCGTTGTTTCTAACGGCAACGCCAAGTCGGTCGCAATCTGGATCTGTTCCGATCACGATATCGGCGTTCACTTTTTCGGCCAAAGCCAAAGCCATGGTCAAGGCTTCCGGTTCCTCTGGATTTGGCGAAACCACCGTTGGGAAATCGCCATCTGGTTCAGCTTGTTCTTTTACATAATGGACATTTTTGTAGCCCGCTTTTTCAAAGGTCTGCGGCATAACGGTAATGCTCGTGCCGTGAAGCGAGGTAAAAACAATGTTCAGATTATCTTTTGCTGCTTGTGAAGTACTGAAACTCGCGTGCTTTACACAGGTTTCAATGAATGCGTTGTCCACTTGTTCGTCGATATAATGGATTTTCGAAGCATCGCTCGCAAACTTAATGTTCTCGTATTTTACGTTTTCAATTGTTTGGATGATTTCCTTGTCCTGCGGTGGGACGATTTGTCCACCATCTTGCCAATAAACCTTGTAGCCGTTGTATTCCGGCGGATTGTGCGACGCTGTCAGCACAATTCCACATTGGCAACTGAGAAATCTTACTGCAAAGCTCAATTCTGGTGTTGGCCGAAGCGCCGAAAAAAGATACACCGTAATGCCATTTGCAGAGAATACATCTGCCACGATTTTAGCGAGCGTGTCGCTGTTGTGACGACAATCGTACGCAATCACGACTTTTTGTTCTTCGTGGGGAAACTGCAATTTGAGGTATTGCGAGATTCCCTGCGTGCTTTTGCCTAGCGTGTATTTGTTGATTCTATTGGTGCCAACGCCCATTATCCCGCGCATACCGCCCGTTCCGAATTCCAGATTTTTATAAAAGCTTTCTGTAAGTTCTTTCGGATTCTCGGTCATCATTTTAATGATCGCATCTTGGGTTTGTTCATCAAAAGTTGGTGTGAGCCAAGCATTTACTTTGTCCAATATGTCTTTTTCTATCTCCATTTCCAGAAATTTATTGATTTATATGTACAGGATTGTGGTTTCCCAAATTGACCCTGCCCGAAATTTTGTATCGTTCTTCGTTGTTCTTTGTCCGCAATATTATTTCGCCAAGAAACCCCGCGAGAAAAAGTTGTGTTCCAATGATCATTGTCGTGAGCGAAATGTAAAACCACGGGTTGTTGGTAACAAGATCGTACGGCAAATTATGATAAAGCCTATAGAGTTTTGCGATGCCAATGTAACCAGCGGCGACAAATCCGATGGTGAACATGATCGAACCGAGCGCGCCAAAAAGGTGCATCGGTCGTTTTCCAAATCTCGAAAGAAACCAGATCGTGATCAGATCGAGAAATCCGTTGACGAACCTTTCCATCCCAAACTTGGTCTCGCCATATTTACGGGCTTGGTGCCGAACGACCTTTTCGCCTATTTTCCCAAAGCCAGCGTTCTTTGCCAGAACCGGAATATATCGGTGCATCTCGCCCGAAACCTCGATGTTTTTGACCACGTTTTTCCTATATGCTTTCAATCCGCAATTAAAATCGTGGAGATAAACGCCCGATGTTCGTCGCGCTGCCCAATTGAAAAGTTTCGAAGGCAGGTTTTTGGTCACGACCGAATCATAGCGCTTTTTCTTCCAACCTGAAACCAAGTCTAGATCACCACCAATTATCATTTCGTAAAGTTCCGGGATTTCCTCCGGATTGTCCTGAAGGTCGGCGTCCATTGTGATGACAACATCACCTTCGGCAATTGCAAAACCGGCGTGCAAAGCTTGTGACTTTCCGAAATTCTTCAGAAAATCTATGCCTTTGACATTTTCATTTTCGGTCGAAAGTTGTTCAATCAATTGCCACGAACCATCGGTGCTGCCGTCGTTTATGAAAATAATCTCGTATGAATAATTGTTCGGCACCATCACTGAAACGATCCAATCATGAAGTTCACGAAGGGATTCCTGTTCATTGAGCAGCGGAATGACGATGGATAAGTTCACGAATTACTTTGGCTCGGTTTTGTTTCGGAAAATAAGTCCTAAAATTGCGCCCACGATAGCGTGTAGCACAAAACTTACGAGCATTCCAAACATTTGCTGCATCGGGCTATAAGTGTCCTGTTCCTGCATTTTGGCCACAGCCTCATTTGTTGCCGACGCTGGAACGCCCATATTCTGCATCATATCCACGGTGTATTTCATTGTCATTTCCTTAAGGGTTTCCTTCGCGCCCGGATCAACATAATTAAAAAGGACAATACTAAACAGGACCGACATTACCGTTGCGATAACGCCGGTTATAAAATAAACCGTGAAAGCTTCTTTGAAACTGATGAAATTGCCAAGTTTCTTTTTTGTGTTCACTATTGCCATAATCCCGATAATCAAAGCAATAAGCATTGAAAACACGCCCACATACCATTTTAAAAACAATGAAATGTCGATAGCATAAATTGATGCTGTTACAAGAATTGAAAAAATTCCCAGGATTATCCCGTAGGTGATTCCGTTTTTTTTGATAATTTCGTTCATGTTTGTTGTGGTTTAAAGTCTTTGGCAAATATAACAATATTGCCACAATGGCATTGGACGCCAAACCTTCAAAACATTTGAAAAAAGAATCTCCCGGGCTTTGATTATTGGAAAATAAATGTAATTTTGCACCTCAATTCAAAAAAACAGAACTCAAAAGTTTGGCAGTGCTTATACCTTTATATGAAAGCAGCAAAGCAGGCCATTCAAAAAAATAAAATGTACCATGAGAAAAGGAATCCACCCAGAGAATTACAGACTCGTCGCTTTTAAGGACATGTCAAATGACGAAGTTTTTATCACAAAATCAACAGCCGACACGCGCGACACGATCGAGCACGAAGGTGTAACGTATCCAGTGGTAAAAATGGAGATCTCCAGAACTTCTCACCCTTTTTACACCGGCAAATCAAAGCTTATCGATACCGCAGGTCGTATCGACAAGTTCAAGAACAAATATTCAAAGCACGCCAAATAGTGCAGTGTGTTTTCAAACAAAGCCTTCCGATCGGGAGGCTTTTTTATTTTATATTTGAAACGTTTTGCAAATCCATTCACGAAAAAAAACATACACAATGAACTACATTCTTTTTGACGGCGCCGTTCGCAATGCGCTTTTGCCATTTACATTTACGCGTCCAGTTGCAGATATTCGTATCGGAATTTTGACGATTCGCGAAAAGTGGGAGAAATATCTTGGCTCGACCACAACCACCGTGACCGAAGAATACCTTTCGGAAAAATTCCCAATGGTGGAACTCGAAGAAAACGTGATGGTCAATGGCTCAATCTTGCCAAATGCTATCCTTGCGGAAATGGTAATGAATCTTGAAAAAAATCAAGTGATAATGGATGGCGAAACCGTGATTGCTTTTTTTACCGAAGAAAGTCAACAAGAGGTTGATTTTGATACCTACGAAACCATTGGATGCAACTGCGAATATCTTTCAATATCAAATACTTGGGATATTTTTGCCAAGAACGATGCGGCGATTCGTGAGGATTTTGAGTTGTTGACCGATGACAGAAAATCAGAGCCGATCCCAAAAAGCGTGAACGCGATAAATCCAGAAATGATTTTTATCGAAAAAGGAGCAAAGCTGGAATTTGTGACATTGAATGCTTCAACCGGACCGATTTACATCGGCGAAGATTCAGAGATTATGGAAGGTTCGGTCATTCGCGGCCCATTTGCTTTGTGCGCGCACGCCCAGGTAAAGTTGGCGACCAAGGTTTATGGCGCAACAACCGTTGGACCACATTCTAGGATTGGTGGCGAAGTTAATAATTCTGTACTATTTGGATATTCAAACAAAGGCCACGATGGATTTTTGGGCAACGCCGTTCTTGGCGAATGGTGCAATATTGGCGCTGATACCAACAATTCCAACTTGAAGAACAATTATGATGAAGTAAAACTTTGGAGCTACGAAACCGAGAAATTCGAGAAAACCGGACTACAATTCTGCGGACTGATGATGGGCGACCATAGCAAATGCGGCATCAACACAATGTTCAACACAGGAACAGTTATCGGCGTGAGCACCAATATTTTTGGCAGTGGTTTCCCTCGAAACTTTGTGCCAAGTTTTTCTTGGGGCGGAGCATCTGGTTTTACAACTTATATCACCAAAAAAGCTTTTGAGACCGCACGTTTGGTAATGTCTCGTCGCGGCGTTGAATTTGATGAAAAGGAAATGAAGATTTTGGAACATATATTTCAGGAGACGGAAAGGTTTAGGTAAAGACTTTTAATTTTTCCTAACTTTCCTCAAATCCAACATATTCAAAGCATTAATCCCCAAACCACTTACATTCTTCTGAGTAAACCGCGCGGCTTTGTCATAAAATAAAGGAATAACCGGCGCGTCATCAATTACCATTTTATCCATTTTGGAATACAGCGCGGTGCGTTTTTCAGCATCGGTTTCACGGAAAGCTTGGTCGTAAAGTTGGTCGAAAGCTGCATTTTTATAGTGCGTGTAATTTGGGCCGTTTGGCGAAAAATTCCCACTATAAAACAATGACAGATAATTTTCGGCATCAGGATAATCCGCAATCCAACTCGCTCTGAACATCGAGACTTTTCCTGTTGAAATCGCGGTGCGCAAAGTTGCTGGCGGACTTACATCAACCTGAACATCGATACCAACCTTTTGCCATTCGCGTTGCAGGAATTCGGCAATGTCGATGTAGGAAGCATTTGTGCTCAAGGTCAATTTTGGTGTTTTTTTGGTTTTGGAAATGTAATCCTTGATCAAATCTTTAGCTTTTTCAGGGTCGTAATCATAACCTTGAAAGCCCGTAAATCCTGGAAGTCCGGCCGGAATCATTCCAGAAGTGGCGGCAATTCCCATATTGTTTCGCAGATATAATACGAGTTTTTTTCGGTCAAAACCGTAGTTCATCGCCTTCCGAATTTTGACGTCGTTTATGGTTGCGTCGCCAAAATCCATTCTGAACCCAAGATATTCGGTGTTGAGATACGGACCTGTGATCAAATTTATTTGATCGCGGTATTTTGGCTGAAGGTCGCCGCGCTGTGTGAGCATTTCATCTTTGTAAGACGGATCCAAACCAGACATAAAATCAAGTTTTCCCTGTATAAATTGCAAAAATCCACTTTGTTTGTCGGGCAAAAAAGTTACGGCAACGGCCTCGAGATTTGGCAAAGATTTTCCGGCTGAATCTTTTTCAAAATACAATGGATTTTTGCGCAGCACGAGTTTTACGTTTTCTTTCCAAAGCTTGAACGCAAAAGGTCCGGTTCCCACTGGATGCGAACGAAAATCACTTCCGTAAAAATCCACGGCTTCCTTGGGAACGACCGAAGCATATTTCATTGCTAGCAAACCGAGAAACTGTGGAAAAGGTTTGCTCAAAGTAATACTGAAAACAGAGTCGTTGGTTGCCTTGAAAGTTTCGACATTTTGCAGGATCCAATTTCCGGGCGACGCAACCTGCGGATCTCGAAGTCTGTTGAAGCTGTATTCGAAATCTCGAGCGGTTACATTTCGGGTAGAATCTTTTCCCAATGATGAGTCTTTTTGAAATTTGATATCGCGGCGAATAATGAAATCATACGTTTTTCCGTCAGGCGAAATTATCCAGGATTTTGCTAGATCAGGTTTGACGTTCAAACTGTCATCGAGCTGAACGAGCCCGTTGAAGATTTGGTTGCACGCCCAAATGTTGCTTTGAACTTTAGAAAATGCGGGGTCGAGCGAGGTTATGTTTGAACTTTCGTTATAGCGAAAGACAAGATTTTCGTCAAGATCTTCGAACGGTTTTTTGCAGCCTGATAATAAAATTAGCAATGTGGCAAATATCCCAACAGTGAAATTTTTGACAATTAATTTATTGATCGAAAAAATATTATTTCTGTTGTGAACCAATTTGTTAGCGGTCTTGAGGTTGATTTTTGATATTTGAGCAATCGGAAATTTGGTCGTAAATTTGCGCCAAATTGCTGCGGCAAATATACCGAAATCACGGTGTTTGATGGTGATAAACTTCGGTTGTGAAAATCACTGTCGTTTGCAGAATGTTTAGCCCTGATGGAAGCGGCATCCTTTTTTTTGCCTTTTCGGCCAAAAAAAGATACAGCGGACAGCAGGAAAAAGCTCCAAAAAAAGAAATGAAAGAGAACAATAAGGTCGCATTTTATACGCTGGGTTGCAAGCTGAATTTTTCAGAAACGTCGACAATTGCGCGTGGTTTTGAGAACGAAGGTTTTGAACGTGTTGATTTTGAGGATGCTGCTTCCATATATGTGATCAATACTTGTTCGGTTACAGAGAATGCGGACCGGCAATTTAAGCAGGTCGTAAAGAAGGCGCTCAAGAAAAATTCGGATGCTTTTGTGATTGCCGTGGGTTGTTATGCGCAGTTGAAACCCGAAGAACTTGCTGATGTAGAGGGTGTTGACCTTGTTCTTGGCGCGACAGAAAAATTCAAGATCACTGATTATTTGAACGACCTTTCAAAAAACGAACAGGCCGAAATTCATTCATGCGAGATTTCGGAAGCTGATTTTTATGTTGGAAGTTACTCGATAGGCGATCGAACTCGTGCATTTTTAAAAGTTCAGGACGGCTGCGATTACAAATGTACCTATTGCACGATTCCTCTGGCGCGTGGGATTTCCAGAAGCGATGCGCTTGAAAACGTGTTGCAGAACGCCAAGGAAATTTCAGCAAAAGGCATTAAGGAAATCGTTTTGACGGGCGTTAATATCGGCGATTATGGCAAGGGCGAATTTGGCAATAAAACCCACGAGCATACTTTTTTGGACCTCGTGGAAGCGCTTGATGCTGTTGAAGGCATCGACAGATTGAGGATTTCGAGTATCGAGCCAAATCTTTTAAAGGACGAAACAATAGATTTTGTGGCGCAGAGCCGCACTTTTGTGCCACATTTTCACATTCCGCTGCAATCTGGCAGCAATTATATTTTGCGGAAAATGAAGCGCAGATATACGCGCGAACTTTATACGGAACGCGTTGTGAGAATCCGGCAAACGATGCCGAATGCTTGCATTGGCGTGGATGTAATCGTAGGATTTCCGGGCGAATCGGACGCGCATTTTCTAGAAACCTATGAGTTCTTGAGCAATCTCGATATTTCATATTTGCACGTTTTTACTTACAGCGAACGCGACAATACGGAAGCCGCTGCGATGGAAAATCCCGTTGAAACAAAGGTTCGTGCGAAACGAAGCAAGATGTTGCGCGGACTCTCGGTCAAAAAACGACGCGCATTTTATGAAAGCCAAATCGGGACAAAGCGCACAGTGCTTTTTGAGAGCGATAACCGCGAAGGTTACATCACGGGTTTTACCGAGAATTATGTCAAGGTAAAATATCCTTGGAATCCTGCGTTGATAAATTCTCTGCACGAAGTTTTGTTGACAGAGATTGATGTTGATGGAATTGTGCGGGTTGTATTTTAATTTCCACACATTTAAGTCTTTGTTCATCAGTTGATTTGTTGCTAACATTTTGTAATTTAGCGATGATGAAAATTAATTTCCTAAAAATAGAAAAACCCTGTCAAGAAGATTTCAGTAAAATGAAACCTTCGGAAGCGGGCCGTTTTTGCGAACTTTGTGAAAAGTATGTGGTCGATTTTACGCAATTGGACGCTTTGGAAATTGCGCAGATAATGCAAAACTCAAATGGAAAGATTTGCGCTCGGATGAATCAAAGTCAACTTGAAATGCCAATTATAGATTTTAAAGTTCAGAAAAAATCAAATAATTCTTTTTCAAATTTAGCTGCGGGCTTGTTGGTTGCTAGTACTTTGGCTGGACTCCCTATGATGGGGCGGAGAATAATCCGAACGCCACCGTAGTTGCATTTAAATTAGCAAATAATTCAACAAAAGATAATTCTAGAAGTCAAGCAAAAAATTTAAATTCCGAGGAACATGTCACTTTTCGAGGCAGAGTTGTTCTTGATGATACTGGAACGCCCTTAAAGAATGCAGAAGTTGCTTTTGTTACTCTTTATAAAATTTTTAAAACTTCGACTTCAGGAAATGGTAAATTCAGACTGAAAATACCTAAACATCTCATTAATAAACAATATGTTGTTACTGTCTCATTTAAAAAAGTAGTCAATGTTGATATATGTGATCTAGGCACCAAAAATTTAATACTGTCGGAATCGGATTTAAAAAACCACAATGTCATTGCCAAAACAGCAAAATTAAAAGAAGTTCCCATAAATATCCAAGAAACGCCAAAAGCAAAATATCGCATAGGTATAACTTCGCCTGCTGCGGCTCTGATATTAATTGATGGAAGGGTTAGTACAAAAGCTGAATTGGACAAATTAGATGTTCAACAAATAGAGAACATCCTAATTTTTCGCGATGATGTAGCTGTTGCTTTGAGCGGCGAGCGGGCACGAAATGGTTTGATATTAATTATAACCAATCGACAAAAAAATTAAACTCAATACCTATACTCAAACTTTATCTTCGTGATCCGATAAACCATCGCGCCATATTGTTCGATAAATTCAAAGGTATTTCGTCCGGGCTGCTTGAAATCGATGATCAATCTTGCAGAGATCTCGTAGTACATTTTTTCGCCCTCCATCATCAATCGCGCGCCCGAATTGCGATAGGCCGACCGTATCAATGTGAATTCCGATAAGTTCCAAGTGGTGAAGTTGATATCAAAATCCTCGGCCTTGGAATATAAACCTTCAGTTATTTCGGTCCTGCAGCCATAATATTTGCTGATGCCTTCAAAAAATTCGACGATCTTTAGGTTGATTTCCGCGTTCATTCAGGAGATAATGTAAACTGCAAACTACGATATTTGCCTTTAATTGCATTTACGGAAATTTGCTAACAAAGGGTTTTTAGATTTTGATTCCCGGCGGCAAAAGATCTTTGTATGTGGGGTTTTTCCGGAAAAACGAAGCGATTCTTGGAAATGTCGGTACAACTTTAAGATTGCGTTCATAAGCTATGGCAAGAATGTTCTTGAGCATATCATCTATCATCGCGGGATTTTCAAAATTGTCGGGCGTCTGAATCTTTGTAAGGAAAATCTTTCGTTCCTGAAATGAATACTCCACGATCAATGTTCCATCATCTACAGATGTTTCAAATTGTCTAGCAAAAGTGTTGTCCTTGATCTCCATTGTAAGTTGCGCTTCCATAATATTTTATATTTTCATTGGCACCTCTATCGCGAGTATTTTGACTCCATCGATGATTTCAAAAATCATTTTTTCCGAATCTGTAATACCAATTGCATCGCGGCGCACAATTGATGACCCATCGATTTTTAACTGGCCTTCCAACAAAAGAACATATACTCCATTGCCGGAAATCTGCACTTCGTATTCGATATTTTGACCTGTGGTGAAAATGCCCAAAGAAAGAAATGCTTGTTGAAAGATCCACAGCGCTTGGCCATCATTCTGATCGTGAGGTGTCACGATTTGCACAAAGTTATTGATTTTTGACCTAAAATCAAACGCTTTTTGAACATATCTTGGTGCGACATCCTGTTTTTCGGGAAAGATCCAAATCTGCAAGGTCTTGGCCATTTCAGTATTGCTGGCGTTTTTCTCGCTGTGCTCAATTCCAGTTCCCCGCGCTCATAACCTGTACTTCGCCAAACCCGATAACGCCTTCGCTGCCCGTCGAATCTTTGTGCTTGAGCCCGCCTTCCAACGGGATCGTGATGATTTGCTTATTCGCGTGAGGATGTGTTCCATAACCTGTGCCGCCCGCGATCACGTCATCGTTAAGGACTCGTAGCGCGCCAAATTGAATCATTTCGGGATTCAGATAATTGCCGAATGAAAAAGAAAACTTGGCCTTGAGCCAGCCGAAATCAGCAGAACCTCGCTGATGGGCGGGAAAAAATCTTGTGGTCATAATTTAGTGATAAATTAAAAATAAAGGTAGGGCAGATTTTTTGGATTACGGTATTTTTGGCTTTTCCACCGCTGAAAGTTAATGCTAGAAAGAATGCCCGAAAAAATCAATGTTTATTTTATGCCCGGAATGGCAGCCGGCCCAGAAATATTCGAAAAGATAGTTCTGCCGCCCGAGAAATTCACGATGCACTTTCTAAAATGGCTGCCGCCAACGTCCAGTGAAGATTTAAGGCATTATGCCAAAAGAATCTCCGCAGAAATATCCAAACCAAATCCTGTCTTAATTGGCGTTTCGTTTGGTGGGATATTGGTTCAGGTAATGGCACAATTTCTCGATCCATTGGGCGTTGTCATTATATCAAGTGTCAAAAGCAGGAACGAACTGCCACCGCGAATGAAGGTCACGGCAAGATTGAAGGCCTATCGATGGCTGCCAAAGAATATTTTTGGAAAAATCGAATTTTTGGCCGCGCTTTCGCAAAATTCCAAGTTTAAACAGAAAATCGCTTTGTACAAAAAATACCACGCCATCGGTGATGATGATTATCTAAGGTGGGCGATTCAAAAGGTCGTGGAATGGGACAGAACCGAAGCGGACAAAAACGTGATCCACATTCATGGGACTAAAGACGAAGTATTTCCGCCAAGATATATTCCTGAATTTATTCCGGTAAAGGACGGAACACACATCATGATCTTGAACAAATATCATTGGCTCAACGAAAATCTGCCCAGATTAATCCTGGAACGGAGTTTTACTCCAAGAGCAAAACACTAATTTTACAAAAAGAAATAACCATGAAAAGGCAAAACATATTTATCGAGATCCTGTTGATAATTTTGTGTTTCGGATTTTTTATCAATGGCGTTTCCACCGAGACAAAAAACAAGATCACCCACGAGGGCACACATATTTATTTTCCCACCGCTATTGATTTTGCGGGCGAACAAACGCCATTGCAGATTTCTGATGTGCGCGAAAGATTCGAGCGCGAGCTGCTTGTCAATGCTAATCTAGATGCCACAACGTTGCTGATCATCAAGCGTTCGGGACGCGCATTTCCCATAATCGAACCCATTCTGAAAAGGTATGGTGTGCCAGATGATTTTAAATATCTTGCAGTTGCAGAGAGTGGACTGATGAATGCCACATCGTCCGCGGGTGCAAAAGGTTTTTGGCAATTTATGCCAACCACGGCCAAAGAAATGGGGATGGAAGTTTCAGAAACCGTGGACCAAAGATACAATCTCGAGAAATCGACCGAGACCGCTTGTCGTTACTTGCTTTCGGCAAAGGAAAAATTTGGCAGTTGGACATTGGCCGCGGCATCGTACAATGGCGGCGTCAATGGCGTCAACCGGCAGCTTGTAAACCAAAAAGTGACAAGTTATTATGATGTTCTGCTCACGGACGAAACGGCTAGATATGTTTTCAGGATTTTAGCGCTAAAAGAAATAATGAAATCGCCCACCAAATATGGTTTCACTTTTACCGATGATGACCTATATAAAAATCTCCCGAGCAAAATCATAACAGTCGATTCGACAGTGTCCAACCTTGCAGATTTCGCGTTGGCACAAGGCATCAACTACAAGATATTGAAAATACACAATCCGTGGTTGCGCGATACAAAGCTTTCAAACCCAAGCAAAAAAGTGTACGAGATCGAGATTCCGCTGAGTGGTTATTAGTTAAATTGAAAGATTGAAAGATTGAAAGATTTGGTCTGTCGGGATGAAAATGCCGTTTAGTATTTAAAATTTCCAAAACAATTTAGACGAGCGCTGCGGAGGAAATATAGGAATAAATCAATTCAATTAAAAACTGCGCTTATTTAATTTTTATAAAACAATAAAAACAAAAAACGCAATCATTTCAGATCGCGTTTTTCATTTGTAGCAGAATTACAGATTTAACTCATAACTCAATTTACATCTTCTTCATCTGCGTCTTCATCATCGTAATTTGCTCCTTCAGCATGTTGTGCTTGTCGAGTTTTTTGGCTTCGTTGAGCAGATTTGTCGCTTCCAGCTTTCTCCGTCGCGAAAGCGCGACACCTGCCAAGTTCAATTTTGCAACAGCAAGATCCATGTCCATCGAAAGGCCGAGCTGTATCGCCTTCTTGAAATATTTCTCGCCCTTGATCAGGTTCGTCTGCGAGGTCATGATGCCAAGAAGATAATTGTAATAGCCCTGCTGTTTCTGCACGAGCGCGGTTTCCGGATTCTTGATGTACGACAGCCATTTCTCCGCGCCCGGAAAATCCTGTTTTCGCATTTTCAAGAACGCCAAAAGGATGAACTCATTCTTGAAATATAGAAATATCGGGATTGCCATAAGCAATATCAAAAAAATTCCGTTGCCAGTGTAACCGTCGTATATTTGCCAGATTCCCAGCGCCAGAAGTGCCGCCGCGATCAGAAGTTTGATGTATTTATGAAACATTTTGAGTGTATTTTTTAAGAGCGCAAAGATAGTGATAATGTGCGCCAAGCTGCAAAAAAGCCGCCTTGGCAGGAGCTTGAATCACCAACAAAACTTTTATCAAAAACTTTTTGCGGCAAATAAAAGACTTTGTATATTTGCAGCCGGTTATCCAAAACCGAATATCACAATTTTTAAGAACAACAAAGATATAAAGTCATGCCAAAAAGGACGTACAGCCCATCGAAACGAAAAAGAAGGAACAAGCACGGGTTCATGGATAGGATGTCATCGCCCAATGGCCGCAAGGTTTTGGCGCGCCGTCGTGCAAAGGGCCGTCACAAACTTACCGTTTCTTGCGAACCACGACACAAAAAATAATGCAATTCGCAACCCTAACATCAAAGGCGTCACCATTTCGGTTTCGCCTTTTTTTATATCTTGTAGCCAACGGTTGCAAGGTTTTTTTTTGGAGCCATTTCCCGCTTTCACCTTTATCTTTTTTTACCGCCGAAAAGGCGGAAAAAAAAGGATACCGGCTCAATCGAGGCTAGGCCTATCTGCTAACGAGAATATTTTTTCACACCAATAACAAAACAGCAATGCCAAAGGACAACTCAATAAAATCGGTGCTCATCATAGGTTCGGGACCAATCGTTATCGGCCAGGCCTGCGAGTTTGATTATGCTGGATCACAGGCCGCAAGATCCATTCGCGAAGAAGGCATAGAGGTCATCCTCATCAACTCAAATCCCGCCACGATCATGACCGATCCGTCGATGGCAGATCATGTTTATCTTTTGCCGTTGACCACCAAATCACTGATAAAAATCCTGAAAGATCATCCACAGATAGACGCGGTGCTGCCCACAATGGGCGGACAAACAGCGCTCAACCTTTGCCTCGAGGCCGACGAAAAAGGAATCTGGGAAGACTTCAATGTCCGGATGATCGGCGTCGATGTCAACGCGATCAATATCACCGAAGACCGCGAACAGTTCAAGCAATTGCTCGCCAGATTGGGCGTTGGATCTGCACCTGCTAAAATCGCGACATCTTTTTTAAAGGGAAAGGAGATCGCGCAGGAATTTGGGTTTCCGCTCGTTATTCGGCCGTCGTTCACTTTGGGCGGAACCGGCGCGGCATTCGTGCACAAAAAAGAAGATTTCGACGACCTTCTGACCTATGGACTCGAAGCTTCGCCAATTCACGAAGTTTTGATAGACAAAGCGCTCGTTGGTTGGAAAGAATATGAGCTCGAGCTTTTGCGCGATTCCAACGATAATGTGGTGATCATTTGTTCGATAGAAAATATGGATCCGATGGGCATTCACACCGGAGATTCGATCACCGTTGCGCCGGCGATGACATTGTCGGATTCGACATTCCAGAAAATGCGCGATATGGCAATATTGATGATGCGCAGTATCGGGAATTTTGCCGGTGGCTGCAATGTTCAGTTCGCCGTTTCGCCCGACGAAAAAGAAGATATTGTCGCGATCGAGATCAATCCTCGCGTTTCCAGATCTTCGGCTTTGGCAAGCAAGGCAACGGGTTATCCGATAGCAAAAATCGCTTCAAAACTTGCACTTGGTTATCATCTTGACGAACTCAAAAATCAGATAACCAAAAACACTTCGGCGCTTTTTGAACCTACATTGGATTATGTTATCGTAAAAATCCCGCGGTGGAATTTCGACAAATTCGAGGGCGCGGACCGCACGCTCGGACTCCAGATGAAATCTGTTGGCGAGGTCATGGGCATTGGAAGGTCTTTTCAGGAAGCATTGCACAAAGCCACGCAATCACTCGAAATAAAAAGAAATGGCATCGGCGCCGACGGAAAAGGTTACAAAGATTACGATCAGATCATCAGCAAACTGACAAATCCTTCTTGGGACCGTGTTTTTGTGATTTTTGATGCAATCCAAATGGGGATTCCGTTGAGTCGGATTCACGAGATCACCAAAATAGATATGTGGTTTCTCAAGCAATATGAAGAACTCCATCTTTTGCAAAAGGAAATCTCGAAATATATAATCGACGATCTGCCGAAAGAACTTTTGCTCGAGGCAAAACAAAAAGGATATGGCGACAGACAGATCGCGCACATGCTCGGTTGTCTCGAAAGCCAGGTTTACAACCTTCGCGAGAAGCTTGGCGTGAACCGCGTTTATAAATTGGTCGATACTTGCGCGGCGGAATTCAGAGCGGAAACACCTTATTATTATTCCACATTCGAGGCGGAGATTGAGCGACCGGACGGAACTAAATATGTTGAGAACGAAAGCATTGTTTCGGACAAAAAGAAAGTTGTGGTGCTCGGTTCGGGTCCAAACAGGATCGGGCAGGGCATCGAATTCGATTATTCTTGCGTTCATGGCGTGCTTGCCGCGAAGGAATGTGGCTATGAAGCGATCATGATCAACTGCAATCCGGAAACGGTCTCGACAGATTTTGACATTGCCGACAAATTATATTTTGAACCTGTATTTTGGGAACATATCTATGACATCATTCGCCATGAAAAACCCGAGGGCGTCATCGTTCAGCTTGGTGGTCAGACCGCGTTGAAACTTGCCGAGAAACTTCACAAATACGGCATCAAGATTTTGGGAACCTCGTACGATGCGCTCGATCTTGCCGAAGACCGCGGTCGATTTTCCGAACTTTTGCAACAGCTTGACATTCCTTATCCGGAATTCGGCATTGCCGAAACGGCTGATGAAGCTTCCGCGCTTGCCGACGTTCTTGACTTTCCGCTTTTGGTGCGCCCGTCTTATGTTCTTGGCGGACAGGGAATGAAAATCGTGATCAACAAACAGGAACTTGAAGAGCACGTTATCGATCTGCTCAAAAATATTCCGGGCAACAAACTTTTGCTCGACCATTATCTTGATGGCGCGATCGAGGCCGAGGCCGATGCAATCTGCGATGGCGAAAATGTTTACATCATCGGGATCATGGAGCATATCGAACCTTGCGGCATCCATTCTGGCGATTCAAATGCAACTTTGCCGCCCTTCAATCTTGGCGAATTTGTGATGCAACAAATAAAAGACCACACCAAAAAGATCGCGATCGCGCTGCGAACGGTTGGTTTGATCAATGTGCAGTTTGCCATCAAGGACGATATTGTTTACATCATCGAGGCCAACCCGCGCGCTTCCAGAACGGTGCCTTTCATCTCAAAAGCTTATGGCGAACCGTATGTGAATTATGCCACGAAGGTGATGCTCGGTCATAATAAGGTAACGGATTTTACTTTCAACCCGCAATTGACGGGCTATGCTATAAAGCAACCGGTGTTTTCTTTCTCAAAATTCCAGAACGTCAACAAGGCGCTCGGCCCTGAAATGAAATCCACGGGCGAGAGTATTTTGTTTATTGTTGATCTGAAGGATGATCAGTTTTATGAGCTTTATAGCAGAAGGAAGATGTATTTGAGTAGGTAGGAAATTGAAAGATTGAAGGATTTAAAAATTTAAAAACATCATCCTAAATTTGTATCCTCATTACCAACTCTTCGAGGTTTATTCTCTCAACCGCAACCGAATCGGCCCTTTCAGTTGTGAGGGCAGTTCATTTTTTACCTCTCCTTTTTGCATCACCACCATTTGGTTTTCTTGAACTAAGGTATCGGCAGCTTTTCTCACATCATCCATTTTTTCTGCCCAATTGTCAGGGAACAAGTGGCCCGCGACTTCAGATGGGCAAAAGGTTTTGTCCAATCCGCGTGCATTTGCAAATTTTAAAAGTTCGATCCTGATTTTCTTCATTGTTTGTACACTGATTCGGAAATCCGCGCTATGAGATTATCCGCGCGGTCGAGCTGTATTCAATCTTTTAAAAACACCTCCAGATCTATGCGCAGCCAAGTTCCTTCCCATTCCTTGCTCGTTACTTTGGCATAAAATTGTTTGCCGGCATCCATTAATCTTGCAATGGTCTGATTTTTGGATTTTGGCAAAAATCCCAGTTTGTGTTCATTGAACAATACCAATATTGCAAATTTATCATATTCATTTGTGGGCTCTCTTTTTAGCTGCAATGAAGATTCGTTCAGGATAATTTCCTTTTCTATTTCTCTTAAATTCACGTATGACGTGCCCGCTACAATGGAAGACAACGCCAAAATATCTTCTTCAAAGGCCTTGAAAGTAATGCTGCCATCGTTGATTAATTTTAAAAATGCAGGATCGGTTTTGCTCACGCCAAAGTTGTTTTCTTCACTCATAGCATTTTTTTATTAGTTCGTAATTATTTTTCAGTTCTGTCACGCTGCCCTTCAATTCTTCTATTTCTTTGTTTATGATGTCTTGCTGCTCTGTTACCCACTCATCATCCCGAATCAAATCGGCAATGGTAAATGGAAATTCTGCTTCTGCTTCTTTTATCTGCCGTTCTATTTCTTTTATCCCTTGCTTCAGCATTTCTATTTGCAGCAGATATTCATCTTCTGAAAGGTCTTCAATATTTTTATCCGCCTGTTGCAACTCTTCCTGATAGACAATCTGCAGCGCTTTCATTTGATCAAGGCTGCCGCTTTTGTAAGCCGCATAGAAAAGATGCCAAATTTCGATTTGTTCATCGGTCAGGTTTGGATTGACATCCGGATGAAGGTTCTTGGCAACAATTCTAAAGATTT
>JBBSUW010000007.1:0-51369 GCA_038234025.1 Flavobacteriales bacterium
AAAGTGAATTTAATTTTATGTCTATTTGATCACTGGTATAGGTTGATTTTACTTTTTTGCTCAAATATAAATCAACAGAATCCTTCTTTGAAGAAGATGAAATCATCTGAGACTTATCCTGACGACAACTTACGGATATTGCAAGAATTAATATTAAAGACCAAACTCTCAATTAATCAATTTTCTCCAAATGTAATATAAATACAAAAAAAAACTACCGCCTAGGCGATAGTTTACAATATTGTTTGGGGGAAAGTTAGTCTCCGATTGGCGGTTTCACTCCACCAATTTCAGTAGTATAATCTCCAATAGGGGGCTTAACACCGCCGATTTCAAAAGTATAGTCACCGATGGGTGGTTTAACCCCGCCGATTTCCGAAGTATAGTCACCGATAGGTGGCTTAACTCCCCCAATTTCGTTCATTGAAGTAAAAGATGTCAAAATCATTACTAAGGAGAACAATCCAAAAGTCAAAATAGCGTTTTTCATGTTTGTTTGTTTTTTGTGTTTGTATATGTACGTTTATATGATTACGTGATTCTGTATCACGATGTAAACCTAGCACAGATATCACGAACAAAAATGAAAAACCCTGCGTTTATAGTGGATTAGCGTCGTTTGTGAGTGGATGATACAAGTATGAAGTGTGAACGAAATCTTAAATTTCCAAATAATTGCCATTTGTGATGCTGCTGATGATCGCGTCAACATTGTCCTTGTAGGATTTGGAGAAGGGCAATTTGGTGGTTGAGTGTTTTAGATAACAGACAGCATTGCCCGTATGGATTCGGGAGACGTAGCTCATATTGACAATGTAACTGTTGTGGATCCGCACGAATGGCGCTTCCAAGAGATTCTCGAAGTGCTTCAAGGTTTTGTACGCGGTCACCATTTCGCCGTTTTTGAGGTGAATGTCCGTAGAGTTGTTGTCCGCTTGGAGATAGCAGATGTCCGTGGCTTCAATAAAACGATAATCACCATAAGACTTTACACAGATAATCAACGGTTGCTCGTCTGCTATTGAATTCTCAATTTTCACGGATGGAGTGCGGTGGGTTGATTTTGATTCGACACCTTCTATGCTTTCTTCCGCGATATCCGAAATCGAGACATTTCGGTCGTGAAGAAGCGTGCCAGAATCAATATTATTGGATGCTTCAAGGCTTGTTTGCAGAATTTCCTGACTAGGCGCGGGAAGCAGAAGATAGTCGTCAACGCTGCGCTCGAACCTTAAAATGCTTTTGAGCACATCCACAGGCTTTAGAGGTTTTGCCAAAAATGCGAGCACCTCATACTGAAAGGCCTCGAACGCGGCAGAAGTATCGTTTGCCGTTGTAATTATTTTTGGGATCCGCTTTAGGTATCTGTGCAACCCATCGATGAGCGCCAATGAAAGCTTGCTGCTTTCGTCTAAGGGCGCGATTTCCAAAAAAACTAGATCAGGCCGTGTGGATAGAATCAAATCTATGGCATGAGCAAAATTTGTTGCCGTTCCCACCAGCGTCAAATGCGGGAACTGTGCGGTCAAAGCAATGGTTGCTTCGATCGCAGCAGCGTTATCATCAATTATCACAAACTTCAATGCCATGAATCTCCAATT
Source organism: Flavobacteriales bacterium (assembly GCA_038234025.1). Taxonomy (GTDB): domain Bacteria; phylum Bacteroidota; class Bacteroidia; order Flavobacteriales; family Flavobacteriaceae; genus Flavobacterium. The sequence continues at coordinate 1,602 of JBBSUW010000007.1, forward strand.
GTTTCAGGCAGGCAATCATATAGGTAGCTTCGGGGAAAGCGGACTAAATTTTGGCTAAAATAAAATTATAAACGGTCTAAAATTCATTGCGATCGTTCACGATTTTAACAAATTGTCAAAAGCCACATCAAGCGCACAATTAAACGACCAATTGCAGTAGGCAAGATTTAAAAACCGGTCAATTGCATTGATTATATACTTTGTTACACAATTATTTATAAATTAGCGCCAATCAAATGTTGAACGGTCAAAAATATGGAGAGTATCCTACCAAAATTAATAGAGTGTATAGAAGATTTGAACAAAGTTTTCCCCACAGAGCAATCTTGTATGGATTATCTTACAGAATTGCGATGGAATGGAAATATCGAAAGCCCATTTGTAGATCACGGCAGAATATACGTGTGCAAGGACAATAAATTTCGCTGCAGCGCAACCAAAAAGTATTTCACCGTAAAGACCAACACTATTTTTCACAATTCTCGGATTCCCCTCACAAAATGGTTTGCCGCGATATATTTAATGACCAGTGAAAATCCATCGATGACATCGGTAGCCTTGGGTCAAAAGATTATGATTACCCAAAAAACCGCTTGGTATATGATCGAAAGGATTAGGGCATATTTTGGAACTGCCAAAATCAGGAAAACGCGTGCGCGACAGATAAAAACCGAAATTGCGCCTACGGTTTTGAAGGATAGCACCAAAAACATGAGCGATTGGTTGCAAGAACTAAAGACAAGACAATGAAACCGGTATTTTCAACCCACAAAAAACCACAACTTGCCGGTCAATCTTGGGAAGCGCACATCCTGCCAAATGGAAAATATGCGATGCTGCGGTCCGATCTTGTCAAATATCTGGTCGGAAACTCAAAAAATCCGGATTTCATTTCAATGCTGATCACGAACATCTCGAGATATACCGATGTTTCGCCCGAGCTGATCAATGCAATCGAAAATCCCATCGAGATGACTTTGACAAGCGGGAAAAGCAAACTTGTTTACAGTCTTGAGCTAATTCCCGCGATATGCGCAGAGATTATTGTAGCAAAGGCACACGGTTTTCTGCTTTCCACGCAAATACCAATTGCAAAGCAGGCACAGAAACTCTTTGATGCATTCTCTTTCGATACGCTCAAAATGCAGATTGACAAAAATTCGGGATTTTTGAATCTGAAGTTGACGGTAAAGGAAAAACTTGTAGCGTTCATGATCGATCAAGAACCTCGCGAAGAAATTTATTGGGCAATTGTCCTGAATGACAATTTTTACGAAAATGCATTAAAGGTCGCAGATTTAAATTGGAGAACGGCTATCGGCAACGAGGCGTTGCTGGCTAACTTGGTTTATGATATGATTTTTATGCGAATCCCAAATTCAATGTTCGCCAACCTTCGGTCGAGTTCTCCAAAGAGAGCGTATATCTCAAAAGAAGGCTATGTAAAAACGCAGAATTATGAACTGCAGGAATTTGCAACTAAGATTGGTAAGGTCATCAAAAAATGCAACTATAGCCTATCGGATATCGATCGACAGCTTCATATTGATTTCCCAAAATTCTATCAACGAGAAGAACTCGCTTTTACCAATATCAACCAAGAGATTGATAAACATGAAATGGAATTCGACAAAACAATCAGAAAAGCGTTTTCGGGAAAACCATCTGACTTTATAGGGCAGCGAAGGAATTAAAGTATTTGTTTACACTTTATCCAGCCACTTTTTTAAAGCTATTGCCGCATTAACGATACCAGCTATTTCATCAATTTTTACTCGGTCCTGCTGCATCGAATCGCGGTGGCGAATCGTAACTGTTTTATCCTCGAGCGTTTGATGGTCAACGGTCACGCAAAATGGCGTTCCCAATGCATCTTGACGCCGATATCTTCTCCCAACTGCGTCCTTTTCGTCATAGCTTACCGTAAAATCCCATTTAAGCATATCTACTATTTCATAGGCTATTCCGGGCAAACCGTCTTTTTTAACAAGTGGAAAAACCGCAACTTTGGTCGGAGCCAAAATTGACGGAAGCTTCAACAATGTTCTACTCGAGCCATCTTCCAAAATTTCTTCAATTAATGAAGACGCAAAAACAGCAAGGAACATTCTGTCAAGGCCAACAGATGTTTCAACGACATAAGGTGTATAATTTTCGTTGACAGTTGGGTCAAAATACTGCAGCTTCTTGCCCGAAAAAGATTCATGCGCTTTTAAATCAAAGTCCGTTCGAGAGTGAATTCCCTCTAGTTCCTTGAAACCAAACGGAAAATCAAATTCAATATCAGTGGCGGCGTTAGCGTAGTGCGCCAATTTTTCGTGGTCGTGAAACCTGTATTTTTCCTTTCCCAGTCCAAGCGAAAGATGCCATTTGAGACGCGCTTCTTTCCAATGTTCATACCATTTCAATTCTTCGCCCGGTTTAACGAAATATTGCATTTCCATCTGTTCAAACTCTCTCATCCTAAAAATAAATTGTCTGGCAACAATTTCATTCCTAAATGCTTTACCCGTTTGCGCGATTCCAAAAGGCAATTTCATCCGGCCACTTTTCTGAACATTCAAAAAGTTCACAAAAATGCCCTGAGCCGTTTCCGGGCGAAGGTAAAGATCCATCGCGCTATCGGCAGAAGCGCCAAGTTTTGTTCCGAACATAAGATTGAACTGACGTACTTCGGTCCAGTTTCTAGAACCGGTGTCAGGATCGGCAATTTCAAGCTCGTCGATAAGATTTTTAACATCTTCGAGGTCACCACTGCCAAGCGACTTGCCCATTCTCTCCAAAATTTCACGTTCTCGCTTTTTATATCCAGAAACGCGATCATTGGTCATCACAAATTCTTCTTCATTGAAAGCATCACCGTATCGGGCGCGGGCTTTCTCGATTTCCTTTGCCGCTTTTTGGCTCAATTTTTCGGCATAATCCTCAATGAGAACATCGGCGCGGAAACGTTTTTTGGAATCCTTGTTGTCGATCAATGGGTCGTTGAAAGCGTCAACGTGGCCAGAAGCTTTCCACGTTGTTGGGTGCATCAAAATCGCGGCGTCAAGACCAACGATGTTCTCGTTGAGCTGAACCATCGCCTGCCACCAATATTCGCGAATGTTCTTTTTGAGCTCGACGCCATTCTGTGCGTAATCGTAAACCGCGCTGAGTCCGTCATAAACCTCGCTTGACGGAAATATGAAACCGTACTCCTTAGCGTGCGAAATAACGTTCTTGAAAATATCTTCTTGTTTTGCCATAGTGGTGCAAAAATATAAAAAGTGGTCGCACCGAACCCTTGCAAAATTGTTTTTTATACATTTATAAAATATGCAGGCAAAATATCTTTCCCACGTTCTAAATCTCTTTTATCCCGATGCCTGCGCGGGTTGCAGCACGATTTTGCTTTTGGGCGAGAACATTCTCTGCACTGTTTGTCGGCACAATCTTCCGCTCACTTTGCATTTTGTGCAAAAGGAAAATGATGCTTTCCAGAAATTCTATGGCCGGATTCCCGTCGAGTTTGTTGCAGCGCTGTTGTATTTTCACAAACAGGGCATTGTTCAGCAATTGATTCACCACTTGAAATATCGCGGACATCAGGAAATTGGCGACTTCGTGGGCGATTGGTTCTCGGCGGAATTGCTCCAATGCAAAATCGCGCCGACATTCGACTGCGTCATTCCGGTGCCATTGCACAAAAAAAGGTTGCGAGAACGTGGTTACAACCAAGTGGAAAGATTCGCAAAAAGCATAGCCCGCAATCTTTCAATCGAATACAATGACAAACTTTTGCAACGAAATGTCTATCTAAAAACCCAGGCGAGCAAAAACCTGCTGAACCGCGCGGCCGTTACCGAAAATATTTTTGGCGTGACCGATGACAATTCCCAGATGGGGAAACATTTTTTGGTTGTTGACGATGTGCTCACGACCGGTGCAACACTCGAAGCTTGTTGCCGCGAACTTCTGCGGATTCCCGACTTAAAGGTGAGTATAGCTTGTATGGCAATGACACAATCATGATACGCCATCGCGAAGATTATTATTGAGTTGCGGATGAAAAGTCGTTATTTTGTACATCAAAATTTTATGATCTTGACCAAGCGGTTCGCAATACTTTTATTGTTGATACTTTTATCGGCCTGCGCCAAACGTGGGACGATTTCCGGTGGATTGAAAGATACTTTAGCTCCGGTTTTGAAATCGAGCTTTCCAAAAAACCTCTCGACAGAATTCAAGGGAAACCTCATAAAGCTGAATTTTGACGAATATGTGAAGATAAAGGATGCAAACAAACAAGTGATCGTTTCTCCGCCGATGGTAAATGCGCCGATCATCAAACCGACCACGGCGAGCAAAACTATTTCCATAAAATTTGTGGACACCTTACGAGAGAACACCACTTACAGCATAAATTTTGGCCAAAGCATCTCAGACAACAATGAGAGCAATGCTTTTAGAAACTACAAATATGTTTTCTCTACGGGAAAATATATTGATTCCCTTACGCTGAAAGGAACAATGAAAGATGCCCTTACAAAAAGTGTAGATTCATATGTTTCGGTACAATTATATGATGTAAACGACGACTTCAACGATTCAATAATATACAAGAAACCGCCGCGCTACGTGACGAGCACGCTCGACAGTGCGACAACATTCAAGTTTGAAAATCTGAAAGCTGGAAAGTACTTGTTGGTTGCCCTTAAGGATTTGAACTCCAATTATAAGTATGATCCAAAAAGGGAAAAGATTGCCTTCAGAAAACAATACGTGACAGTTCCGTCAGATTCAATTTATGATTTGAGCTTATTCAAAGAAGTACTTGATTTCAAGGCATCACGGCCAATTCAAGCGTCATCCAATCGTGCCTTTATCCCGATTGAAGGGACGCCGGAAAATATTGTTGCGGCGCTTTACAATGGCGATAAGAAATTACGCTCAACAATTACCAATGTTGCAAAGAAAGATTCGGTGCAAATCTGGTTCGAACCGACAGATGCAGATTCGTTGAGATTGATGCTGCGGAAAGATTCGTTCAACAAGGAGAATTTGATCTTAAAATTGCGCAAGATGAAGACTGACACCTTGAGCGTGAAAGCCGTTACCGCTGGCGTTCTGGCTTTCCGAGATGATTTTATTGTCGAGTCGTCAATTCCACTGAATACCATAAATAGTGACAAGATATCGTTGAGGCAAAAAGATTCTTTGGCGGTTGATTTCAGCACTAAATATGATTCGCTATCGCAGCAAATTCATTTTATATTCAAAAAAGAACCGGTTCAGGCATACACATTGACTTTTTTGCCTGGTGCTTTGGAGGATTTTTATGGCAATAAAAACGATACGCTCAGGTTCCGGTTAAAAACCGGAAATCTTGCGGAATTTGGTAACTTGAAGATTGTGCTAGATAATGTTAAAACCTACCCAATAATAGTGGAGCTGACCAATGCGAAGGGCGATTTGGTCGCGATGGAATATTCTGAAAGTTCAAATACTGTCGATTTTTTAAATATTCCACCCAATCTATATACAATCAGAATTATCTATGATGCGAACGGCAACAAGATATGGGATGCGGGAAATTTTCTTGCAAAACGACAAAGCGAAGACGTGTTTTATTTTGACAAGGCCGTCGATGTCCGCGAAAATTGGGATGTCGAACAAGCTATCGATCTTGGAGGATGAAATCATCGCGGTCGTTGAGGAAACCAAAATGCTTTCTGTTTTGAAGCAATTCATCTTTGTGCAAGTGACTTGTATTATTGCAGCTTTCGCCGAAAGGGTGTGTCAGAAATTTTCCCAAAGGATCGATCACCTGCGAATCGCCGGAATATTTGGCGTCATTTCCGTCAATTCCAATTCGATTAACAGCCACGACATAGCAGATGTTTTCGATCGCACGGGCTTTCAGAAGTGCGTTCCAAGCATCGATTCTCGCTTCGGGCCAATTTGCGACGACTATCAGCAAATCATAATCATTGTCATTCCTGCAAAAGACCGGAAACCGCAGATCGTAGCAAATTATCGGTCGAATTCGGAAACCTTTATACTCGATCAAAATACTTTCGCCGCCTTTCTCAAATGAATTTTGTTCGCCAGCAAGCGAGAAAAGATGGCGTTTGTCATAAAATTGTAATTCGCCCGATGGAAAAATGAAAAGCAATCTGTTGTGGAATTTCCCGTTCTCGTTCCAAACAATGCTTCCGGTTATCGCGGCGTTTTTCGCTTTCGCCAAATGTTGAAGTTGACCAACCGTTTCATCCTGATGATTTTCGACAGTTTCCGGATCCATCACAAACCCGGTCGTGAACAACTCTGGCAGAATAAACAAGTCCACATCTCCATTTTTAGGATCGGCAATGCGCTTGGAAATAGATTCTAGATTGGCTTTTGGAGATTTCCAAACAATATCAAACTGTATGAGGCAGATTTTCATCTTGAATAATCAATTTTGATCTCGATAGCAAAAATACACGCGACGACTTTGCATATTTTTCTTTTTATAAACATTTTGTGAAATTAATGATATCTAAAATAGCCAAAGCACCAAAACTTTATCTTGCAGATGGTCAAACGCTAGCGAGTTAAAGTGCACTTTTTTCAGAGGTCCTAAAATGATACAGTGAAAGGCGCGGCGCGCAAAAAGAAACGCATACCAAAACGGATGCGTCAATATTTATAAATCCAATGCCTATTTGGCCGAAGCCGAAAGGTATTCGCGGTTCATCCTGGCGATGTTTTCCAATGAAATTCCCTTCGGACATTCCACTTCGCAAGCGCCGGTGTTGGTGCAATTCCCAAATCCTTCGGCGTCCATTTGATGGACCATATTCAGAACCCTTTCGGTTGCTTCGATGCGTCCCTGAGGCAAAAGCGCGAATTGGGAAACTTTCGCGGACACAAAGAGCATTGCAGAGGCATTTTTGCAGGTTGCTACGCAAGCGCCGCATCCAATGCAGGTTGCAGCGTCAAATGCTCTGTCGGCATCGAATTTTTGGATTGGTATCGTGTTGGCATCGACGGGGTTTCCCGAAGTGTTTACGGAGATAAATCCACCGGCCTGTTGAATTCTATCGAACGAGCTTCTGTCCACTACCAAATCCTTGATGACCGGGAAAGCTCGCGCTCTGAACGGCTCGATGTGAATGGTATCGCCGTCCTTGAACTTTCGCATGTGCAATTGACAAGTGGTGACGCCGCGATCTGGTCCGTGCGGTTCGCCGTTGATCTGCATCGCGCAGGACCCACAGATTCCCTCGCGACAGTCGTGGTCAAAAGCAACCGGCTCACCGCCATCAACAATCAGTTTTTCGTTGAGCACGTCCATCATCTCCAGAAATGACATATCGCCATCTATGCCATCGATAGGATAATCAACGATTTTGCCGGATTCCTTGGCGTTCTTCTGTCGCCATATTTTTAGATTGAGTTTCATCTTTTGTTGTTTTGAAAATCACATTGGTCGCCCAACTTCTTGATTCTATTTATAGCTTCGCTGAACGAGTTTGACGTTGTCGAATTCCAATGGCTCTTTGTGCAAAATGGCATCAGCAGGTTTTCCCGTATATTCCCACGCCGCAACGTACGCAAAGTTTGCATCGTCACGAAGCGCCTCGCCTTCCGGCGTTTGATATTCTTCGCGGAAGTGTCCGCCACAGCTTTCATTGCGGTGAAGGGCATCTTTGGCAAAAAGCTCTCCAAGCTCAAGGAAATCCGCAACGCGCATTGCTTTTTCGAGCTCTTGGTTCAGGTCGTTCATAACGCCGTTGACACGAACATCGCGATAGAATTCTTCGCGAAGTTCTGCGATTTCGGTAATTGCTTCATTGAGACCTACCGCGTTTCTGGCCATTCCGACCTTGTCCCACATTATCTTGCCAAGCTTTTTATGGAAATGGTCCACCGAATATTTCCCATTGTTGTTGATCAATTTCGTAAGTTGATCTCTAACATTATTTTCGGCTTCTTCAAATTCCCTATTGTTGGTCGGGATTTCGCCCATTTTGATATCCGGCGCAAGATAATCTCCAATGGTGTAAGGCAAGACAAAATATCCATCGGCAAGACCTTGCATAAGTGCAGAAGCACCGAGCCTGTTGGCGCCGTGATCGGAAAAGTTTGATTCGCCGATAGAAAAGCAGCCCGGAATCGTGGTCATCAGGTTATAATCGACCCAAGTGCCGCCCATTGTATAATGAACCGCCGGGAAAATCATCATTGGGGTTTTGTACGGATTTTCGTCAACGATCTTGTCGTACATTTGAAAAAGGTTGCCATATTTGTCCTCGATAGCTTCAGTACCAAGTTTAGTCACGATTTCATTGTCAGTCGCGTCAAGCCCTTTGATAAAGGCCTGTTCTTTTCCGTATCGTTGAATTGCCGAGGCAAAATCAAGATAAACGGCCTGACCTGTTTTGTTGACTCCAAACCCCGCATCGCATCTTTCCTTGGCGGCACGCGACGCAACATCGCGCGGCACGAGGTTTCCAAATGATGGATATCGTCTCTCGAGATAGTAATCGCGCTGGTCCTCGGTCAATTCTGTTGGTTTTTTACTGCCTTCGCGAATCGCCTTGGCATCTTCGATGTTTTTTGGCACCCAGATCCGTCCGTCATTTCTCAATGATTCGGACATCAATGTCAACTTTGACTGGTTATCGCCCGAAACCGGAATACACGTTGGATGGATCTGCGTATAGCAAGGATTTGCAAAATATGCGCCTCGTTTGTGAATTTTCCATGCCGCCGTTGCATTGCTTCCCATCGCGTTTGTAGAAAGGAAAAACACGTTGCCATATCCGCCCGATGCGATTACCACAGCGTGCGCCGAATGTCTTTCGATCTCGCCGGTGACAAGATTTCTGGCAATAATGCCGCGCGCCTTGCCATTTACGACCACGAGATCAAGCATTTCGTGGCGATTGTACATCTTGATTTTTCCGCGGCCAATCTGACGGTTCATTGCTGAATAAGCTCCGAGCAATAACTGTTGGCCCGTTTGACCTTTTGCATAAAAAGTTCGCGATACCAATGTTCCGCCAAAAGATCTGTTGTCGAGAAGTCCACCATATTCCCTAGCGAGCGGTACACCTTGCATCACGCACTGATCGATGATATTTGAAGAAACTTCGGCCAGACGGTGAACATTTGCTTCGCGAGAACGGTAATCGCCACCTTTAACGGTGTCATAGAATAATCTGAAAACCGAATCGCCATCACCTTGATAGTTCTTGGCCGCGTTTATTCCGCCCTGAGCGGCGATGGAATGTGCCCGTCGTGGGGAATCTTGAAAACAATATGCCTTTACGTTATATCCAAGCTCGGCAAGCGTCGCCGCGGCAGAACCTCCTGCGAGTCCGGTTCCCACAACGATAATGTCGAGGTTTCGCTTGTTAGCCGGGTTCACAAGGTTGATATGATCTTTATAATCTGTCCATTTGTCCGCGATCGGACCTACGGGAATTTTTGCATCCAAAGCCATATTGTTGGTTTTAGTGATTGTTGAAATAATGGAAAAGTGCAATGAAGATGAATCCTGCCGGCACTAAAATCGAGAAAGCGTAAGCAAATTTAGAAAGTGCTCTTGAATATTTGTTGTTAAAACCAACCGACTGGAAGGAAGAATAAAATCCGTGCAAAAGGTGCAACGCTAATAGCACAAATGACACACAGTAAAGTGCTGTTCTTATCGGGTTCGCAAATTTGTGAACCAATTCATTATAATACCTGTCGGCGACTATTTCGCTGACCGCAACATATTTGTAACTGATTTCTGGCCACCAAAAATCGTAAAGGTGAAGTCCGAGAAATGCAAGAACCACAAGTCCGGTCAAAACCATGTGCTGTGACATCCAAGATGAGTTGGACGCCGTGTCATATCTTTGGTAAGAAATCGGGCGCGCTTTTCTGTTCTGGTAATCAAGATAGATTCCCATCACAAAGTGAACAATAAGTCCTGCAATCAAAATGGGCTGCACAATATATTGAACCAATGGATTGTAACCCATAAAGTTCGAAATGAGGTTAAAGTTTTTTGGCCCGAATACTGAGACAAAATTGATAAAAAAGTGTTGTGCGAGGAACAGAATTAAAAAAAGACCGGAGAGTGACATCACTACTTTCTTCGCGATCGAAGATTTTAGAATGGTAGATTGCGCCATAAAAATAAGATAGGTTGTTTTTTAAAATCAAACAAAAATACAGTTAATACGCCGACGCTACAACCTTTTAAATGTAATTTATAATGAGTTTAAAGGGATTGACAAAGGATTATGAATTGTTGAATATTCAAGAGTGGAGGCGCATTTCGAGTTGAACGAAAGTCAATAGGTTTTGGTCATCTTTTCATCAATGACAATGATGAAATCAGCCAGTTTTACGTTTTCAGCCTCTAATTTGCTCACGCTTTTTTGCTCGACAGTTGCTATTGTCAGAATCTTCAAATAAGGCTTTACCCGTTTTAAATAAGCAAATATTCCATCGTAATTATTGCTGTGGTACGTGCCGTTGAAATGGAGGAACGAACCATTGGGATTGAGGTTTTCAAGAATGAAATAAGCCATTGTCGCATCTTTGATTGCCTGTGCTTTTGGAAGGTTATCGCCACCGTGTCCGCCCATTTCCTGATGCATTTTCAAATATCCGGGCGCGTTCGCATCATAAAAAATCGGCAATGGCGCAATCCACGATTTTTCTTCATCAGAAAGTTCATCAAGGCTTTCAAATCCTTCTTTGTAAACTTTGCTGGCAAACCTTCGCGGAACATTCGTGGCGATGAATTTGAGCTTTCGCAACTTTGCGAGTTCGACCAGTGGTTCATAATCCGTTTGATAATTTGGCCACAGCCGAACAAGAGAGTCCAGCGCTTTCCTGTTCAATTTGCCCATCAAGTATTTGTTTACATTCATTTGATCATCGGCTTCGAGCATTTCCGCGCCAAGGGCAATCGGGACACGATCGGACAAGTCTGTTGCCAATGAGATCTCGAGCCAGTGCGAAATGGGGTTGTCATGGTATTCGCCAAAAAGAATGACTTCTGCATTGGAGCATTTTGAAAGCATCTTGCCATAATTGACTTTTTTACCATCTTCTGTAAATATTTCGTAGGCGGGTTTTGGTTGAGCGAAGATATTTTGGGAGAACAATAACATCAGTATTCCCGCGACAAAAAATTTCGTCGATGGTTTTGGAATAATTGTGCCTGTGAAAACTTTCATCGAATTTCTTTGAATCATTTTCAAAGTTATCGAATTATTGCAAAAGAATTATTGCAATCCGCAAGTGCATACAATATCAGCGTACGCAACTTCCCGCAAACGTACGAGCATATTGACGTCTATTTTTATAATCTGGAAATATTTGGAGTAAAAAAACCCGCGATCGCTCGCGGGTTTTTTAGTTTTTTTAGCACCCGATAGCAATCGGGATTCAATCTTTCAATCTTTTAATTTTTCAATTTGCCTACTTCTTGATGAAGTTGATGGTCTGACCACCATTAAGCTTCACAAAATAGACCCCGCTCGCCAGCCCATCAACATCAATGCTTCCATTGCCCTTGTCGATACTTCCCGATTTCAACAACTCCCTGCGGATTTTAGATGGAGAACGAAGTTTTTTCCTCCACCTCCAGATTGATAAAATCCTGCGCCGGGTTTGGGTACAGCAATGCCTTCGGCGCATTTGGATTCTCCTTTACCTTAAGTTCTGAGCAGGGCTCCGTGGCAAATTTTGCAATAAAGAAATCCGATTGCCCGCCATGATGCTCGCAGAATTTGGAACACTGAATTTTTTTTTTTTGTAAAATTCAAAATTGCGAATGCTCAACTTTGGTTTAAATCATTCTTGAATTGGAAGCAACTGCTCCAATAAACCATTATCATTCCGAACTGGCGCAGTCAAACTTGTAGATTGACTTTGATTATATTTGTAAAACCATTTGGCGAAAGCCAGCCACTTCAAACTTCCCACAATGAAATACGAACAGATCAGCAGTCGACTTTTTATAAAAAATCGCAAGAAATTTGCCGCGCAAATGAAACAAAATTCTGTCGCGGTCTTCAATTCCAACGATATTTATCCCATAAGCGCAGACAGCACGATGCCATTTGCGCAACATCGCGATATTTTCTACTTGTCGGGCGTTGATCAAGAGGAAAGCATTTTGGTGATTTTTCCCGATGCGCCGTACGAACACCAGCGCGAGATGCTTTTTTTAAAGGAAACCAACGACCATATCGCGGTTTGGGAAGGCGAAAAACTCACCAAGGAACGCGCGTTCGAGGTTTCGGGAATCAAGACGGTGTATTGGCTCAATGAATTCGAGAAAACACTATTTGAGTTGATGACGTATTCCGAAACAATGTACATCAACACCAATGAACATTACCGCCAAAGTGTTGAAACAGAAACACGTGAAGCGAGATTCGTAAAATGGTGGAAGGACAAATACCCGGCGCACGCTGTCGCGAAGAGCAATCCGATAATGCAGCGCATCCGCTCGATAAAAGAGCCAGAGGAAATTGAATTGATGCAGAAAGCCTGTGATATTACCGAAAAAGGAATTTTGCGGTTGTTGCATTTTGTAAAACCGGGCGTTACGGAATATGAGATCGAGGCGGAACTTTTGCACGAATTTGTCCGCAACCGTTCCAAGGGTTTTGCCTACACGCCGATCATCGCTTCGGGCAACAACGCCAACGTGCTCCATTATATAGAAAACAATCAGGTCTGCAAGGCCGGCGATTTGATTTTGCTGGATGTTGGCGCAGAATATGCCAATTACTCGAGCGATCTTTCTCGAACGATTCCCGTTTCCGGAAGGTTTACACCACGTCAAAAAGAAGTTTACAATGCAGTGCTTCGCGTTAAGAACGAAGCAACATCGATGCTTGTTCCCGGCACTTTGTGGAAAGAATACCATAAGGAAGTGGGCAAATTGATGACGTCGGAACTTTTGGGACTGAAGCTTTTGGACAAGGCCGATGTTGAGAACGAAAAGCCTGATTGGCCTGCTTACAAAAAATATTTTATGCACGGAACATCGCACCACATCGGGCTGGACACGCACGACTACGGGCTTTTGCATGAACCGATGAAAGCAAATATGGTTTTTACGGTCGAACCTGGAATCTATGTTCCGGCGGAAGGTTTTGGTATTCGTTTGGAAGATGATATTGTGATCCAACCAACAGGCGAGCCGTTCAACCTAATGAACAATATACCGATCGAAGCGGACGATATTGAACGTTTGATGAATGCTTGATTTTGTGCAACCACCGACTAGTTACCGTTAGATGTCAAGTATCCATTATAAGGGCATCAACGTTGAATTTTCAGAAACTGGTGCAGGAAACGTTGTTGTTCTGCTCCATGGATTCTTGGAGAATCAGAAAATGTGGGGAAAGCTTGCTGCCGTTTGTCTCTCAAAATATCGCGTGATCGCTATTGACCTTTTGGGCCACGGCGAAAGTGGTTCGATTGGTTACATACATTTGATGGAAGACCACGCCGATGCGGTGTTTGCGGTTCTTCAATATCTGAAAATAAAAAAATGTGCGATAATTGGTCACTCAATGGGCGGTTATGTGGCGTTGGCTTTCGCCGAATTGTACCCAGAGAAAGTTTCGCGATTGGTCCTTCAGAATTCAACGGCAATGGCTGATTCAACAGAAAAAAAGACAAACCGTAACCGCGCGATTGTTGCTGTGAAAAAAGATTACAACTCTTTTATAAACTTGTCAATCGCCAATCTTTTTGCGGAAAGCAATCGTGAGAAATGCTCTTCCGAAATCACCTCGACTAAAACCGAAGCGCTCAAAACACCGCTACAATCCGTAGTCGCCGCACTCGAAGGAATGAAGATTCGACCTGACAGACAGTTGCTTTTTCATCAATCCAAAATCCCAATCACATTAATTTTAGGCACGGAAGATCCCGTTCTTCCGATTGATGAACACACAAGACAAGTGGAAGGCACATCTGCCTCGCTCAAGATCGTTGAGGGCGGACACATGAGCCATTTTGAAAGTTTTGATTCTTTGTGCGAGATTTATTCCAAAATCAGATTCTGAATATCATCAACTTTGTTGAAAAGGTATTTCAGCATCGAATATCTCTGCGATCAGTTTTGCCAACTCGTTGATGTAATCCGACAGAATTTCTTTGGTCACCAAACCAAAATCACATTCCGAACCTTTAAAAACAAATGGCATAAAACCGGCGCGCATATTTTTGAAGGAAATGATTCCCGCCTCAAAATATTCATTTTCAAATTCCTGTGCGAACACATAACCGTACGCCAACACCTGGATAATTTTATCGTTTTTTGGTTCAAAGGCAAAATTGTCCCAACTTTTCAAAACAAGACTTCCCTTTTCAACCCGACCAGATTTATAATCTACGATTCGCAGCACTCCGTTTCGCCTTTCGATACGGTCAACGGTTCCGCCAATGTTGACGGGAAATTCTAGCAATGGATGTTCCAGTTTTCTGACGAATTTCTTTTCAAGATGAACAATTTCGATTTCGTCCGTCTCAAGACTTTCGAGCTCCAGCTTCAGGAAATTATGGACATATCGTTTTGCGACCTCAAAGGCCAATAAATTTTTCCCTTTCGTGATTTCGCCTTCTTTATATATGACTTTGAACTGTTTAAAGACCTCAACATCAACTTTTGGCAATAGTTTTTCGATTTCTTTTGAGGACAGTATTTTGCCAACAAACGAAAAGTAAAGTTCATACAAAACCTGATGAATGATTGTCCCCAAAGTATTTACCGCGACATTTTCCTCCACGGCATCGATATCCCGAATGCGCAAAACTTTCTCGTAATAGAACTGCAAAGGATTTCTGACATATGAATTTAGGGCTGATGGCGAAAGATAGTTGGCGGCAATTGCCTCCAAACGTTCGATAACGGCGGGGGATTTTTGAACAACGATTTCTGTGCTTGGATTTGTAGGAATTCGTGGGGCTATGATTTTGTGTGAAATCGTGTGGTTCGGCCGTTTTTCAATTTCCAACTGTGTGATGAAACGGCTTTTTTCGCCAGCATCAAGACCTTCGCTTTCGGTGTTATAGAGCAAATAAATATTCTTTGCGCGCTGCAGCAAATGGTAGAAGTGATAAGTATAAATCGCATCTTTCTCCTTGAACGTTGGCAAGCCTTTTTCACGTTTCACATCATATGGAATGAACGAATTCTGCGCTTTTCCCGCCGGAAACTTCCCCTCGTTCATCGAGGTGATGATCACGGTGTCAAAATCGAGAACGCGGCTTTCGAGAACGCCCATTATTTGAAGTCCCGTCAACGGTTCGCCCTCAAAAGAAATCTCGGCAAGGTCAATAATCTGTCGGTAAATTGGCAACAACGTAGATGTGGTAGCGGTTTTAGGGTTAGAAATAAAGTAGGAGAAAAGTTTGTTCACCACTTTGAAGATGGCGTACAAATACGTTTTGGTAACGCGCTCATTTTCGTTTTCCGAAGTAAGATTTTCTTTGATAATCATTAAAATATCAAGAAGTCTTTCGACAATTTCGGCCACATTGTCATTCCATGGCGCAAAAACTTCCTTGTACAGTTTGTTTGGCTTAGGATGAAAAGCAAGAATTTTGTCCGGGGAAACGAAAGTTATGTTCTGCTCATTGATAATCGCGGTGGGTTCTTCGGCATCAATAGCTGTTTCAATGAGCGGGTGTTTCAGAACGGCGAGCACATCTTTATAGTAGAACGAACCTGAATTGCGCTTGTTTGCATTCGAATGCATCTGCAGGTATTTGTGCACGAAAATCTGCACGGGATTGTTCTTTGCCGAATATCCCATTGTAATGTTTGCCGATTTTACCGAAGCGGGAAGTTCGTTGAGCAATGGCGGAAGCAGGTTTTCCTCACCAAGAATTAACGCCGTGGATTCAAAATTTCCATTCCCATTCTTCAAAAGATCGTCAAGAATCCCGCCCACGATTTTGGCCTGACCTACACTTTTCGGCGTTCCAATGATGGAGATGTTCTTTGGCTCGGAAAATTCATTAGAGATCCAATTGTACTCATGGCTTTTATAGTGCGAAAATCCACTTTTGATTTTTCTGGCAAAGAGCCCCGCATCGTGCATTTCATCATTTAGAAAAACGGCATCGATGTCCCAAAATACTTTTGCCCGACCGCTGGCAAGCATCATCTTAAAAATTTTTTCCTCGGCTTCGTTGAGTGCGTTGAACCCTGCAAACACGAACTGCTGTGATGAATTTTCTGTCAAATAATCTTCAACCTTCTCTGAAGCGATTCGATAGATCAAGCCTTGGTAACCAACTTTGGAATTCAGCAGCTCTGCTCTCAAAGTTTCGTAGTAAGCGGGCAGCATTTTCCAAAAATCTACATAGTTCTTGAGCAATTGCGTTGCATCTTTGGGGTTGACGCCCCATTTTTTGATGTCGTCAATTTCCTTTAAATAGGTCAGGATTTCTTTTGGTTCGAGAAGATAACGGTCAATTTCGTTGAAGTCCTGAAGCAAAGTTTTCGCCCAATTTGCAAACTGGTCAAAATCCTGCATCGTGGTCGCATTGAGTTTAAGATATACTTCATAAAACTTGAACAGCAGTGGAATTGGTTCTATTGTAGCCAGACCAGAAATGTCGCCGATAAGGTTTTCGATGCTGATGATCTTGGGCGGGAACATCGTTTTACCTGATAATCTCGAAAGGGCATCGAGCAAAAAGATTTTCGCCCTTTTATTGGGAAGCACTACGGTGGTGTCAAGCAGATTTGCATCTGCGTTTTCGAGAAGCTGGGTGGCGATCTGCTGAAGGAATGTTATGTTCTGCATAGTGCTAAAATAAAAAAACGCCCCGAAGTGGGGCGTTTTTAATATCACAAATAAGCTTTGGAATTATTTTACCAAATTCACCTCGACACGACGGTTGAGTGCTTTCCCAGCTTTAGTTTTATTGGTTGCGATAGGTTTTGTTTCTCCGTAACCTATAGAAGAAAGTCTTTCGAAAGATACTCCGTTTTCTACCAAATAATCTTTAACGGCTCTCGCTCGGTCTTCAGAAAGTGTTTGGTTCATGGCATCTTTACCATCGCTATCAGTGTGACCTTCAAGGCTAAATCTAGAGTTCGGGAATTCTTTAAGAATACCTACAATAGACTGGAGTACCGGGTAGGTTTGTTGCATGAATGATGATTTGCCCGAGTTGAAGAATATCAATTTTGCATATTCGTTCAATTTCCTTACTTGCTCTTCAGTGATTTCAGGGCAACCGTTGTTAGCAACAGTACCTTTCACTTCGGGACATCTGTCATCTTTGTCAAGTACGCCGTCGCCGTCAGTATCTGGCCAAGGGCAACCTCCGTTTTCACGTGGGCCTTTTACTTGTGGGCATTTGTCATCTTTGTCGGCAATTCCGTCGCCGTCAGTATCAGGGCAACCGTTCAATTCTTTTGGACCAGCAACATCTGGGCAAGAATCATCTTTGTCAGCTATTCCGTCGCCATCTTTATCAGGACATCCCTGCAGTTCTGCAAGACCGAAATCGTTAGGACAAGCATCTGCTGAATCTTGTATTCCGTCGCCGTCAGTGTCAGGACATCCATTGAATTCTTTTAAACCTGGAACTTCAGGACACGCGTCGTCTTTGTCGTAGATTCCGTCGCCATCTGTATCTTTTCCTCCAAACTTGAAAGTTATACCAGCGAAATGCTGCATGTGAGATGGAACGTCGAGTCTCGGATCACGACCATCGGAATCGTTGAATGAATATTTGTAGGTAGATTGCAAAGAAAGACCAACCATCTCTGTGAACCAGAAAGTAAGGCCAAGACCACCATTTGCAGTTCCATAAGAAGCATCACCAAAGAAAGTGTAACCACCACCAATATGGATGGATGGATCCACTACTTTCCACTTAAGTGCAGAAGCCAAACTGTACTTGATCATACCATCAGCTGCATAGTAGTTAAGATCGCCCGGGTTCGTAACAACGTATTCTCCAGGAACAGTTGTACGAGGGTTTACAAAACGATCGATTTTGTTAAACGATCCTGTAACACCGAAAACGAATCCATTTGCAATGTGACGTTGGACAGTAATGTAGGAAACAGATGGAATGATGTTCCAATATTCCTTAACGTTAAAAAACTGTGAGATTTGATCCTCAAGTTTGGAGGCGGCACTGATACGCGTGTCCACCGCATTGGCACCAATAGTGATAGCCCACGGATTGTCGATGTCTTGCGCCTGCGAACTGAGTCCCGCAAAAATGCACACGGCAGCAAATAGTTTGTTTAAATGTTTCATACTTTAATTTTGTTAGATTACGATATTTTACTCGAACAAAAGTAATACGTTAATTTATAACTACAAAACTATATGTTAAAAAATAGGTCATTATGCCCGTAAAAGTGGATATTATATAACTTTTAAAATTTTACCTACAACTTTAAAAGCATTTATTGCCTTGTCGAGGTGATTTTTGGTGTGCGCAGCCGATAATTGAACCCTTATCCGCGCCTTGTCCTTCGGTACCACCGGGAAGAAAAACCCGATAACGTAAATACCTTCGCCCAGTAGTAGTTCTGCCATTTTTTGCGCAAGTTTTGCGTCGTACAACATTACCGGGACAATAGCAGAATCTCCCTCAACAATATCGAATCCCGCAGCTTTCATTTCTTTTTTGAAGTAATTGGTGTTCTCTTCAAGCTTGTCACGAAGCCTTGTGCTTCCTTCCAACAGCTCGAAAACCTTGATGCTCGCGCCCACTATGGCCGGAGCCAAAGAATTGGAGAACAAATATGGCCTGGAACGCTGCCTCAACAATTCGATAATTTCCTTTTTGCCTGTTGTATAGCCGCCCATCGCGCCACCAAGAGCCTTTCCGAGCGTTCCGGTTACGATATCGATTTCGCCCATCACGCCTTTTGCCTCCATTGTTCCAATCCCGGTTTTGCCAATAAATCCAGCAGCGTGGCATTCATCGACCATTACCATTGCATCATATTTGTTGGCGAGCGCGCATATCTTGTCCAATGGTGCGACAATACCGTCCATTGAGAAAACCCCGTCCGTTACGATTAACATGAACCTTGCGCCTGCATTTTTGGCTTTTATCAACTGCTGCTCAAGGTCTTCCATATTGCTGTTTTCATATCTGTATCTCGCCGCCTTGCAAAGCCTTACGCCATCAATGATTGAAGCGTGATTGAGGCTGTCGGAAATAATCGCATCCTGGTCCGATAGCAGTGGTTCAAAAACACCGCCGTTGGCATCAAAGGCCGCGGCATACAAAATAGTGTCCTCGGTGCCGTAGAAATCAGCAATCTTTTTTTCTAGTTTCTTATGAATGTCCTGCGTTCCGCAAATGAACCGTACCGACGACATTCCAAAGCCGTGCGTGTCCATCGTGTCCTTTGCCGCCTGAATAACTTCGGGATGAGATGAAAGTCCTAGATAATTGTTGGCACAAAAATTCAATACCGTTTCGCCCGTGCTGATTTTTATTTCTGGTCCTTGTTCAGATACAATGACGCGCTCTTTTTTAAAAAGTCCGTTTTCTTCAATTGATTTTAATTCTTCGGCGAGATGTTCCTTGATTTTTCCGTACATTCTTTATGGTTTTTTACAAATTTATCACTTTTACTTCTTCTCCTATATATACAAGCCTCATTTTGGATACATGAATTCCCATTGATTCAATTGCATTTTTATAATTCTCAACCTGTTCTTTGTGCTTGATCATAGGCGTTCCGGTCTTGTAGTCGAGCAATAATGCATTTTGGTTTTCCAAGACCACACGATCTGGAACGAGAATTTTTCCGAAACTGTTCAGGATCGGTTGTTCGTTCAGAACTCTGCCCGAATTAAAGTAACCAGCAAGTTCTGGATGATCGATTACATTGTACAATGCATTCGAAACCGGTTCGCGCTGGCCTTCGTTGATCATTCCAGTTCCAACAGCTTCTTGAACGGCGACCTCGATGTCTTCTCTTTTTTCTATAAATGAAAGTATTTGATGAACCACATTCCCAAATTCTATGGCGGATTCCGCGACCGAACCCCACATCATGGCTTGTCGTTGGGCAATCTTGATGTTCTCGCGAGGCATTCGTTCAAAGGTGCCATTGATGGTTTCTGCTTTCGCGAATGCTTTTTCGTTGGGTTCAATAATGTTGGCGTTGCCGAAAACGTACTCCATTTTGCCTTCTTCATAAACGCCATTTGCCATCAAAAATTCAATGATGATCGAGGACATATTGTTCAATGCCAACGCACCACTTTTCAAGATATTGAGCGCGCTGATGATGTGCAATTGTTCCGAAGCGCGCGTAAAAGCAACATATAGAATATTGATGTTATCAAATCGGATTTCTTCTTCTTTCAATCCATAATCTTTGCTCGCTTTTTCGCCCATTTGTTCGACCGCCTTGGTATGGTTCACCAGCATTTTGGTCACCCCAAATTCTTCGCTTCCAGATTCCAGCCACAATCTGTCTTTTGGCGAACGCCCGTATTCTTCTTCGGCAAATGGAATTATCACCACGGGAAACTCAAGTCCTTTTGCTTTGTGAATCGTCATTAATTTTACTGCAGATTTACCTTCGGGCGATGGAATGCTCAATTTTTGCGCATTAGTGTCCCAATATTCAATAAAATCGGCAAAGCCAGATTGGTTTCGCGCCTCTTGTTCTAAAGCTATATCAAGAAAATACTGGACATAAGCATCATTTTGGCCAATGCCGAAACCGGAAAAAATATAGTTGCAAGCTTCATAAAGCGCCATTGACCGAAGCTTTTCCAAAGAAAATTGCAGCCCTATTTCCCTAAAATAATCTTCAAGTTCGACGGCTTTGAGCGACATTCCCTTTACAATAAACTCATGGATCGATTCATTTTTCAGAATGTCTTGCGACACGAACGTCAGCATTTTTGCTTTTGCCATCGCATCGCTTTGATTCTTCAAATACCGCAAGGTGTCAACTGCAAAAATCACTTTTGACGAATTCGCGATAAGCAGCGTTTCCGACGATAGAATTTCTATTCCATTGGATGTGAGATAATCTGCAACCACGATTCCTTTGGCTCTTTTTCGCGTAAGCACCACAATATCCTCAAGGTTATAGCCTTGTTGCTGAACATCGAGGATTTTCTCCAATGTCAGTCGGCAAAAAAGTTCATCGCGGTCGTCATCCTCGTCCATTTCCTTCTTTCCGGGAAGCAAATCTATTTTAACCAAACCGCCTTCGCTGTTGCCGAATTGCTGTTTGCAATCATTGTACAAAGTTTGGTAATCCACATTGTCGAACGAACCCGAAACGTGCCCAAAAAAGTCGTTGTTGAACTCAATGATTTTGTTGCAACTGCGCCAATTTTTTGTCAAAGGCTCAAGCCGCTGCTCAATATTGAAGAATGGATGATTGCCCTTTGCCAGGGCAATAAATTGTTCAGCCTTGCCTCCGCGCCAACGGTAAATAGATTGTTTTGGGTCGCCAACCACCATCAATGTGCCGCGCTTGCTGTCCACACTTTCGCCCGAAAGGGCATTGTGAATCAGAGGAACGAGATTTTTCCATTGCATTTCGGAAGTGTCCTGAAACTCATCAATGAAAAAATGCCGGTATCTTTCGCCCAATCTTTCATAGATAAAGGGCGCGGGCTGGTTCTGAATTTCGGCGTGGATCAATGCATTGAACTGCGCGATCGATAGCAGGTTCCTGTCCTGCTGTATTTCTGAAATCGAATTGCTGATTGCACTAAAAAGCGACAGTGGCGTAAGATTTTTGAGAAATGCCGTATAAAAATCGCGCTTGGCGAAACCAGCATAGACTTTTGACAATTCTTCAATAAGTTCTGGTCGCGCGGAAACAATCAAGCTTTCGTCGGCAACATTCTTTTTTATTGGAATATCGTCCTCTAGAAGATATACTTTGTTCGCCCAGTTAAAATTATTTCCCCGAATGCTTTCCAGATGATTTATAAAATGAGGGCCGCGAAACGATAATTTATCAATACCTTTTTTGTCAATGATTTGCAGGATTTCATCCGCAATTTTGCCGCAGTTCTTGGTTTGATCATCACAGGCTTTCACCAAATTTTTCTTCAGGTCGAGGAAAAATGAAAGCTCTCGGTTCTTGAATTCCTCAATCGGCTCGATGTCGTTCTCCTTGTTGAGCATTCTTCCGGCCTCAAAAATCTCACGGGTAATGTCCCAGCTTTTGTCATCATCGGCCTTTTCCATCGTATAGTCGATGAGCATTTTCGTGAGAACATCATCGCTTCCGGCCTTTGAGACAATAGCATCAACGGCTTCTTGCAAAAGTGCGTCCGCCTCCAGCGTGACCTCGAACGAAAGCGGCAAATTAAGATCGTGCGCAAAGGCTCGAATGACCCGATGCGTGAATTTATCGATCGTGGAAATGTCAAAGCCAGCGTAGTTGTGGATGATGTGCTTGAGGATTTTCTGCGATTTCACCTGCATTTTCGCCCTTGACAATCCCGTTTCCTCATTTTGGCCAAGATCGTCCATAAGTTTGAGCGCCTTCTCGTTGGGATGGTCCTTTGCAAATTCGATAAGGCTTTGCAGAATCCGTGATTTCATTTCGTGAACCGCCTTATTGGTAAAGGTTATCGCCAAAATGTTTCGATAAGCGTCATCATTTGCAGAAGTGAAAAGAATCTTCAGATATTGCTTAACCAGTGCGTAGGTCTTGCCCGACCCGGCCGATGCATTGTATACCGAAAAGGGCGCCTGTAGTTTCAAATTGAATTATGATAATGATTTTTTGTAAACTAAAAATTGCCGCCCGTCCGAAATATTCCGAAAAACCCAAAATTATTCTAAAATCAAAGCCAGCGGTAACTTTCCAAAGTTAATTGTTTAAATTTGAATAATAATCAATAAACAACATCGCCATGGCATTCGAATTACCAAAATTACCCTATGATTTCAACGCGCTCGAGCCAAATATCGACGCTGAAACAATGGAAGTACATTACTCTAAACACCATAAAGGATACACCGACAAACTCAATGATGCAATCGCTGGAACCGAACTTGAAGGCCTTACCATCGAAAATATCCTGATCAATCTTGACAAGAAGAACAGCGCAGTTCGCAACAATGGCGGAGGATATTACAATCACAATCTATATTGGACGATAATGGCGCCCAACGGTGGCGGACAACCATCGGGCGATCTAATGGCGGCTATCGAGCGCGATTTTGGAACATTCGACGAGTTCAAGGCGAAGTTCTCAAAAGCGGGCGCAACGCAGTTCGGTTCAGGATGGGCTTGGCTCTGCGTGAAAAGCGGTGGCAAGCTCGAAATTTGCTCAACCCCAAACCAAGACAATCCTTTGATGCCCCAATGTGGCTGCGACGGAACACCGATTTTGGGAATGGATGTTTGGGAGCACGCCTATTATCTGAAACATCAAAACAAACGACCTGATTACATCGAATCGTTTTTCAATGTGATCAATTGGACCGAGGTTTCCAGAAGGTACGCTTTGGAAAAATAATAAATTGGCTTTGGCCTAGATAAAAAAAGGGATGCAAATGATTGCGTCCCTTTTTGTTTGTCCTAAATTTTGGGCATAAAAAAGGTGAACAGAAGTTCACCCTTTTTGCCCCAAATCTACCATAAACTTAACCTACTAATGCTATGGTAGTCCAAATGTAAACTATCAGCATAGTTATCAACAAATTTATTAGACGAAGTGCACCAAAACTCGATAAAGTGTTAAATTTTACCAATTTAATACGCTCTAGCGTCATTTCCCTCATAGAAATTGATGAACGCATTGCTCGCCACTCGATTGCCGCCAGGCGTTGGATAATCCCCAGTGAAATACCAGTCGCCCAGATTTTTGGGACAAGCGATATGAAGATTTTCGACAGTGTTGAACAATACTTTGATTGGTGTGACAATTTCATCCGAAGAAAGCATTTGGGCGATCTTATCAGAAATTTCCTGCGGTTCAAATGGTGCATATATTTCCTTGACGTGGTTCACAACCTCGATATCCTCCTGGTTTTGCTGGGCTTTGCACTTTTTATAAACGGCATCAACAAGATGGTACAGGTTTTTTTCAAGCAAAAGTTCCAAGGTAGCACGGAAAGCTATCAAGCCTTCCAATCGCGCCATATCAATGCCATAACAATCGGGGAAACGAATCTGTGGTGCGCTCGAAACCACGACAATGGATTTTGGACCAAGCCGATCGAGCATTTTGATGATGCTCATTTTCAAGGTGGTTCCTCTCACGATGCTGTCATCGATGATAACGAGATTGTCGGTTGGTTTTATCACGCCATAAGTAACGTCATAAACGTGGGCAACAAGGTCGTCGCGACTGCTGTCCTCGGTAATGAACGTGCGGAGTTTTGCGTCCTTGATGGCGACTTTTTCAGTTCGGATTTTTACAGAAAGCAAATCCTTGAGGGTTTTCTCGGTCAAGGTTTTTCTGTTGGCGAGAATGGTCTTGTTCTTTCGTTCGTTCAGAAAATCCTGCGCCGCCTCGACCATTCCGTAAAAGGATGTTTCGGCCGTGTTGGGAATGTATGAAAAAACCGTGTTGTCGGTATCATTGTCGATTGCCTCGAGAACCGCGGGAAGAATCAGTTTGCCAAGATTTTTTCTTTCTTGATAAATTTCTGCATCGCTGCCACGCGAAAAATAAATCCGCTCAAATGAACAGGCCTTCTTCTCGAGCGGCGAAATAATTTCACTATTAAATACTGATCCATCTTTTTTGACGATGATTGCGTGGCCAGGTTCGAGCTCTTGAATATGATCGAATTTGAGGTTGAAAACCGTTTGAATGACCGGTCTTTCCGAAGCGACTACCAATATTTCGTCATCGTCATAATAGAACGCCGGGCGAATTCCCGCGGGATCTCGGAAGACAAATCCGTCGCCGTGGCCAAAAAGTCCCGCCATTGCATAACCGCCGTCCCAACCTTTGGAAGCGCGCTTCAAAATCTTGGCAACGTCAAGTTTCTCTGCAATTACCGGCGATGCTTCGCGCTTGGACAGAGCGTTGTTCTTGCATTCATGATAAAGATCGGTAACTTCCTCATCTAGAAAATGTCCGATTTTCTCCATTACGGTCACGGTGTCGGCCATTTCTTTTGGATGTTGTCCAAGCTGGACCAAGCTGTTGAAAAGCTGCGTGACATTGGTCATGTTGAAATTTCCGGCAATGATCAAGTTTCGATGCATCCAATTGTTCTGTCTCAAAAACGGATGGACGCTCTCGATGCTGTTCTTGCCAAACGTTCCGTAGCGCACGTGGCCAAGAAAAAGCTCGCCTATATAAGGAAGGTGCTTTTTCTGGAGTTCCACGCTTTCCTGATATTCGGGATTTGCGACAAGCTCTTCGTTGATACGAGAATTTATCTGGTCAAAAACATCCTGGATTGGTTGCGCTTCATTGCTGCGAACGCGACTGATGTATCTTTCGCCAGGCTCGACATCAAGTTTTATGCTAGCAAAACCAGCGCCGTCCTGTCCGCGGTTGTGCTGTTTCTCCATAAGGAGGTACATTTTCTGGATGCCATAAAAGGCAGATCCATATTTTTCGCGGTAAAATTCCAATGGCTTTTTCAACCTTAAAAACGCAATGCCGCACTCATGTTTCAATTTGTCGCTCATACTGAAATGCTGTTTTTTTATATAAAAAAAGCCTCGAAAATTCGAGGCGTTATTGATTATGTGAGTTCGATGTCAAACTGCGTGATCATTTTGAACTGTTTGAGCCGCTCGGAAATTTCTTCATCCGAGATTCCAAGCATTCTTTCAGTTCCGAATTTCTCGACGCAAAAGCTTGCAAGGTTAGATCCGTGAATGATCGCATTTTTCAAATTTTCAAAAGAAATATTCTCTGTTTGTGCAAGATAACCCGCAAAACCGCCGGCAAAAGTATCGCCCGCGCCGGTTGGATCGAAAACTTCTTCGAGTGGCAATGCTGGTGCGAAGAAAACATCCTTGCCGTGGAACAAAAGTGCGCCGTGCTCTCCTTTTTTGATAACCACATATTTTGGTCCCATCGTATGGATTTTGGCAGCGGCTTTTACCAAGGAATATTCGCCAGATAGCTGTCTTGCTTCTTCGTCGTTGATGGTTATCACGTCCACTTTTTTGATGACTTCCATCAATTCTGGCAACGCGCAGTCCATCCAAAAGTTCATCGTGTCGAGCACGGCAAGTTTCGGTTTTTTTGACATTTGCTCGAGAACACTCATTTGTACCGATGGATGAAGGTTGCCCAACATCACGATATCGGCATCCTTATACTGTTGGGGAACTTTCGGCTGAAAATCTGCAAGCGTATTGAGTTCTGTTGCCAGTGTATCTCGAGAATTCAGATCGTTGTGGTATTTTCCGCTCCAGAAAAATGTTTTTCCGCCCTTTACGATCTCGATGCCCGAAATATCGATGTTCCTGTCTGTCAAAAGGTCGAGATATTCTTGTGGAAAATCGTCACCGACCACCGAAACTATTGCCGAATCTACATCAAAATTCGAAGCGCTGATGCCAATGTAAGTTCCTGCGCCGCCAAGAATTTTATCGGTTTTGCCGAATGGCGTTTCAATGGCGTCAAAGGCAACGGTGCCAACAATCAGAAGTTTGTTCATCGTGTAAAATTAGGCTGCAAAGGTACTTGATAGATCTCAACGATGCAAAGCGCCCTTTCGGGAAAATACTACAACAAAGTGGCTTCTGTTTTCTCGTAGAATGCATCGATATGAAGCTTGGATTGTGACGCTGCGGCAACGGCAAGTTCGTCGCAACGTTCATTTTGCGGATGGCTGTTGTGTCCTTTGATCCACATAAAATCGACGTGGTGAAGTTTGTTCACTTCAAGAAAACGCTTCCAAAGATCTGGATTTTTCTTGCCGAGGAAACCTTTTTTGGCCCAGCCAAAAACCCATTTCTTGACCACGGAATCGACAACATATTTTGAATCTGAAACGACAAGAACCTTTACGCCGGGACGTTTTAGCTGTTCGAGCGCGACGATTACCGCCAGAAGCTCCATTCTGTTGTTGGTGGTTCGCCTGAAACCATCGGCCATTTCCTTGCGATAAGGTTTGCCCACCCATTCCATGACAACGCCAAAACCGCCCTTGCCAGGATTTCCCTTTGCGGCGCCGTCTGTAAAAATATGGACTTCGTGTTCGGCTTTCATTTGTTGGTCAATACATTATGTATCGCTTTCGCGAAATGTTCATGTTCGAGGGCAAGAACTTTTTTGGCTATTTCGGAATAATCCTTGCAACCGGAAATGTCAACTTTTTCCTGAAAAATAATCTTGCCCGAATCAAATTCCTCAACTACATAATGAATCGTGATGCCCGAAAAATTCTCATTGTTATCCAAAACAGCCTTGTGAACATTGTCGCCATACATTCCCGTGCCGCCATATTTTGGCAAAAGTGCCGGATGGATGTTGATAATTTTTTGCGGAAACGCCTTGACGATATCTTCAGGAATTTTCAAAAGAAAACCAGCTAGTACAATCAAGTCCGGATTGATTTTTTTCAGATAATCGAGAACTGTTGCGTCAGAAAAAGCTCCGCGCGAAAAGTGGATTGCGGGAATATTCTTGTCCGCCGCCTTTTGAAGTATTCCAGCTGAAGCGATGTTCGAAACGACAGAAACGACCTTCACATCTGCCAAATTTTCAAATTTCTGGATGATTGCCGCGGCGTTCGATCCGCCGCCCGAACCTAGAATCACGATCGACTTTGGTTGTGGTTTCATTATCGCAAAAAAAAGCAATAATTCTACAAAATAAGAACCTTGCACCCAGATTTGTTAAATATATTTTTTACATTAGTTGCATATTCCAATATATAGAAGTGGTTTTCGGATAAAGTTTTTTATTTTTGCCAACAATCAAAATTTAAAATCAAAAGATTATGTCAGACATTGCATCAAGAGTTAAAGCGATCATCGTGGACAAATTAGGCGTTGACGAGAACGAAGTGGTAACAGAGGCTAGCTTCACAAACGATCTGGGAGCTGATTCGCTGGATACTGTTGAGCTTATCATGGAATTCGAGAAGGAATTCGATATCCAAATCCCGGATGACCAAGCCGAAAACATTGCTACTGTTGGCCAGGCGATTTCTTATATCGAGGAAGCTAAAAAATAATTGGACACGGTTGGACGAATCTTCGGAAACTGATTTCATTTTCCGCCGAATAACCACCAATTGCTTTTTATCTGCAAAAACCGTTTGATTGTAAATCGATCATTCACCATATTTGTAATACCTATGTCTATTTTATGATCAGCATAATAATAAACATGGGTATTATTTTTTAACCAATAAAGCAAATACATTTATGAAGCTACGTCGTGTGGTTGTTACAGGTTTGGGCGCACTTACCCCTATTGGCAATACGGTTCCCGAATATTGGGAATCACTTGTAAAGGGCGTGAGTGGAGCAGCCCCGATAACCTATTACGACACCGAAAAGCACAAAACAAAATTTGCTTGCGAGCTCAAGAATTTTAATGTCGAGGACTTTATCGATAGAAAAGAGTCTCGAAGAATGGACAAATTTGCACAATATGCAGTCGTGGCGAGCGAGGAGGCCATTAAAGATGCCGGCATCACCAATGAAAACGTGGACAGAACGCGCGTTGGGGTCATTTGGGGCGCTGGAATCGGCGGTCTCGAGAGTTTTCAGGAAGAGGTGATCTACTATGCAAAGGGCGACGGAACGCCCAAATTCAATCCGTTTTTCATCCCAAAGATGATAGCCGATATCGCTCCGGCGCACATTTCTATGCGCAATGGTTTTATGGGGCCAAACTATACCACGGTTTCCGCATGCGCGTCGGCGGCAAACGCACTTATAGATGCGTTCAATTATATACGACTCGGTATGTGCGACATAATAATTTCGGGCGGATCAGAGGCGGCCATAACCATTGCTGGAATGGGTGGTTTCAATTCTATGCATGCACTTTCCACAAGAAACGAAAGTCCCGAAACTGCTTCCCGACCATTTGACGCAACACGAGATGGATTTGTGCTTGGCGAAGGTGCGGGCGCATTGGTTCTAGAAGATTATGAGCACGCAAAAGCCAGAGGCGCAAAAATATATTGTGAAGTCGGCGGCGGCGGAATGTCATCAGATGCCTATCATTTGACCGCGCCACATCCCGAAGGCATTGGCGTTATCGCAGTAATGAACAACACATTGCGGGATGCCGAGATGAAGCCCGAAGATATCCATCACATCAATACGCACGGAACTTCGACACCGCTTGGCGATGTTGCCGAGCTCAAAGCCATAAGCGCGGTTTTTGGCGCTCACGCAAAGAACATCAATATAAACTCGACCAAATCCATGACAGGGCATTTGCTCGGCGCGGCCGGAGCCATCGAAGCCATCGCTTCAATCTTGGCTATTGAGCACGGAATTATTCCGCCAACGATCAACCATAAAGTTGTTGATGAAAATATCGATTCCACGCTCAATTTGACCCTCAACAAGGCACAAAAGCGCGATATAAAAGTCGCGATGAGCAACACGTTCGGGTTTGGTGGACATAATGCCTGCGTACTTTTCAAAAAACTTGAATACTGAAACGAATGGCATTCCTGAAAAATATATTCAAGAAATCCCGTCCTCAAGAAGGCGGGATTTTTTTTGACAAAATGACCGTCATCATCGGTTTTCCGCCAATCAACATTGAAGATTACCAGCGCGCTTTTACGCATCGTTCCTTGAACAAGACCGATGGCGAAGGCAATGCGGTCAACTATGAACGTTTGGAGTTTCTTGGCGATGCGATGCTGAGTTCTGTCATTGCCGCGCACTTGTTTAAGGAAGTCCCGAGCGGGGACGAAGGCTATCTTACAAAAATGCGCTCAAAAATCGTGAGCCGTGAACATCTCAATGAGCTTGGTCGTGACATGAAGTTGATTCAGTTCGTGGAAAGCAAGATTTCGTTGGCGCACTTTGGCGAGAATATCCACGGCAATATTTTCGAAGCGCTTGTTGGGGCAATCTATCTAGATCAAGACTACGGCAAGTGCGAGCTCTTCATCCAAGAGCGCGTCATCAAACCTTATGTTGACATCCCAAAGCTTGAGGGAAAGGTAATCAGCTACAAAAGTCTTATTATCGAATGGTGTCAAAAGGAGAAAATACCGTTCCATTTCGACGTTTTTGAGGACAATGGAATCAATGGCGAACGATTGTTTGGCGTAAGGCTGTCGATCGATGGAACAGTTGTGGCAAAAGCGCGCGCGGCATCCAAAAAGAAAGCTGAGGAAAAAGCGTCGCAAAGGGCATTTTACGCATTGCAGCGGAAGATTGGCGCACGGTGATCGGCAAGCGCTTCATCTATAACGTTTTCTTAAATAAATAATCGTAAAGTTGCTCTCAACTTCGGGTTAATTGCTATTGATGCGCTATCTTTACTTCTACTTTCTGATAAGATGGCAGCATACAAACTACTTTTGGACGAAGATGACCTGATTGACTTTTCACTAATCGCAATCTATACAACCATCGAAGACTACCGCCTCGCCTTTATGCTCAACCAACTTTTTTCTGTTTCGTTTTCCAGATATTTTCCAAATGGCAATAATAAAAGCTCTATGCAGGAAATGCACCGCGTTTTTTTGCACAAAGACCAACAGACAGGTATGCAATGGGAGATTCTTAGGAATAAAATAGAAATACAATCTTTACAGAAGAACCTTGAGAGCTTTTTGGAGCCTTTGTTCGCACAAGTTGCAACCTCAAGCTACATTGTACCAGAGAAAAAGAATGTCGACTATTTTCTAAAAATTCGTGACCACGAAACGCTTCTTGACAAAATCACGCAAATGATTTCGTCGATACCGAACATCACGGCAGCATTCGAGGTGAGGGTTCCATCATTAAAATCAAAAAACAACTTAATTTATTGACTTCCATGCCGACAATAAAAAAAACCAAAATAGTAGCAACGCTTGGACCCGCTTGCAGCACAAAGGAAATCATTAAAGAAATGATTGAAGCTGGCGTGAATGTCTTTAGGGTCAATTTTTCGCATGCAGACTATGAAGATGTTATCGAAAAAATCCGAATCATAAGAGAGCTCAACGACGAGTTCAACTACACCACTGCGATACTTGGCGATCTACAAGGCCCAAAATTGCGCGTGGGCGTCATGAAGGAAGATGTTGTTGTTTCGCCGGGCGACTTAATCACTTTTACAACGGCAGAGGATATTCCGGGCACGGCCAAAAAAGTCTATATGAACTACAAAGAGTTCCCTAAAGATGTCAATCCCGGCGAACGCGTGCTTCTCGATGACGGAAAACTGATATTTGAAGTGGTGGAAACCAATAGAACGACCGAGGTTTTGGCCCGAGTCATCCAAGGCGGTCCATTAAAATCCAAAAAGGGCGTCAACTTGCCTAACACAAAGGTCTCACTGCCAGCGCTGACAAAGAAAGACATTCGTGATGCCATTTTTGCAATCGAGCAAAAAGTAGATTGGATGGCGCTTTCTTTTGTAAGAACGGCCGATGATCTTATTGAGCTCCAAGAATTGATCACAAAGCACTCCGATTACAAAATCCCCATAATCGCGAAGATAGAAAAGCCCGAAGGGGTTGAGAACATCGACAAAATTGTTGCATACTGTGATGGACTCATGGTTGCGCGCGGCGACCTCGGCGTCGAAGTTCCCGCACACGAAGTTCCTTTGATCCAAAAGAAACTCGTGAACCGTGCCAAGACCGCGCGGATTCCGGTAATCATAGCCACGCAAATGATGGAAACGATGATCACAAGCCTAACGCCAACGCGGGCTGAGGTGAACGACGTTGCCAATTCTGTCATGGACGGCGCCGATGCCGTGATGCTATCGGGCGAGACTTCAGTTGGAAATTATCCAGTTCAGGTAATCGAAAAGATGACACAAATCATTGAAGCGGTAGAAGATTCACCATTGATTCAAGTTCCGCAGAACATGCCGCAGGTACGGACAAAGAGGTTCATCACAAAATCGATCTGTTACCACGCATCGATGATGGCCAATGTGATCAAGGCAAAGGCAATATGCACGCTCACCAACAGTGGTTACACGGCCTTCCAGATTTCCGCTTGGCGTCCGTCGGCGCATATTCTGGTCTTTACCTCCAATAGAACAATACTCACACAACTCAGCCTTCTTTGGGGCGTAAAGTCGTTTTTATACGACAAGTTTGTAAGCACAGATGACACCGTTACCGACATCAACAAAATTGCCCAGGAAAGGGGTTTTGTACAAAAAGGGGACTTTCTGATCAATCTCGCAGCAATGCCAGTAGTTGAAAAAGGAATGGTAAACACATTGCGCGTCAGCGAGATAGAATAAGAACCAATGTTTTGGATAACAATCAGGCAGCTTTTTCAATAGCGAGAAAATGCTTGAGATTTCCTTGCTTATCAAAGAGCGGAAAGCCCTTGATGTGGCAATCATACCGCGATCCATCTTTCCGATAATTAAGTATAATGTGCTCAAATGGTTCGCGATCGCGGATTGAATTTGCGATTTTTTCCAAGGTGCTTCCGTCTGTTTTATCGCCCTGGAATATTTTTGGCGAATGCCCGATCACTTCTTCAGGATAAAAACCGTTCATTTGAAGCAAGTTGCTTGTAGAAAATACAATTTGAAGTTGAGGCGTTGTCACCAAAATTGTTTCGTGGTGCGAACCAAATGGCAAGGCTTCCAAATCTTGCCACTTTTCCCTTTTTGCAATCTCAAGGAGATTATTAAAATCGACTTTATAAGTTAGAAAATCAGATAGGTTTTGAAAATGAAAATCAGCCGAAACCAATGGATTCGCAGAAAACTGCTGCGACTCACGGAAAACCGCGACGGCATTTTCATGTTTTTCAAAATCGAACATAGGATTTTTTAACAAATATAGAGGTAATTTGGAACGCCGCTGAGCATCAGATGTTGTTTAACTATTGTTGAAGTTACTGTGGTTCAAAAGTCGAAACGAAGCTGCACCGCGACCGACCATTTTGATTCGGTGTTCAGGCTAGAGACCGAAATGCCCAAAAGCCTGACAGAATTCTTCAGCTTTTCCTGATAAAGCAGTTCTTTTGAAATGTTTAGAAGAGATTCTGCCGTTTCGATAAAATGTGGCAATGTCTTGCTGCGTGTCTGTAGCGTAAAATCGCTGTACTTTATTTTCAATGTGATGGTTTTTCCAGCGGTTTGGTGTTTTCCCAGTCTTCGCGAAAGCTCGACCGCGATCTGTTCGAGTTTTTCGACCATAAAGATTTCTGAGGTGAGGTTTTGTTCGAATGTGTGCTCTGTGGCGACCGACTTTGCCGTTCTTTCGGCCTTTACCTCACTGTAGTGGATTCCGCGAACTATGTTGTAATAATAAGTGCCCGACTTTCCAAAATGCTTTTCCAAAAAGGGAATGTCTTTTTGCTTTAGATCATTGCCGGTAAAAATGCCGAGATGAAACATTTTGTCGGTAGTTACTTTTCCAACGCCGTGGAATTTTCTTATCGGCAAATCTTCAATAAATTGTTCGACAGCTTCGGGCGATACGGTCTTTTGACCATTTGGCTTATTGACGTCGGACGCAATTTTTGCGACGAATTTGTTCACCGAAATTCCCGCTGATGCCGTGAGTCCGGTTTCATTTAAAATCCGTGAACGAATCTCCCTTGCCAGCATCGAAGCGCTCGGTATTCCCTTTTTGTTGTTGGTCACATCGAGATATGCCTCATCAAGCGAAAGCGGTTCAACAAGATCGGTGTACTCAAAAAATATTCCCCTGATAATGTTGGAAATTTCGCGGTAGCGCTCAAATCTTGGTTTCACAAAAACAATGTGCGGACAATATTTCTTGGCCAGCGCGCCGCTCAGGGCGCTTCTCACGCCAAATTTCCGGGCTTCATAACTCGCCGCGGCAACCACACCTCGTCCACCACCACCGCCAACCGCCAATGGGATTCCGCGCAACGATGGATCATCCAGCTGTTCGACCGAAGCGTAAAAGGCATCCATATCTATATGAATGATTTTTCGCATGCGTTCTTCGGGTTCCATAACTCAAGAATGGGATTCGGAAGATCCTAGATTCACGTTCTGGTTTTCTTCAACAACAATGGGTGACCTTGTTTCGGTTGGCACAAAAAAGCTGAAAGGCTTGCGTTTGAAATGTTCCCATATTGCAACAATGATATAGCGAACCTCGAAAAATGATATGTTGCGCGAGCGAAATGCAAGCCCGAGCGAAAGTCCAAAACTCACTGTAAAGTTGATCAAACCGATGATTCCGATGCCAAAAATACCCCAAAAAAGCATTGTGTTGGAAATATGGAAACCCGAACCGTAAAGCGCCAAAGCAAGATTTCCGCTCGCGAAAGTGATGTGCCTAACGTCGATGTCCAATCCCAAGAACATACCGAGCGACGCCGTGCTTCCCATAAAAATGCCGAACCAAAAGTTGGACACGATTCCTGCCCAACGGCGCTCATAAACTTCGGCAAACTTTTTTGTGCGAACCTTTCCAAGTCGTTTCTTGAGCAGCGGGTGTTCTTCGATGCGATAATAAACCTGCGAGTGCTTGTTGCGGTTGGAAACACTGCCCGATATAATTCCAGAAAGGAAAAGAAAAACCCCGGCGATCGCGGCATGAAAGATTGCTGGCGAATGTATGGGACTTAAATTGTTGAGCAAGATTGGATACCGCGCCATCGCGATATTGTCGTGAAAAATTTGATCGATTGCCCATGCACCGAACAATGCCACGGGAAAAGCCATCATTACGTTGCCAACAAAAGCGATGAACTGAGAGCGGAAAACCCGCGCGAACAAAACCGCGAACGCTTGGTACTTTTCAGCGTCCTTAGCCTGTTTCTTGATTCCCTCGTCCAGCGATTTCATCAATGCCGAGGCCGTCATTGCAGGTTGTTTTGTCGCTAGTGTGAACCCCAAAATATATATGGCGATGAAGCCGAACGAATAGTTCATGCTATAGATGAACGCGTGACCAAAATAGCTTGTTTCAACGCGCGAAAGCAAAAGCTTGATGATGCACAAAATGCCCACGATGAGACCGCCTCCAATGGCCGCTCGAAACATCCTGAAATATTCCGCCCGGCTTTCGGTAATGTATCCTTCGCCCGTTCTGGCGGTGTGCTGGGTAATTTCATAAGACAGTAGTTGCGTGCTCTCGCCAATGAACTTTCTCACGTTGTTCTTGTAACAGTTGTACGTGATCAGCAATAGAGAAAGCGATATGGTGTGCTCCTTTTTATCGCGTTCTTCGCCAACCACTAGAATCGGCATCAAAACCTGAAGGCGCTCGAGCTGCTGTCGAATTTTGAGAAGGTTTTGGTTTACCCGAATTGAAATTCCATATTTGGAGGAATTGGCGAAAGCCTTGTCGGCAAAATCGTTGCATTGTGTCCAGAGAACTTGCAGTTGTTTGTATGCCAGATCTTCAGGTTGAAGAAAATGCA
The DNA here is from genome assembly GCA_038234025.1 of Flavobacteriales bacterium. Classification (GTDB taxonomy): domain Bacteria; phylum Bacteroidota; class Bacteroidia; order Flavobacteriales; family Flavobacteriaceae; genus Flavobacterium. The sequence goes on from JBBSUW010000007.1 coordinate 37,081, forward strand.
GTTCTTCGCTCCGAATCCGCTCCTCGATATGCTTGAACTCGATCTCGAACGCCGTGAACGGACTTTCGAGGTCATCGAATTCCGGCACCATCTTGATCACTTCCGTTTCCATGGCGCGGCCGCTTATCCTCTGGATGATCAATCCCATCGAAACCATGACCTCGGAAAGCGGAGTGTTCTTATCAGATGTTTCGTAAATCGTATCGAACTTGAGCAGATCAAAAATCGATTCGAGCTGGTCGTAAGGTATTTTTTTGACCCAAATGGCATCGGTCGCGTGGTAGAAAACCTGATTTAGCACAAATTCAAGCTGGAATTTTTGTGGCTGGTTGGGCAGAATTTTGGCGAAAAGCCTCTTCCTTACCTCGATTAAAAAAACCGCATCGCGAAGAATCGCCACGTCGGATATGAATTTATTGAATTTTCTCTGGTGCAGAATCGCTTTCAAGTATTCGGAAAGCATCGTAGCGCAGTTTGTGTTCTGTTCCAAAAACTCAACAAAGGGAGTGAGGTTCACCATTGAGATCTGCCTGGGCTTGCTCGGCCTGATGAATTGAACAATTTTTATCAAAAGATCGAAGTCCTCCAATTGGTAGCCGAACGCATCTGGGTTGGCACAAGTTTCGCGCAAGAATTCGACAAGTTTTTCCGAAGGCTCGATCGGGACGATCTGGTTTTTCATAGATTGAAAAGATTGCCCAAAAGTACAAATTTGGTCATTGCCAAAATCACTACATTGCCTTCAATAATTTACACAAATGCAAGAGATCGAACGCAAGTTTTTGGTGCTGAACGAGGACTATAAAAAACAGGCTTTCGCCAAAAAAAAACTTTGTCAGGGCTATCTTTCAAAAGACCTTGAGAGGACCGTCAGAATACGCGTTGAGGACGGGAATGGATTTTTGACCATTAAGGGCGCAAGTTCTGATGATGGACTGGAACGATTTGAATTTGAAAAAGAAATTACCCTGGAAGAAGCTTTAGCATTATTGAAGATTTGCCTTGCCGGAACAATCATAAAAACACGACATTTTGTAAAGGCCAGCGCCTTGACTTTCGAAGTGGATGAATTTTCTGGTGAAAATGACGGTTTGGTCGTGGCAGAAATAGAGCTCGAATCTGCAGATCAATTTTTTGAAAAACCACAATGGCTAGGCAGCGAAGTTACCGGCGATTTGAGATATTACAATGCAGAACTTTCGAAAAATCCTTTTAAAAAGTGGAGCAAGTAGAAGTTACTTCTGAACCTCTATCGTAACATCTATGCTTCCCGAGTTTTTATTGTCGGCAATGTCCATAAAAGCCCGTCGGCTCAAATCGATTTCGCGACCACGGCTGAAAGGCCCACGATCCAAAACCTCAACAATGACAGATTTTCCATTTGTGGGATTTGTAATGCGCAATTTTGTGCCGAAAGGGAATTTTCGGTGCGCGGCGGTATACTTTTCATTATCGAATTTTGCACCGCTCGCCGTTGGTTTTCCGTTGAACTTGTTGTGATAATAGCTGGCGTGCGCATTTGTTTTATATGGAACATACTTTACCGACATCGCCTGTTTCAAACTGTCGAACTTTGCGCTTTCTCTTCTATTTTTTAAACTGTCCGTTTGAATTGTGGACACGATTGTTTCCTTCGAAGCATTTTTGTTTTGGCCATTGCAGCAAATGCTTAGTGAAGCGATGAAAAGAAAGCAAATAAGTTTTGTGAACATTTTGAAACTTTAAATGAAACGTCGAAATTTTTTGGCTACAGCCAAAGTTTCCACGGCAACCTGCTCAGGATCAAAAGCAGCCCAAGTCCGTAAAGGATCGCAATGGACTTGAATTTTGATTTGCTCAACGGCAGTTTTTTCTGTTGGACCCAACCAACCGTTATAAGCGCTATCGCCAGAATGTTGACCAATGGATGCTCGACAGCGGTTAGCCTCAGCGCCTTGTCGGACATTTGGCTCGCCGCGGCAAGTCCATATGGCGATACGAAATAAACCGCTATGCCGATCACGATCTGAAGGTGCGCCGAAGCAAGGGCGAAGAGCGATAATTTACGGTCCGATGGTGTGAACTCGCGCTTTGCAAAAAACCCGATAATGGCGTTGACAGTTGCAAAAAGCAGCAGCAAAATTGCCACGTATGCCCAACCGGAGTGTGCGTGCTTGAGGATATTATAAAGCATTTTTTGAGTTTTGGTTTATCAAATATAGCAAAAAACCGTTGCCATATCTACATATAACGTTTCAAAAGATTGGTGGTCGATGCGTCGTGATTCGACATCTTCTCGGTCTCGATTTCTTCAAGAATCGACGTGGCGAGGTATTTGCCAAGTTCAACGCCCCATTGATCATAGCTGAAAATGTTCCAGATCACACCTTGAACGAAAATTTTGTGCTCGTACATCGCGATCAAGCTTCCGAGCGATTCGGGCGTGAGTTTATCGATGAGAATGGCCGTGGTGGGCTTGTTTCCTTCAAAAACCTTGAACGGCAGCAAAAATTCGGCAAGACCCGTGGACCAATCATTCTTATTGAAACCTTTCTCTACTTTAGTGGCATTTTTGCCATTGAGCAACGCTTCCATTTGTGCAAAATAATTGGACATCAGTTTATTGTGGTGGTCCATATCACCGTACAGCGATTCGTTGAAACCTATAAAATCGACGGGGATCAGTTTTGTTCCCTGATGAATGAGCTGAAAAAATGCGTGCTGCGAGTTTGTTCCGGGTTCGCCCCAAATGATGCCGCCCGTTTGATAATCAACTTTGTCGCCATTTCGGTCTACGCTTTTTCCATTGCTTTCCATGATTGCCTGTTGTAGATATGGCGCGAGCTTCTGAAGGCTTTGGGCATAGGGAACGATTGCCTCGCTTTCTGATTTATAGAAATTGTTGTACCAGATCCCGATCATCGCGAGCAAAACCGGAATGTTTTTCTCAAAACTTTCTTTTGCAAAATGCTTGTCCATCTTATTGGCGCCATTCAGCAATTTCTCGAAATTTTCATAACCGACAGAAAGCGAAATGCTGATACCAACCGCTGACCAAAGCGAGAACCTTCCGCCGACCCAATCCCACATCGGGAAAACGTTTTTTTCATCAATGCCAAATGCTGTGACTTTTTTGATGTTCGTGGAAACTGCAACAAAATGCTTGGCAACATCTGCTTTGGTCGCTTTTTGCAAAAACCATTTTTTGATCGTTGTCGCGTTGGTGAGCGTTTCTTGGGTGGTGAAAGTTTTTGAAACCACAACGAACAACGTTGTTTCGGGATTCAGTTTCGAGATGGTCGAATGGACGTGATCACCGTCGATATTCGACACAAAATGAACTTTGAGACCTTGGTTGTAATATTCTAGCGCATCCACAACCATTGCTGGTCCAAGATCAGATCCTCCAATTCCAATATTGATGACATCGGTGAAATTTTTTCCGGTAAAACCTACCCTTTTGCCCGAATGAATTTCTTCGGTAAAGTTCTTGATCAACTTTTTGGCCGCTGCAATTTCTGGCATCACGTTCTCTCCATCAACAAGTATTTTTTCGGATGAATTTGCACGCAAAGCTGTATGAAGCACAGCGCGGCCTTCGGTTTGATTGATTTCTTCGCCAGCAAATTGGCATTTTATCGCTTCGTCAAGTTTGCATTCGCGCGAAAGTTCAATCAATAGCGCGATGGTTTTTGCATCCAAACGGTTTTTCGAGAAATCGATATAAAAATCATTCCAAACAATCGACATTTGATCGGCGCGATCTGGATTTTTTGCAAACATCTCCTTCATCGAAACTTTCGAAATGGTTTCAAAATGAGATTGAAGCTTGTGCCAAGCTACTGTTAATGTTGGATTTACAGTGGGAATTTCCATAGGACTATTTGTTGTATTTGATGCGGGCAATGCTGTCGAGCTCGTTTTTTATCGGCCTTATGTACGCCATGAATCGTGGAAGATTCTGTTTGGACATTGGTTCAGAATTCGGCAATTTCAACCGCAGTGCATCCACCTGCACCCCGTTTTTCCAGAATCTGTAGCAAACATGCGGACCTGTCGCAAGTCCTGTGCTGCCAACTTTTCCGATCACTTGGCCCTGGTTGACGTGCTGTCCTTGCCGAACAAGAATTTTGGACATGTGAAGATATTGCGTCGAGTAGGTTTTGTCGTGCTTTACCTTTACATAATTGCCGTTTCCTGCGGTATAACCTGTTTTTTCCACAACGCCTGTGGCGGTCGTCAATATAGGCGTTCCGGTGGCCGCGGCATAATCCGTTCCCTTGTGTGCTTTCCAGGTGTGCTGCACGGGATGAAACCTGTTGGAGGAAAATCTAGATGTGATCGTGCTGAACTTCAACGGCGCTTTCAGAAAGAAGTTTTTTAATGCTTTTCCTTCCTCGTCAAAATATTCCAGTTTGCCCGAGCCTATATTTTGCTCGAATGGAAAGGCATATATACGCTTTCCCTTATAGTCAAAAAACGAAGCCTTCAAGCTATCGACACCGTCATAGACCGTATCGTTTAAGAACCTTTCTGTAAAAGTTATCCCAAATTCGTCGCCTTTCTGGAGCTTGAAAAAATCGATAGACCAAGCATAGACCTTGACCAACCTGCTCGCCAATGATTGATCGACACCAGCCTCGCCAAGCGCCACGGAAAGCGAGGAATCCAATCTTCCGGCAATGGTTCTTTCGCGTATCAGTATTGGTCGAAGCCTTTTAAAAGCTCGAATGCCGTCTTTGAGATCTATGACATAATAAGTGGTTTTGTCGGGCTGATAAATAAAAGCGCGCAGTACTTTTAACCTGCCTTTTGAGCGGATGAAAGTAATAGGTCTTCCCACGCGGATACTCCGGACATTGAACGTATCTTTAATAGCATTCACGATTTCATAAACACCGACTTTCCCAATATTCTGGTTGGCCAGGATGCTTCCGAAAGTGTCGCCGCGCTTGATGGTATCGTGGGCAACATTGTAATCCTTGAACTTGAAGCCAAAATCTTCCGCTGTGGTATAAGCTGTGGATCGATGCGGTTTTTGTGCGTTTTTTGGGGTTCGATCGCATGAGATAAATGCAAGGAAAAGAATGGCGATCAACAGGCAATTTCTCAAAATGGGGCTTTTATGCAGTTAATTTTTTTGGTCTTCTTCGCCCCAGTTTTTAAGTTCTTCGGCCGACCAAAGTTCTGGAAAGAAAATCCTTCTTTGGTATTTTGGGTGCATGTATTTTTTCCAATCGCTGCCGCCGGTCGCCTCGCCGGTTCCCTTTCCGCTATCGATGTATTTTCGCGCGGCGTTCAAATGGCCCATCACCCAAGTGATGTTGACGGTCTGGTCATAATGTCTCATCGACTCGATAAGCACGGGATTGTTTCGGTCGGTTTCTGGAAGCTGGCTATATTTCTGCCAAAGGTTTGTGGTATTGTATTTCCGCATTTCACGAAGAAATTCTGGCTTGTATTTTCGCTCGAATTCTTTTATCAAAAAAGATTTTTTGCCCGTCGAGTGGTCTTTTCCCGCCGCTTGCCAATACAAATGTTCAAATGCGTGCTCATATGGTGTGTTCCTGTCGATCGTTGCGCGAAAGCGATAATCTATCAGGTTGATCAAATCCGTTGAAGCAAACTCGATCATGCGATACTGCGCGCTCTGGAAACCGCTGGCTGGCGTCAATGTATTGCGGAACTTCATATATTGTTCCACCTGCATTCCATCGCCCATAATGTCGAAAGAGGTCGTGAGCATATTGAAATAACGGCTGATTCTGCCAAGTTTTTCCGAAAATAGTATTGTGGAGATGTTCTCTGAATCTGTCACCTGCTCTACTTCCCAAAGAATCATTTTGAACAAAAGCTCATTGACCTGATGGTACATTATAAATACCATTTCGTCGGGCAGAACCGTGCGCTGTGTTTGAAGGTTCAGCAGGACATCGGTCTGGATATAATCCCAATAGGTTATCGGTTTTGACCAAAGCAATCCTTCGAGATGCGTCTCGGTATTTTGGTCGATCGCGTCAAACTTTTCTTCAAGTTTTGACAGAATATCTGAATGGTTGGCCTTGTTGTCCATCTATTTGTTTGTTTTTATCCTGAACGGATATTTTAGTCCTTTGTATCCATCGAGATCTGCCTTTATTGAACCAACCGCCAAGCTTGCCTTGATGCTGATCGGAATTTTGTTCTGGTCGTTTGAGATCCAAACGGTAAGGCTTTCTTGCTCTTTAAAAACACGACCTGACTGAACGTAAGGTCTGAAAACCATCGTGGGAATAGTCCCATATTTCGTATCAAGATTTTCTAGTCCGATCAACTTGAGCTTGAACTGCGTGGTTTCGTTGTCAAAAAACATATTGACATATATGGCCTCGCCCACTTTCAATTTTTCGATGTCCGGATGGTTCCGCAGATAGTAGAAAGTTGACAAAATGTCCTGCACATTCTCGGGGAAACTGTAATACTGTTGCGTGTTGTGCTTGTAATCCTTTACGAGAACGGTCCTGTCGTTGTGGTTAAAGAAACCTTCCTGGTTCTTGATATATCCGCCTTCGTCCACTTTTCGGACGTATTGATATGGATTGCCCGTTTCCTTGTCAAAATAGCTTTCATAAACATCTTCCACCTTGAAGAAAAACCGCGACATTCCGGTGGTAAAGCCTTTGCCCACGGCGTGATAGACCTTTTTGTTGTTGCGCACCGCTTCCTGCATTTCGAGCGTTGCATAGCCGGCGTTCACGATTCCATAATGGATTCGGAACTTGAAATATTCGCCCACTTCAAAAGCCGAAGGCCGCTGGGTGTTGAAACTGAAGGTTGTCAATAACAGAACGCCAAAAACTAATTTTTTCATCATATCGTGTTGTGCAACCCAAAAAACAAATACTGTTCCAAATGTATTAAAACAAAAAAACCCAATCAAGATATGATCGGGTTATTATGACTATTAACCAAACTAAAACCTAATTATAAAAAACTTTCGCCGCTCTTGGTAAATCACCCCATTTTGTGAATGGCATTGCAAAAATACGATTGATTGTTGCGTAATTTTCAAGCAAAATCGAACGTTTAACTTTTATTTTGCAAAAAGCGCTTTAGGAAAACGACCTCGGTAGAAGATTTGATAATTATTCATTCAGAATTTTAGAGCGTCCCGCGCTTCTCCTGTTCCCGTTCGATGGATTCAAAAAGGGCCTTGAAATTTCCGGCGCCGAATCCTTTTGCTCCCATTCTTTGGATGATCTCAAAAAACAGTGTGGGTCTGTCCTGAAGCGGTTTGGTGAATATCTGCAAAAGATAGCCCTCTTCATCGGCGTCGATCATGATCGCAAGTTTTTCAAGCTCGCCAATATCTTCCTTCATCATCTTCATATGGTCGCCAAGCCTTTCCGGAATTGCTTCATAATATGCGTGCGGCGGCGGCGAAAGAAATTCTATGCCTCTTGCCCGAAGTTCTCTCACGGTTTGGATAATATCGTCTGTTGCGATGGCAATGTGCTGTATTCCAGCACCATTGTAAAAATCCAGATACTCTTCGATCTGTGATTTCTTCTTTCCTTCCGCAGGTTCGTTTATCGGGAATTTAATGCGGCCATTTCCGTTCGACATTACCTTGCTCATCAACGCAGAATATTCGGTGTTGATCTGTTTATCGTCGAACGAAAGAAAATTTACGAATCCCATAACGTCCTCATAAAACTTGACCCAAACGTTCATTTGGTTCCAGCCAACATTCCCTACCATATGATCTATATATTTCAATCCTGTTGGTGCGGGTTTGTATTCGGAATTCCATTCTCTGTAACCTGGCAAGAACACGCCCTTATAGTTTTTTCGCTCTACGAAAATATGAACGGTCTCGCCATAGGTATAGATTCCCGAACGGACGACCTCGCCGAATTCGTCTTTTTCGGTTGTAGGTTCCATAAAAGGTTTTGCGCCTCTTTTCACCGTTTCTTCAAATGCACTTGTTGCATCTTCCACCCACAGCGCAGCAACTTTAACGCCATCGCCGTGCAATCTAATGTGTGCATTGATCGGTGACTCCTTTGTCAGCGGCGTGGTGAGCACCAATCGAATCTTGTCCTGTTTCAAAACATAAGACGCGCGATCTCTCACGCCTGTTTCAAGTCCGGCATACGCCAATGATTGAAAACCAAAAGCGGTTTTGTAAAAATGAGCTGCCTGTTTGGCATTTCCTACATAAAGCTCAACATAATCAGTGCCGAGCAAAGGCAGAAAATCCTGTGCGCCCTCAAATATTTTTTCCAGTCCGTATTTAACGGATTTAACTTCTTTAGACATATAATTTTAAATTTTGGGCTTTCGCCAGATTATTCCAACCAAGATTGATAATATTTTCCATCGTCCAGATCCATCGCGGTCTGCGTTACCTTCAATGGCCTGAATGTGTCGACCATCACGGCAAGTTCATCGGTATAGGTTTTTCCGATGCTTCGCTCCATCGCGCCAGGTGCTGGTCCGTGCGGAATGCCTTTGGGATGCAAAGTGATGTGACCGCGCTCGATGTTGTTGCGCGACATAAAATCGCCATCAACATAATACAAAACCTCATCGCTGTCGATATTGCTGTGATTGTAAGGCGCTGGAACGGCAAGCGGATGATAATCGTAAACCCGCGGACAGAAAGAGCAGACCACAAATGTTGACGTTTCAAAAGTCTGATGAACAGGCGGCGGTTGATGCACGCGGCCTGTTATCGGTTCAAAATTATGGATGCTGAAACCGTACGGATAATTATAACCGTCCCAACCAATTACATCAAATGGATGCGTTGCGTAGATGATTTCGTGAAGCATGTTCTCCTTCTTAACTTTCATTACAAAGTCGCCCTTTTCATTGTGTGTTTCAAGATGTGTTGGCAATTTGAAATCGCGTTCGCAAAAAGGTGAATGTTCCAGATGTTGTCCAGAAGAATTTTTGTAGCGTTTTGGCGTGTAAAAAGGCGCGTGGGATTCGACGTAGAAAATTCTGTTTTCCGGTGAATCAAAATCTATCTGATAAATCACGCCGCGCGGAATGATGAGATAATCGCCGGGCACGAAATCGATGTTTCCGAGCATTGTTCTGAGCGTTCCCGTGCCTTCGTGAATGAAGAGCATTTCGTCGCTGTCAGCATTTTTGTAGAAATAGCTTCGCAATGATTCGCTTGGGGCTGCAAGTCCTATAACGCAATCACTGTTGACGAGCATCGGTTTTCGACTGTCAAGAAAATCCACTTCCGGCCGAAGCTCAAAACCTTTTAGCAGCAGCGGCTTTATGTTTTTGTCCACCGCGATTTTTGGCGAAACATCTTTTGCATCGCGATATTCCTTTACCTGTGTTGGCCTGTGAACATGATATGACAAAGACGAATTTCCGTGGAAGCCTTCAGTACCAAACAATTGTTCGTAATAAAAACCACCATCGGGCTTCTTGAACTGTGTATGGCGCTTTTGCGGGATTTTGCCGAGCTTGTGATAAATGGGCATAATTGATATTTTATGGATTCCAAAAAAAATCCGCGCACGATTAGTACAAAAAGCGCGCTTTCCACAAATATCGTGAAAACGTGAAGTTTTCGCAAAGGTATTTCGGAGAAATATCCATTTGCCCATGACGCAAAAAATTTGGGAAAGAAATGACTGTTCAAATCTTTCCCAAAAATCTATATTATAACCTACGAGTTAGTTTCGATCCTGCATCGGATCATCTTTGAGTTTACTGTTGTTTTTTCCATAAAGGAAATAGATCACGACGCCGATCGCCATCCAAATGATCAATCGCAACCAGCTTTCCTCTGGGAGTGCGTACATCAAATAAACGCAAACGACAATTCCGGCAATTGGAACATACGGCACAAAAGGCGTTCTAAAAGCACGCTTGGCATCGGGCATTTTCTTTCGCATGATGAGTATGCCCAAGCAGACCAGCGCAAAGGCGAGCAATGTTCCGATACTGACCATATGACCAAGATCGCTCACGGGAACGAAACCCGCAAAAAGCGAAACGAACACCAAAAAGAACAGATTGGTTTTCCAGGGCGTTCGGAACCGTGGGTGAATGTCGCTGAAGAATCTTGGCAAAAGACCATCGTTTGACATCGAATAGAAAACGCGGCTTTGGCCCATCAACATCACAAGAATGACCGACGTATATCCGGCAAGAATCGCGACGATAAGTCCCGTTTGAAGAAAGTCATAACCTGTTACGGCAAAGGCGGTGGCGGCAGGTTTGGCATCATTGTGAAATGCAGTATATGGCAAAAGACCAGTCATGACGTGGGCAAAAAGGACATACAAAATCGTGCAAATAACGAGAGATCCAAGAATCCCGATAGGCATTCCCTTTTGTGGGTTTTTTGCTTCTTGCGCAGCGGTCGAAACGGCATCGAAACCGATGAAGGCGAAAAATACCGTTCCAGCACCGGCAGCGATTCCAGACCAACCAAATTGACCTTTCACACCAGTGTTTTCCGGTATGTATGGAATGTAGTTCTGCGGATCGATAAATTGCCATCCGATCACGATGAAGACAATGACCACGCAAAGTTTCAGCACCACCAGCACATTGTTCATCGAGGCAGATTCTTTTGTGCCACGAATCAACAACAATGAAAGCATCGCAACTATAAAAATCGCCGGAAGGTTGATATAACCGCCATCGAGAACCTGTCCATTGATTGTGAGCTTTTCCCAGGGCGAACAGATAAACTTCGCGGGCAGATTTATATTGAATTTCGCGAGCAGTTCCAGCAGATATCTGGACCAGCTCACACCAACCGTGGCGGCGCCGAGCGCATATTCGAGCACAAGATCCCAACCGATGATCCACGCCATGAACTCGCCCATTGTGGCGTAGGAATAAGTATAGGCACTTCCTGCAACGGGAATCATAGAGGCAAACTCGGCGTAACAAAGTCCGGCAAAACCGCAACCAACGGCGGCAAGCACGAACGATAAAGTAACGGCCGGGCCAGCGTGGTCGGCGGCGGCAATTCCCGTAAGGGAAAACAATCCGGCACCGATGATGGCGCCTATGCCCAATGCTACCAAAGCTTTGGAAGATAATGTTCTTTTTAAACCTTTTTCAGACTCGGTAGCTTCGCTCATCAAAAGCGCGAGCGATTTTTTTCTCCAGATCGACATATAATGTTCGGTTAGTATTTGTTAAATATTGCCAAATATAGCCAATTTTTGAATCGGTGGGCAAAAAATTCCCAAGGTTTCAGAACCAAAATCCAATACTGAACCAAAGAAATCCTTTGCCAGTTTCGGACGACCAAGAATATTTGGCCTCAACCGGCCCAGCAATGGTTTCCAAGCCATATCCCACGGCATATCCAGTGTAGCTTGGAGCGCTCAACCAATTGCCGGTTTCAAAGATATTGTTCTCTATATTGGCGAAATTGCCCGTAAGGTTGATGTGGTTCCTCCTGAAGATCTCATAGTCGAGGTTCAGGGAAGCTGAAACATAGCTATCGGCAGAAAGGCTCAAAAAATCGTAGCCGAAGAACGGTCTAAAATTATTGATGGCATTAAAACCATAACCGCCGAGCACAAAGTTGAAAAATTGCGGGCTGGTTCCGCCAAGAGCAAACCCACCTTCGGAACGCAACGCTCCCGTAAGATGCGGCGTTATTCTTCTGGCAATTCCCATATCCGCTTTGGCGACGGCAAATCTGTCGAACGAATTGGTGTAATCGCTTGAAAACAAATAGGAATGAAAATCACCCGAAAAATAATAGCCCGAATGCGGAAAGTACCTGTTGTCGAACGAATCGAACTTCAGTGTGCCGAACAATGAAAAGTAATTGCTGTCCTCGAACTTTGGAATAAAATTCTTGGTGGTTTCCGAAGTAATGGTCAAATGCTGAAGTTCGGCGCCGACACCAAGACTAAATGTTTGGATGAAAAGCGTTTGGAAATATAACTGATTGGTAAAGTCCTCATAATCTATATTGATCGAGTTGACTCCGAGAGAAGCGAGCGTATTTCCGCTATTGAAATCGGTCTTGGAGTTCTTGCTGAACGAATTGTACCGAGACTTGACGCCGATGCTCAGGTAGAAACCATTGTCGAGATAATAGTCTAGATTATACCGAAAATTGTCACCGAGCACCACATCGAGCGAGGTGACATCGTTTTTGAAAAGTGTTTTCTTCTGCGTGAGATTTAGTAGGATCCCGCTTTTGTACAGACCGTCAAAGTGAAGCGCGAATTTTAGAAAAGTGGTATTTGGATTTTCGGTGAGCACGAGAAAAAGATCGTCTCGAACCATATCATCGTTTAGATCCAGTTCATAATTTATCCCGCTAAAGTTCTGCGTTGCCGCAAGATTGTCAATGCCTATGGCCAAATCTTTGTACGAAATCTTGGAATCCTGTTTGAACTTCAGTTTTCCAATGACATACGCCCTTGTGTAATTCGCCATGCGGTTGATGATGATGTTGCCAACATTGATTGAATCATTGACAAGCGGGCTTGGGTAATTTTTTTGATGGATTGGATCTCCGCCGATCGCACGAAGCTTGTCAAACTGCAATCTGGCGGCTTCCTCGCCCTGTTTGATGATGCCCTCGCCCTGATCGAACGAAAGAACACTGTAGGCCGTAATATCGGGCTTGATGTAGATTTCGGTGGCCGCGACCTTGTCCTTCATATTGCCCATGACATCGAGGTTGGAAATCTGGACGAGGATTCGCGTGGCGTCCTGAAGGTTTTTTCTGCCCTTGAGATCATCCTGTACATCGACACCTATAATGATGTCGGCACCCATTTCTCGAACGCGATCCGTCGGGTAATTATTTGTTACACCGCCATCAACAAGCAATCTTCCATTGATTTCCACGGGCGAGAACAAAGTTGGAAACGCGCTCGACGCCAGCATTGACTTGGCCAAATACCCACTGTCGAGGACAACTTCTTCGCCGGTTTCAATGTCAGATGCGATGCAGAGGAACGGAATGGGCAGTTTTTTGAAATCTCGAATGTTTCTCACAGAACTAGTAAGTTTGTTGAGCAGCGCATAATTGTACATTCCTCGGGAAAGCGCGGTTGGAATCCCAACCCTGAAGCGATTGAACGGCAAAGTGATGGCATAAAGCTCATCATTTTTTCTTTCGTAAAAGTTTTTTGAAGTCCTCGGAATATAATCGTTCAGGAGTTCGTCAAAATTTGTGTTTTTGAAAACCGAATCGATCTGTTTTGCGCTGTATCCCGAAGCGTAAAGTCCGCCAATGACCGCGCCCATAGATGTTCCGCCAATATAATCGACTTTGACGCCCGCTTCTTCCAAGACTTTTAAAACCCCGATGTGCGCAAAACCCTTTGCACCTCCGCCGCTTAGAACAAGCCCTATTTTTGGTCTATTTTTTAGGTTGTCGTTTTGGGAAAATACCTGGCTTGAAATAAGCAAAAATGAAAGTACAAAGCCTAATACAAGAAAACGTCCTAGCCCCGATTGAAGCGGCATCCTTTTTTTTTCGCCTTTTTCGGCGGGAAAAAAAGATATAGTGGAAAGCGGGATAAAGCTCCAAAAAATTGAAAATAAAAGCTTTGTGCGAACAAACTCCATTTATGGTGTTGGATTGTTTTTGTAAAAATCGGTTATTTTTCTCGCTTTTGACGGCCCGACCACTTCCGATATCTGTTTTTCGTCGGCAGCTTTCATTCGTTTTACCGATTTGAAATGCTTGATCAGCGATTCCATTGTTTTTTCCCCGATGCCCGGAATGGATTCCATCGAAGTTGTGAGCGCGCCTTTTGAACGTTTGTCGCGGTGGTGAGTTATGCCAAAACGGTGCGCCTCGTTGCGCAGATGCTGGATTATCTTGAGTGTTTCAGATTTTTTGTCGAGATATAAAGGCGCCGAATCTCCGGGATAAAAAAGTTCTTCAAGTCGTTTGGCAATTCCCACGATCGCGATTTTTCCGCGCAGTTCGAGCGCGTCGATACTTTTGAGCGCGGCTGATAATTGGCCTTTGCCACCGTCAACGATTATTAGTTGCGGCAACGGTGTGTTCTCGTCGAGCATCCGTTTGTAACGACGGTAAACAACCTCTTCCATCGATGCAAAATCGTCAGGCCCAACAACTGTTTTTATATTGAAATGCCGGTAATCTTTTTTGCTCGGTTTGCCGTCGCGAAAAACCACGCACGCAGCGACAGGGTTGGTTCCCTGAATATTTGAGTTGTCAAAACACTCGATATGGCGCGGTTCTTCTGCAAGGCGGAGGTCATTTTTCATCTGCGCCATAATCCGTTTGGTATGACGGTCTGGATCGACAATCTGGAGCTGTTTGAGCTGTTCGAT
>JBBSUW010000008.1:0-45852 GCA_038234025.1 Flavobacteriales bacterium
AAGAGAAAAGGCGTTAGAAAATTCTTGTCCGAGAACATTCTCGATAGCAATGAACCAAATTACAAGAAAGCATTGGCAATTGCTCTCGGAGTTTTTGTGGGAATATCTCCATTTTGGGGTTTCCAGACCGTTATAGTGCTTTTTGTCGCGACAATACTAAGACTGAACAAAATAGTGGCGTTCACGTTTTCGCACGTGAGTTTTCCACCGCTTGTTCCATTGGTAATTTACGGTTCGCTCTTGGTGGGCGGGCTTTTTGTTGGCAATGGCACGATCTTGCCCGCCGATATGATGTCATTCGCCGCGATCAAGGATAATCTTGCGCAATATTTGATTGGAAGTTTTATCTTAGCTTCGATCATGGCGACCATTTTTGGCCTCGTGGGCTATCTGCTCTTGCATTTTTTCAATCCAGCGCCGGATCAATAAAACAATGCACCGCTACTTCCTGAAACTTTACCATATTATCCGGCAAAATCCTATGACCGTCGTCATAATCGCTTTTGCATTACTCTGCATTTGTGGGTATTTTGCATTTAGAATAAGTTTTTCAGAGGATATTGCGCAGCTGATTCCAAAAAACGAGAAATCCGACATCACTACCAAAATCCTTGAAAATGTTGAGTTCGCAGATAAAATAACGGTCATCATTGACGTTGAGAAAAACGGTACTCCAGAAACGCTTTCGCTCCTTGCCGACGATTTTCTGCCTGAACTCACCTCGAAAGCTGAACAATATTTCAGCTCTGTTCGGGGGAAATGGGACAGCGATAATTTTGGCCAGATCATGGAATATGTCAATGAAAATTTGCCAATCTTGCTCGACGCCGATGACTATGATGTAATTGAAAGCAAATTGCACCGAGACTCGATTGCCGCAGCGATGGAAAAAGATTATAAATCATTGATCTCTCCATCATCGATGGTCACGAAGGCTATCGTTATGAAAGATCCGCTCGGACTTTCCTTTCTCGGGCTCAAAAAATTTCGAGCACTTGGTATGGCTGATGAATTCGTGGTCGAGAACGGTTACATTTTAACCAAGGACCGCAAAAAACTGCTGCTGTTCATCGAGCCAAAATATTCAGGAACTGAAACGGAGAAGAACACTGTGTTCGCCGAAAAACTCGATGCGATCAAGAGTAAACTCAATGAAAAGTTCTACGGAAAAGCTTCCATTAAATATTTTGGTTCCACACTGATCGCTGTCGCGAATGCCAAACAGATAAAGCGCGATATCACGATAACCACATCGATTTCTTTCACCGCACTTCTGCTGATTCTCATTTTTTATTACCGTCGATGGTGGATTCCAATTATAGTTTTTCTCCCAACGGTCATTGCAGTGGTAATTTCCGTCGCGCTGCTTAGTTTGATCAAGGGTACAATATCGGCAATATCATTGGGGATCGGGTCTATTTTGATTGGTGTAACCATCGACTATGCATTGCATGTACTAACACATTTTCGACACAACCACAATGTTGGGAAAATGTACGAGGAAGTTTCGAAACCGATAATAATGAGCGCGGCAACAACTGCCATCGCATTTTTATGCCTGCTCTTTGTAAGCTCTTCAGCGTTGAATGATCTGGGAATTTTCGCTGCTTTTATGGTTTTGATTTCTGCGGTTGCATCGCTGGTTGTTTTACCGCATTTGTACAAACCCGTGGGAAAAAACCTGCTCCAAAAAAGAAACTTCATCGACCGACTGGGCAATTTTGACTTTGAGAAGAACAGAATTTTATCTGGTGTAGCGCTGACGTTATCTGTTATAGGAATTTTCGCAATGGGCAAACTAGAATTCAACAACGATCTTTCGCAGCTCAATTTTGTACCAACCGACATCAAAGTTGCGGAGAACGAGCTTTTGGAGGCGACAAATCTGGTGTCAAAATCAATCTACTTGGTAACGTATGCTGATAATCTAGACCAAGCGCTCGGCCGAAACGCAGTGATCCAAGATTCATTGCAGAAAAGAATTGCTCAAGGAAAAATACTCGGATATTCGTCGATCGGCAATCTCTTGCAATCAAAAGATATGGCGCGAGAAAAAGTTGTGAAGTGGAACAAATTCTGGAAAGAAAAATCCGAAAAGATGCAGTCCGATATCGTTTCCGAAAGCGGAAAATTCGGCTTTAAGCCAGATGCGTTCCAGGAATTTTACGATAATCTCAGTTCACAGCAAACCTATTCACCAAAAATTGATCTAAAAATACTTTCAAACTTTGGGGTATCCGATTTTGTCAGCACCAATAATGGTTTTACCACGATCACAACGACTGTCAAGGTCAATGATAGTCAACGCGCGGCGCTCGTGGCTATAAACTTCCAAAGCACCATCGCCATCGATCGGCAAGAATTGAACGAACGGTTTCTCGGCAACCTCCGCAGCGACCTCACAGATTTGCTGGGATTTTGCTTTCTGGCGGTAATTTTGGTCCTAGCGCTGTTTTTCAGAAGTTTAGAAATCGTTGCGGTCAGTACGATTCCCATAATTCTTACAGCATTTGTGGTCGCGGCGTTAATGTGGATTTTCGATCTTCAGCTCAACATCTTCAGCTCCATTGTTTGTGTTCTGATTTTTGGCCACGGTGTCGATTTCAGTATATTTATGACACTTGCGCTCCAACGAGAACATAGCGGCGAAAAACAGAATATTTCTGTGTCAAGAACTTCTATTGTGGTCGCCGTTATAACGACATTGCTTGGCATTGGCGCAATGGTTTTCGCGAAACATCCCGCATTGCATTCCATTGCGGCCATCGCCCTGATAGGTGTTATTTCGGCTGTACTAATAACTTTTGTGCTTTATCCAAGAATATTCAGGTTCTTGATAACCGCTCGTCACAAACACGGGCTTGCACCGCTCAGAATCAGAACATTTATCCACGGCACTTTATCCTTTTTCTATTTCGGAACGGGCGCAATGCTGATGAGTCTTTTTGCAATATTGATTTTGCCCTTGTTGCCACTAGACAAAGTCCGCAAGGGTTTGTTTTTCCGCCGCGGTCTTTCCTCGTTGATGAAATCCGTGCTTTACACCAACCCGTTCATTGTAAAAACCGTAAGGAATATCTCAAATGAAAAGTTTGACAAACCAGCAATAGTCATCGCCAACCACAGCTCGTTCCTCGACATTCTCGCGGTCGGAATGTTGAGTCCAAAACTTGTTTTTATGGTCAGCGATTGGGTTTACAACTCTCCTATTTTTGGTCCGGCCGTTCGTGCCGCTGGGTTTGTTCCGGCAAGTTCGGGCGTGGAGAACAATCTTGAGAAATTCCGTGAGAAAATAGCTGATGGAAATTCCGTGGTTGTATTTCCCGAAGGAACGCGATCGCTCACCAACAAGATAAACAGGTTCAAGAAAGGTGCATTCTTTTTGGCAGAAAACCTACAGGTGGACGTTGTCCAAATATTGGTCCACGGCACTTCAGAAGCTTTGCCAAAAGGTGATTTTATAATCTACGACGGCCCTGTCACCGTGGAAATCTTACCACGAATTAAATTTGATGGCGCCGAACTCGGAAAAAACTATTCCGATAGGACAAAAAATGCTGGAAATGCGTTCAGAAAAGAGTTTAAGCGACTGCGCAATGAAATTGAAAAGGAAGATTATTTTTATCAAATGATTTTGAAATCGTATCATTACAAAATGCGTTTCATCGAACATGCAGTCAAAAATGATTTGTATCAGAACGGAAATATTTATCATCAGATTTCCCAGAATCTGATGGAAAACTCGAATATTCTGATTGTTGCTGAAGATTATGGACAGCTTGCTTTTTTGATGGAAATGCTTGAACCAGAAAGGTTTATTGTCTGCAATCTTCCGCCGGATAATTTGGCAGTTGCCGAAATAAATTATTTGCAAAAGCGACGAAACGTTGACTTTATCGACATTATTCCGATGGATCTTAATTCTTTTGATGAAATCTTGCTTGCGACCAAAAGCGATTTTATGATTTCTGTACCAGAACTTTTCGTTGAAAATCATAAAATTGCCGGGATTAAAATCTTAAAGAAAAAAAATTGAAAGAGTCTTACGATATAGTGATTGTAGGCAGTGGACTTGGCGGTTTGGTCTGTGCGGTGCTTTTGGCGAAAGAGGGCAAAAAAGTTTGCGTGCTCGAAAAAAACGCGCAGTACGGCGGAAACCTTCAGACCTTTGTACGCGACAAAACCATTTTTGACACTGGAATCCATTACATCGGCGGGCTTGAAAAGGGCCAGAATCTTTATCGGTATTTTTCATATTTGGGGATAATGGATGATTTGCGCTTGCACAGGATGGACGACACTTTTGACGTGATTTCCATCGGCGACAAGCAATATCCGCACGCCCAAGGCTATTCAAATTTTGTTGATTCACTTGCTGAATCATTTCCCCCTGAAAGAGAAAACCTTGAGAGATTTTGTGCCGAACTTCAGGAAATGTGCGATAATTTTCCGCTTTACAACCTGAATCCGGGTGGAAAGTACAACTCGGAAAAACTTTCGTTGAACGCCAAAGAAACCATTGAAAGACATACGAAGAACCCGACACTGCGCGCCGTTCTGGCCGCATCGAGCTTTTTGTATGCCGGAACCGAAAATTCGCCGTTTTTTGTTCACGCGCTCACGGTCGATTCCTATATCCAGAGCTCGTGGCGTTGCCGTATGGGCGGAAGCCAAATTGGAAAGCAGCTCGTGAAACAATTGCGATTGCACGAAGGAGAAATCCACCGCCACTCGGAGGTTGAGACTTTTGAGATCGTCGATAATTCAGTAAAAAGCGTTTCGCTAAAAAACGGCAAAAAGGTAATTGGCGACATTTTTATTTCGAACCTAGAACCTGGTCGGACAATGCAAATGGGCGGTCTCTCTAATTTCCGGAAATCATTTTATCAGCGTGTCTGCAATCTGAAACCCACCATGTCGGCCTTTAGTCTTTATATTGTCCTGAAGCCGAACACGTTGGAATACATGAACCATAATTTCTATCATTTCAAGACCGAGGACGATGTGTGGACGCAACACCTTTCGGACGAAAACACATGGCCAAAAATCTGGATTCTGGGGATGAGCGCGCCAAAGGTCGATGGGCAATTTGCCGATTCGCTAACAATTCTCACCTATATGAATTATCAGGAGGTGAAAAGTTGGGAAAAAACCTTCAATACGGCATCTAACGAGAACAGTCGCGGCAAAAGTTATGATGATTTCAAGCAGCGAAAGGCGGAGAAATTGCTCGATGCCGTCGAGGTCAAATTTCCTGGTTTGCGCACCAAGATCAAGTCGATGCACACATCGACCCCGTTGTCGTACCGAGATTACATTGGCGTTTCCGACGGAAATATGTACGGT
Organism: Flavobacteriales bacterium; assembly: GCA_038234025.1. GTDB lineage: Bacteria > Bacteroidota > Bacteroidia > Flavobacteriales > Flavobacteriaceae > Flavobacterium. The sequence goes on from JBBSUW010000008.1 coordinate 5,347, forward strand.
TTCCAAAAAGATTCCGACGACCCGATGCTCACCTTTGTATCGACCAAGACAAAGGTCGAAAATTTGTATCTCACGGGTCAAAGCGTCAACATGCACGGCGTTCTTGGCGTGACGATCAGCGCGGTGACGACCTGCAATTCCATTTTGGGCGGCGATGCGCTTTCGCGAAAAATCAGAGACGCAACATTATAATGAGGAATTTCCTGCTCTTAGTTCTAGCTATTTCAATAAGCGGTTGCGGCATTTCTGCATCGCTGAAGCATTTGCCCAACATTGCTGCAATGGATACGGTCTTGGCTAAAGTGGTGCGGCTTTCGCCAACATCATTTGCGTCCGGCAACAGCTTTCTGCAGCAGAACGAGCAGAAACTCTGGGAACTTTATGTTGCCGGCGATCCGTTTGAAATAGGTGCAACAACCGGCGCGCTCGAGGATTCTTTGTTCAAAAGACAAGAGAAAATATTTTTTTCAAAGGTAGAGCAGCTGGTGCCGTCAGAGCGAAAACAAAAATGGCTTCGAAAATTATTGGCTTTTTACAACCGGAAACTTTACAAAAACATCAGCAACGAATACCAGAGCGAGATTTACGGACTTTCCAAATATGCCTTGCACGACTTTGATTTTATCGCGCCACCATTCCGCCGAACGTTGTATTTGCACGCCGCGCACGATATTGGCCACGCGCTGCAGGACCTTGCGCTCGTTGGTTGTACGTCTTTCGCGGCTTGGAACGAACATACGCCCGACGGAAAATTGCTGATCGGCAGAAACCTTGATTTTTTCGCCGGCGATGATTTTGCCGAGAACAAGGTCGTTGCTTTTATAAAACCCGAAAAGGGAATTCCATTTATGATGGTGACTTGGCCGGGAATGCTGGGCGCCGTTTCGGGAATGAACAATCAAGGTTTGACGGTTACAATAAACGCTGCAAAGTCAAAGATTCCGCTGGTCGCAAAAACGCCGATTTCCTTTCTGACGCGAGAGATTTTGCAATATGCCAAAAATATCGATGAAGCGATCGCGATCGCAAGATCACGACAAGTATTTGTTTCAGAATCAATTATGGTTGGAAGCGCGAATGATAACAAGGCGATTTTGATCGAGGTTTCGCCCAAAGAAATGGATGTTTATGATGTTGAGAATGGAATGTTGCTGTGTTCAAATCACTTTCAGGGAAGTGCTTTTAAAAATGACAATAGAAATAAATATCAAATTGCCAACAGCCATTCTGACTATCGATATAAAAGATTAAAAGAATTGACTACCGAAGCAAATAAAATCACACCTACAGAAGCGGTAAATATTCTTCGCGACAGAAATGGCATTGACGGAAAAATGATTGGTTTTGGCAACGAAAAAGCCATCAATCAACTGTTGGCGCATCATGGCGTAGTTTTCAAGCCGTCGGAAAAACTGGTCTGGATTTCGGCAAACCCTTATCAATTGGGCGAATTTGTTTGCTATGACCTCAACAACGTTTTTAGCGGAAAAATTGATAAGAACAATTTAGGAGTAAGCAAATTCAATATTCCCGCAGATCCATTTTTGTTGACGGAAGATTATAGAAATTATGAAAGATTCAGAATTTTGGACAAGAAAATGGACGAATATATTTTGTCAGCTTTGCCTATGCCAAAAGATTTTATAACTGAATACATTTCCTCCAATAGTGATTTCTGGGTAGTTTATGGAAAATTGGGCGAATATTATTTTAACAAAAATGAATGGGCAATCGCAAAACCGATAATTGAAAAAGCTCTGTCCAAGGAAATTACCACATTTCCAGCACGAGAAAAACTTACAAAAATGTTGGCGAAATGCAATCGAAAAACGCGATGAGAAACAATCTGGAATTTGAGGAAAAAACCACCGTTGCAGAAGTTCAGACAAGGCTTTTGCGAAAGACTCTGGAATATGTTTCAGCCAATTCCATTTTTTACAGAACGCATTTTTCAAATATCGATGCAGCTGTCCTGAGCGGTATTGAACTTGAAAGTTTAAAGGATATACCTTTCACGACCAAGGATGATCTGCAGCTTCACAATGATGATTTTCTGTGCGTTGATCCGTCCAAAATCGTCGATTATTCCACGACATCCGGAACCTTGGGCGCGCCCGTTTCCTTTGTGCTCAGCGAGAACGACCTCGAAAGACTGGCATACAATGAAGCGATTTCTTTTGCCTGCGCCGGTATAAAACCGGGCGACATAGTCCAGTTGATGACCACTATGGACCGACGTTTTATGGCCGGACTTGCCTATTTTCTTGGGCTTCGGAAACTCGACGCGGGCATTGTTCGTGTTGGTGCGGGCATTCCGCAATTGCAATGGGATTCGATCATCAAATTCCGTCCACAATATATCGTCACCGTTCCGTCGTTTATTCTCAAGCTCATAGATTTTGCCGAAACGCACAATATCGATTATAAAAATTCTGGTATAAAAGGTGCAATTTGCATCGGCGAACCTTTGCACAACAACGATTTTTCCAAAAATGTGCTTGCGCAAAAAATCGCTGACAAATGGGACATCAAACTTTTTTCCACATACGCTTCGACAGAAATGAGCACCGCATTCACCGAATGTGAATTTCAAAAAGGCGGACATCAACATCCAGATTTGATTATTGTTGAGGTTGTTGATGAGGATGGAAATGCTGTAGAAAATGGAAAATCAGGCGAACTCGTTTTCACGACTTTGGGGGTTGAGGCGATGCCACTGATAAGGTTCAAAACGGGAGATATCGTTACATTGCACTCTGAAATCTGCGAATGCGGACGAACATCACCGCGCGTAGGGCCTGTTGTTGGACGAAAGCAACAGATGATAAAGTACAAGGGAACAACGCTTTATCCGCCGGCAATGAGCGATCTGCTCAACAATTTCGACAATATTCATTTTTATCAGATCATCATTTCATCTTCCGAATTGATGATGGACGAAATCGAGGTTTTGATTGCTGCCAAGATCGAATCGGAAGAATTCTTGAAAGAATTAAAAGAACTGTTCCGCGCCAAATTACGGGTTGCCCCAAATTTTAAATTCGTTGATTTGGAAACCTTGAAAAATGATGTCTTTCCCGAAAACAGTCGCAAGCCGATTTATATTGTTGACCGGCGTTGATTGATTTTTGTCGTCAAGCTCAATTCAATCGAGATGCTTAATTTTGCACAATGGTAAAAATCGGCAACATCCAGCTCCCAGATTTTCCGCTATTGCTCGCGCCAATGGAGGACGTGAGCGATCCGCCGTTCCGCAGATTGTGCAAGCAGCACGGCGCAGATCTTATGTACAGCGAGTTCATATCCTCCGAAGGCCTGATTCGCGATGCCATAAAAAGCCGACAGAAACTTGACATTTTCGACTACGAACGTCCCGTCGGCATCCAGATTTTTGGAGGAGACGGAGACGCCATGGCAGTGTCCGCCAAGATTGTCGAGGCCGTCAACCCAGACCTTATCGACATCAACTTCGGTTGCCCCGTCAAGAAAGTCGTCTGCAAGGGCGCGGGCTCGGCGGTTCTCAAGGACATCGATCTTATGGTCCGACTGACAAAAGCCGTCATCCGCAGCACGCATTTGCCCGTTACCGTCAAGACCCGTTTGGGTTGGGACGACGATTCGATAAATATCTACGAAGTCGCCGAAAGATTGCAGGACATCGGCGTCCAGGCACTTTCAATCCACGGCCGAACGCGCGCGCAACTTTACAAGGGCGAGGCCAATTGGGCGCCGATCGCCAAGGTCAAGGAAAACCCGCGCATCACGATGCCGATTTTTGGCAACGGCGATGTGGATTCCGTCGAAAAAGCCGTCGAGTACAAAAACAGATATGGCGTTGACGGCATCATGATCGGGCGTGCCGCCATCGGTTATCCGTGGATTTTCGACGAGATAAAACACTACATCAAAACCGGCCAACACCTGCCGTTGCCCACAATGTCCGACAGGATCGACGCCGCCCGAAATCATCTCAAATGGGCGGTAGAGTGGAAGGGCGAATACGTCGGCATCGTCGAGACCCGTCGCCACTACACCAACTATTTCCGCGGCATCGCCAACTTCAAGCCCTTCCGCCAAAAGCTCGTGACGCAAGAAACCAAAGAAGAACTGTTCGCCACCCTTGAGGAAATCCGCGAAGTGTTTTCGGGTTATGAATTTGCGGTATAGTCATTGCGAGGCACGAAGCAATCTGCACATTTCCGCACTGTCTTTCGCTCCCTGTGATTAATCACATTTTCAAATTTTCAAATTAGAAGCTCTTTCCCGCTCTTTCCCGCTCTTCGCTTTAGTCCTCGCCCGCTCCGCTGCGTTGCATCGGCCTGCGGGGGGCTTCCGTTGGTCGCCCCCGCACGCAGCACCGCTCGGGTTGCTGGCTGTGGGCTACCGCTAGTCCCGATAGCTATCGGGAGGGCTACGCTATCTGCAATCGACAGTTACTTATCCAAAGTAAATTACCATCACCAAACTTCACCACCACCAACAATCAAAAAACTTAAAAGATTTCTATATTTGAAAAATCAACTAAACATATACATATACAACCATATTGGAGATATATGTAACCTAAAGTTGAATATATAACCGAGTTAGCGGCAAGCTGACCAAGAATCCTGCAAAAATTCGTATTTTAGTTGAATGAAAAAAATTGAACAAGGATTTATAATAGATAGATTGACCGACTCGATTCTGAACACCATTTCGGGCGACAGTTTCCAAACCGAAATCTCGACATTAAAGAAATCGGACTTGAAAAATATAGTGAAAAAAAACGGTTGGAATTTTGATTGGAAATCAGAATTTAATGACTTAACCAAAGAAGTTTATAAACTTACAATAATAAATAATTCCGATATAATTCAAGGATTATTAAGTTTGACTATTGAGAGCGACCACATTTATATGAATTTGTTGGAAAGTTCACCTTTTAACATCGGAAAACAAAAACTTTATGAAGGAGTTGCGGGAAATTTAGTAGCTTACGCTTGTAAAGTTTCTTTTCAAAAAGGTTATGATGGATTTTTAGCCTTCACGGCGAAATCCAAACTTATTAAGCATTACGAAGAAACTTTGGGAGCGTTCCATTTTAAAAACCAACGAATGATAATTGATACGAACGCTGCGAAATTTTTAGTTACAAAATATTTTAAAACATTATAAAATGGGACATATAGCAGAACCTAAAGGAATTGATTTTATTATCGAAAGTCCACCATTAACTGACGTGGAAAGAGCGGAATTAAGCGAATTTATTAAAAAACATAAAGCCAAAACCGAAAAGAAAATTCTACCAAAAAGAAAATCTCGTCCGAAAGAAAAAGCCAGCCGCTAACACCGTGCATAAGCCATTGCTGGGTCTGTGCTAATCTTGAATCCCGATAGCTATCGGGATGGGAATTTTCCAGCGGAGTTTGGTACTTTTAATGGTTCGTGTGTGAGACACGCAACGGCTCATACACATCAACGTTAGCAGCAACTCCAAAAAATCAACCATATGAAAAAAGAAGTTTTTATCGCCATCGCAGCTTTAATTTTTTTAAGCAATTCAAATTTAAACGCTCAGAACATACTTCCCAAACTTCAAGAATTATATGGGACAGAGAATGTTATATCAGTTGATTCGAGCGCATTTGATCAATTTTATAAAATCGACATCCCACAGGCTCTAAACCATAACGATAGCACTAAAGGCAACTTCTTAAACCGGATTCTGCTTGGTTTTAATAGTCTTTCCGCTCCAATTGTTATGGAATCCGCAGCTTATGGAATCAATCAAACCTATCAAGATATACATTATAAGACCGAGCTTACCGAATTACTGAATGCAAATCAACTCATCGTAGAACACCGCTATTTCGGTACTTCCATTCCCGATTCTACAACATTTAAATTTCTCACATATAAACAGGTAAGTGATGACTTTCATCATATTAGGCAAAAGCTGAATACCATATTTCCAAGCAAATGGATTGCAACAGGCTGGAGCAAAGGTGGAGACGCGGTATTTGCCTATAAATTTTATTATCCAGATGATGTAGAGGCCACGGTTGCCTACGTAGTTCATTGACCATGGAAAAAGAAGACAAACGGTTTGAAGCATTTATGGCAGAAAAAAGAAAAACTCCAGATGGAGAAAAGTTGTATAAAGACCAAATATATTTACTAAAAAACAAAGAAAGATTGTTGCCGGCGTTTATTGACTATGTGCAGGATATAAGAAAATATATGGGAGCCGATTTTATAGAGTATGATTGGGAGACAATGTATGACTACGGTGTTTTGGAACTTGAAAATTATTTCTGGCAATGGTGCGGCAACTATGAAAAATTTAAAATAGACACACAGTCAAATTATGAAGCATTACTTGAAATGGGTTACGAGCCAAAAATATCAAAAGATAATGATAAGGACAAACTCTTATATTTATTGGATGCTATATATTCTAAGAAAATGAAAGCTCATTATTACCAGGCGTTTTCACAAGGTGGTTATTATGGTTACGATGAAAAACCTTTTAGCAAATATTTAAAGCAAAAAGACTATCCGCTGGATGTTTTTGCAGGTGAAAAAACGGTTTTTGATAATTCGTTCCGTTTGGCACAGAGAAAATATGCGGAAACGGATATGGAGACATTAATGTTAATCCTTGCGGATACTGACCCTTGGAGTATAGTTTGTCCAATTCCTATGCCACCAGGAAAGGATAATGTTAAATTAATACTTAAAGATTCAAACCATTCGTTAAAGCTGAAAGATTTTGACGAAAAGACACAGGCTTATGCTGAAAAAAAATTAAAATCTTGGTTAGGAGAAAAATAAAAACATCAAATAGCAGCCGCTAACAGCGTGCATAAGCCATTGCTGGGTCTGTGCTAATCTCGAAAATTCTTGGATTTCCCAGAATTAGTTTATATTTGGAAAGGTTCGTGTGTGAGACACGCAACGGCTCATACACATCAACGTTAGCGGTAATGTTACGAAACCCAACAAAATGACTGAACTTGAACAATATATTAAATCTTACTTTGGAGTTATTCATTCAGACGAATTGAATAAGATAAGCTCTCTTTTCAAATTAACAAGTTTAAAAAAAGGGGACTATTTTTTAAAAACGGGGAAGCACTGCGACAAATTTTGTTTTATTCAAACAGGACTTTTGAGAGTTTTTGCAATACCTGACGATAAAGAAATAACACAATGGATTTCTACGAAAGGATATTTTGGAACTGACTTATCAAGCTTTTTTTTTGAAACCCCTTCCCGATGGACAATACAAGCATTGGTTGATACTAAGATTTATACAATTACAAAAAACGATTATAAAAAAATTGGCGACATAGTTTCGAAATGGAATGAACTTGAAAAAATATTTATCATTAAATGTTTTACAATTTTGGAAGACAGAATTTTTAGCTTTTTATCACTTTCAGCCGAAGAAAGATATAATCTGTTTTTTGAAAACAATAGAGAACTTTTTAATCAAGTACCCTTACAATATATTGCCTCAATGCTTGGAATGACACCAGAAACATTTAGTAGAATAAGAAAAAAACAACTCTTGTAATTTCTTGATTTTTATCAAGAGTAACAAGCTGATTTATGTAGACATTTGTGTTGTCGAAACAAATTAAACGAAACGACAATAAAATATCTAACAACAATTTATCTAATCACTTTATTAAATGTAGCAGCAATGGCAAAAGAAATTAAAACAGAAATAGTAATCAATGCAAGTCCAGAAAAAATTTGGGGGATTCTCAAAAACTTTGATAATTATCCAACCTGGAACCCATTTATAAAATCAATAAAAGGAGAAGTAAAAGTTGGAAACAGAATTACAGTAAGTATAGAACCACCGAATGCAAAAGGAATGACATTTAAACCCAAAGTTCTTGCTTATGAAACTAATAAGGAACTACGCTGGATTGGACATTTATTATTTTCAGGACTGTTTGACGGTGAACATAAATTTGAACTAATTGACAATGGAAACGAAACAACTACATTTAGACAAAGTGAAAAATTTACAGGTATATTTGTTGGACTTCTCAATCTAGAAAATACGAAAAAAGGGTTTGAAGCAATGAATGAAAAGTTAAAAGAATTGTCGGAACGAAAATAAACACTAACGATAACAGCACCTACAAGAAATTGGCGGTTCAGTGGTCAAATGATCCCGAAAGCTATCGGGATTGTGCTTCGTATCAAGTGTTGTGGTTGCAGACAGTTTAAGGTTTCGAAATCGCCAACTTCTTGTAGTTGCAAACCGTTGGCGGTCATTTTGTTGGCGACCGCGCAACAATTAAAATGACAAGACACAACAACAAAAAACATTTAACAATATGAACGAAATTATTTGCCCAAATTGTAAGAAAGCCTTTAAGGTTGATGAAGCTGGTTTTGCCGACATTCTAAAACAAGTACGTGATAATCAATTTGAAAAAGAAATTCAAAATCGATTAAAACTTGCAGACAAAGAAAAAGAGAGTGCAATAAAATTAGCTGAATTAACTATCAGAAATACTTTGCAAGACCAACTTGCAAAAAAAGATAAAGAAATTGCAGGACTGAAAGCACAAAGCGAGCTGGAACTTTCTGAAAAACTATATAAAAAAGATGCTGAAATAATACAACTAAAATCAAAAATTGACAATGTTGAAGTTGAGAAAAAACTTGCTGTAAATGAGGCTGTCCAAAAAGTTGAGCAAGAACGAAACAATTTAGCAAATGATTTAAATACCAAAGAATTAGAAAAGCAAAATCTTGAAAATTCTTTAAAGCATCAATTTTCAACTGAATTGCAGAACAAAGATGCTATTATTAAATATAAGGACGATGAAATTGCTCGTGTGAAAGATATGAAGTTAAAACTTTCGACTAAAATGTTAGGAGAAACACTTGAACAGCACTGTGAGATTGAGTTTAACAAACTTCGAGCAACAGCTTTTCAAAAAGCGTATTTTGAGAAAGACAATGATTCAAAATCTGGGAGCAAAGGTGATTTTATTTACAGAGAAACTGACGAAGCAGGAAACGAAATCATTTCGATAATGTTCGAAATGAAAAATGAGTGTGACGAAACAGCCACAAAAAAAAGGAATGAGGATTTTTTAAAGGAACTCGATAAAGACCGGATCGAGAAAAAATGTGAATACGCTGTTCTAGTATCTTGTTTAGAGGTAGAGAGCGAATATTATAATTCGGGCATTGTAGATGTATCTCATAAATACAGCAAAATGTATGTTGTTCGACCTCAATTTTTTATTGCAATTATCACATTACTTCGTAACGCCGCAATGAACTCTATGAAATATAAATCAGAACTTGCATTAGTTAAAAGTCAAAATATTGACATTACTAATTTTGAAGAAAAAATGAACAAGTTTAAAGAAGGTTTTGCAAGGAATTATGATTTGGCGAGTCGTAAATTTAAGGAAGCAATAGACGGAATTGAGAAAACGATAAAAGAATTAGAAAAAACTAAGCTCGCATTACTATCGTCCGAAAACAATCTGCGACTTGCAAATGAAAAAACGGAGGACTTAACTATCAAAAAGCTAACGCATGGCAATCCGACAATGAAAACAAAATTTGACGAACTCAATTAGAATAAAAGAACTCATGCAAGAACAATCTACTCTCAAAATACACAAGCAGACACTTCCATTTTTAAACATTTCTTTGTATCTGAACGAGATTAAGCCAGTTCAGTCATTGACGATTGAAAACACCTCAGAAACTAATTCTACCCAACTTGAAATAAAGATATTTGCTGACCTTCCTTGCATTGAGCCATTTAGTTTTACTGTTTCATCCGTTCCTGCTAAAAAGGATGTAACAATTCCGTTAGAGAATTTGAAAATAAACCGTGAATTTCTTAACAAGCTATCTGAAACGGAAAGGGCAAATCTTACCATTGAAGTTTCTCAAGACGAAATTTCAATGCTCAAAGAAGTGATTGCTATAAATGTTCACCCATTAGAACATTTTGGGGGATTTCATGTGTTGCCCGAATTGATAGCAGCTTATGTTACGCCAAATCACCCTTACATCTATCACATCAAAAGAAAAGCCATTGAAATTTTAGAAACGCAAGGATTAGAAACGGCTTTTGAAGGTTATCAAAGTAATGACCCCGGGCGAGTGTTGCAAATCATGTCATCTATTTATTCAGCAATACAAAGCGAGGAAATTGTTTACAGTTCGTTACCGCCAGGTTATGAAGAAACGGGACAGAGGTTGCGGTTACTTAATACCATTCAACAGGAAAAATTCGGAAACTGTATTGACATCAGTTTATTGTTTGCAGCTTGTTTGGAAGCAGTTGACCTGAACCCAATTCTAATAATTGTTCGTGGACATGCTTTCGTTGGCTGCTGGTTGCAGGACGATAAATTTTCCGAAGTTATCAATGATGATAAAACCGCCATTACTAAACGACTTTCAAAAGGCATTCGTGAAATGGCAGCCGTTGAAGCAACAAGTGTGTGCAAGGGAAATAACATCAAATTCAGTGATGCACTAAATGCAGGCGAAGCACAGTTAGTTCAGAAAGAAGAATTTTTGCTTTCCGTTGATATAAAACGTGGAAGAACGCTTCGCATTCGTCCGTTGCCCTTACTAACAAATGCAACAGGAACGCAATTAGATGAAGAAGCACTAAAGCAAACGGAAACGGCTGCAATGGAAAAGCATTTTGAGATTGGCACTATTTATCAAGATGAGTTATTGCAAGGGAAGCAGCCTAAAACGAAACAAAAAATATGGGAACGCAAGCTGTTAGATTTATCACTTCGGAACAATTTGCTGAATCTGCACATCACCCGCAATATGCTTCAATTAGTAGATATTGACATAAGTAATTTGGAGGACACACTATCAGATGGCAAGAGTTTTTCTATTATGCCCAATCCGAACGCAGAGGTATTACGAAAATATAATTTCTTCTCACAGCCTCTTCATCAATCATCACCGTTATACCAGTTAGCAAATGATGAGTTAAAACATAATCGCTTACTAACTCACTATCATCAGCAGGATTTAGATAACATTCTAATCTATATCCATAAAAATGCAAAACAAGCAATTGACGAAAACGGTTCAAGCACTTTGTATTTAGCCGTTGGACTGCTAAAATGGTTTGACAGAAAAACACCAGAACAACCACGCTATTCTCCTATTCTATTGTTGCCAGTAGAAATAAGTCGCAGGTCTGTAAACAGCAAGTTTACATTGAAAAGCCGTGAGGAAGAAACAATGATAAACATTACGTTGGTAGAATTTCTTCGGCAAGAATATGAACTAAATTTAAGTGCATTAGAACAATTACCTACTGACGAAAAAGGGATTGATGTAGCAAAAGTAATGGGCGTACTACGTAGAGCCGTTATGCAGTTGAAAGGATGGGATGTAGAAGAACAATTAGTCTTAGGTAATTTTTCATTCAGCAAATTGATTCTGTGGAAAGACATTGTAGTGCATCAAGAAGAATTGCTAAAAAGCGACATGGTGCGAAGTTTGGTTGAAGGGAAATTAGTGTTTAATGAAAATCACGAACCACATTCCGCGATTGATTTTGACCACATTCATTCGCAGTCAATAGTATTACCCATAGCAACCGATGTTTCGCAAATGGAGGCAGTGCTTACCGCACAGCAAGGTCGTAATTTCATTTTGCACGGACCTCCCGGCACTGGAAAATCTCAAACCATTACCAACATTATTGCAGATGCTCTGTATCGTGGTAAAAGAGTATTGTTTGTAGCAGCAAAAAAAGCAGCATTAGATGTTGTGCATAGACGTTTGGAACAAATCGGACTTGCTCCATTTACATTGGAACTGCATTCAAATAAATCTAAGAAATCCGATGTATTAGCGCAATTGGCAAAGTCAATTGAAACAGCAAAACTTGCACGGACAGCAGATTTTCAACAAGAAGCACAACGGTTGAACACTGCGAAAAAAGCGATTAGTGATTACGTAAATGTGTTACACCAAAAACAGCCGACAGGTTGGAATTTATACGACAGTATTACTGCTTTGGAAAATTACAGCGATAGAAATTTTCCGAAAGATTTCATTTCCGAAACAGTTCTACAACAATTAAACGCAACACTTTGGCAACAATGGACGGATTGGCTTCCACAATTTCAATCCATATCAAAAATAATTATTCACCCTTCTGAAAATCCTTTAACTGCTTTTAATTTACCACAGTATTCTTCTTCGCTGAATGATGATATTTCATCACAAACGCAAAAATTACTAAATCTTTTGCCCGATTTGCAAAGCAAATCACAGGCAATGGCCAAGGCAATACATTTTCCTTTTTCAATTATTTCTAAAACGGACTGGGAACAATTTGTTCAGGTAGTAAATTCTTTTCAAAAACTGCCTGACATTCCTTTAGAACTTATATGCTATCTATCTAACAAAGAAAATTACAGCGTTTGTGAGGAATGGAGTAAAGCATTCAACCAATATCTGACTGTTTTAAACAACATTTTAAAAGGTTACAATCGCAATGTTTTAAAAGAAGATGTTTCGGCAACAGAAATAGAATGGAAGAAGGCTCAACAAAGTTGGTTTTTTCCAAAATGGTTACAAACAAGAAAAATCAAAAAGCAGTTAGCTGTTTTTAGAAATGCCCCTTTTAATGATGACAGTGAATTAGAAAAACTTTTTTCCAATTACAATCAGTTACAAGAGGTGCAACGACTTTTGCAGCAAAGCCGTTTTGCTGGTGTGCAACAAGCATTGAAAAATCTATTCAAAGACGAGCAAACAGATTTGTCTGACATTGACAACAAAGCGGCATTGGTTCAGCATTTAAGCAGTATAACAAACAGTTGGGAACTTGATGCACTTGGCAAATGGGTTCAAATTTGGCAAGAAAGAAACTTGCAGTATTCCGGTGAAATTAAACAAAGTAATTTGTTAGCATTAGTAGATTTTATTCAACAAACATCAACTTTCAACGAGCTAAATAAAAATTACGAATCGCTTACAGGTATTGATTTCCAACAAAAGGAAAACTGGCACAATGAAACCATCACACAATTGCAAAATATACAGACGCATCTTCCACATTTAAAAAATTGGATGAATTATGTGCAACTTCGCAAGCAAGGTGAAACTCTGCATTTACAATGGCTCATAAACGCCTACGAAAACAAATTGTGTGATGCTGCTAACATCACCGATTACTTTAATTACACCGTTCATTCTTCCATTGCACAACGAATTATTTCACAACACGACTCATTGAGTTTATTCAATGTTAGTTTATTTGAAAGTAAAATTGAACAGTATAAAAAAATTGCAAAAGACTTTCAATATCTCACCATTCAGGAATTGCGTGTAAAGTTAGCGGCACAATTGCCCAACTCCACGGCCGAAGCAATGCAAAGTTCTGAAATTGGAATTTTACAGAGAGCTATTAAAAACAGAGGCAGAGGATTGAGTATAAGAAAACTATTTGACCAAATACCTGCATTGCTTCCTCGTATTGCTCCTTGTATGTTAATGAGTCCAATTTCAGTAGCCCAGTATTTTGATGTTAACACGAAACATTTTGACATTTTAATTTTTGATGAGGCATCACAGTTGCCAACTTGCGAAGCTGTAAGTGCCTTGGCAAGAGCAAAACAAGCTGTGATTGTAGGCGACCCCAAACAAATGCCACCAACTTCATTTTTCAGCACCGTAAAGTTGGATGAAGAAAATATGGACGTGGAAGATTTGGAAAGCATTTTAGATGATTGTTTGTCATTGTCCGTGCCTTCAAAATATTTGTTGCGACATTATCGCAGCAAACATGAAAGTCTAATTGCTTTCAGCAATGTAAATTATTATGAAAACAAACTTCTTACATTCCCTTCATCAGACGATTTGAACAGTAAAGTAAAATATCACCGAATTAGCGGATTTTACGATAAGGGAAAAACACGCACCAATAAATTTGAAGCCGATGAAATTGTGCAATTCATAAAATCACATTACAATGATTCAAAAAAACGCAAATTGAGTGTAGGTGTTGTCACGTTTAGTCAAACACAACAAAATCTGATAGAAGACAAGCTACAAAAGCTGTTCATGTCCGACCCGAAATTGGAAGAATTTACCAATGAAAGTCTTGAGCCATTGTTTGTAAAAAACTTAGAGAATGTTCAAGGAGATGAACGTGATATTATCCTATTTTCTGTGTGCTACGCACCTGATGAAGAAGGTAAAATGAGTATGAATTTTGGCCCTTTAAATCGTGATGGCGGTTGGCGTAGATTAAACGTAGCTATAACCCGTGCCCGGCATGAAATGCACATATTCGCTACATTGCAAGCAGACCAAATTGATTTAAGTCGCACAGCAGCCGAAGGTGTTGCAGGTCTTAAAGCATTTATGCAATTTGCAGAAAAAGGAAATTTAAGTGTTCGTCCCGAAGATGTTCAAGAAGTACGCAACAAGCAACATTTATCAGAATCCGTTAGCAAAAAGTTACAAGAAAAAGGATTAGAAGTAAAATGTAATATTGGCACTTCTGGGTTTAAAGTTGACATAGGTATTGTTCATCCCAACAATGCGCAACAATATATTTTGGGAATTGTAGTTGACGGTCATTACTACTATAATGCTAACACTACCAATGACAGAGAAATGGTAATGCCTTCTGTGCTTAAAGCTTTAGGTTGGAACATTCATCGCATTTGGACAATTGACTGGTTTGAAAATTCAGATAAGATTATTGATACAATAATTGAAAGAGTAAAGCAACTTCAAACACAGCCTGAAATTAATGAAGTAACAGTTGCAGAACTTGTTGTTGAACCAGCATTTGAGCCAATTAAAGCAATGCCCGAAGAATTGGCAACAATCGATGTTACAAGCAAACAAACTCCTTATTCTGCTTTCGCTTTAACCGCTGCTTCTAATGCCAACAGTGAAACTATATATGAGTTTCAAAACCGCAATATCATAAAGCAACAAATACAATCATTACTGGACACAGAAGCTCCTATAAGCAAGAGCTTATTGTATAAAAAAGTATTGCAAGCGTGGAATACCAGTCGTGCAGGGGCAAAGTTAGACAAGCATCTGGAAGGGATTATCAAAGAGATGAACTTAGTGCAGACAATTCATCATCAGGCATTTTATTGGAGCAACAATACGACTTTAGACTACTACCGTAGTAACGACATAGAAAAACGTATTATGGAAGACATTGCTCCCGAAGAAGTTTTAGTTGCTTTAGAGGAAGTTCTGAAAAACAATTTGAGCATTGAGGAAACTGAATTGCTTCGTTACTTGGCTCGGACTTTTGGTTTTGCTAAAGTAGGCAAGCAAATTGACACAATATTGCGTTACGTCATTGACACGGCAGTGCAACAAGGTAATGTGAAAATAGAGAACGACAGAGTAAAATTGGCTAACAAATGACCAACCATATTGGACGACTGAAAAGAAAAACGACCGATAACAGCGCCTACAAGAAATTGGCGGTTCAGTGGTTAAATGATCCCGATAGCTATCGGGATTGTTCTTCGTATCAAGTTTTGTGGTGGCAGACAGTTTAGTACTTCGAAATCGCCAAATTCTTGTAGCTGCAAACCGTTCTACACCATTTAAATAAAATCGTGTCAAATAACAAACATACTGACGCGGAATATTTTGCAGGTACTTTAAAAAAAGTGGATTTGCGAAATAAAATATCAATTGGAAATTTGAACTCAAGGGAAAATCAGGTGTCAAAAGTTCAATCCAATATAACCAATCCGATTTTGATTTGTTAAATAACAAACACGAATATACTTTTCCTTTATTAATGGGAGAGTTACAAGTTTCATTGCAACTTTACGAGAATGTCAATAATCATTATCGTCTTTTTTGCTACACGAACTTCAAAGGAATTTCAGGAAAGACTTTTTCTATGAATTTAACAACAGAAAAGGAAAGTGAAAACATAATTTTCCTAACTCAAAAATTAAAATCTGCTGAATGATATGAAGGTAGTAAGGAACTTGCAAAGGCACATAGAAAACAAAAACAAATTGTATTTAGCGAATTGTTGACCAAACTCGGAATGGATGTAACTGACTCTAATGACTTAATTTTAGGAATATTTGACCCAACTAAAAAAGAATTTGCGAATACCAATGCAGAACAGCTTTTAAATCACTTTATAGTCGTCTCGATTTTAAAAGGTCATTTTCAAGGCAATAAAGGGTATCAACTTGAGATTTTGCCAACTTATGACAAATTGGATTGCATTTTTACAGGAAGAGACCAAGAAATCGTTTCCTTTCCGAGCAAAATAGTAGAAAATAAAAGCAAACGGAACATCCCATTTGGAATTAGATACAAGGTTTTAAGAAAAGACAATTGTCAATGTGTTGCCTGCGGAAGAACAACAGATGACGGAATAAAATTGCATATTGACCATAAAGTTCCATTTTCGCTTGGAGGTTTAACGGAATTGAAAAATCTCCAAACTCTTTGCGACCAATGCAATATTGGAAAAAGTAATAAATACATAGAGCGATAAAAACGGTGTAGAACACTGTATATAAGCGATGGCTGGGTCTGTGCCTATTTGGAAAATCTACGGATTTCCCCCGCTGGCGCGGGCGCAATGTCATTAAGTTAAGTAGTTAATTCATTAATAATCAGATATCTGCATTGCGCATTTAGATTATTATTCTTATATTTATCTGGTAATTAAATCGTTATTATGTTGCAGAAAAACATCCTTGTTTATATTGAGCAAGATTCAGAAAGAATTTTTCAGTGCAGATCTGCGAGAAAGGTACCGGATAAGCAATAGGGATTTTACGAGGAACAGAAAGCAGTCCTTTGCAAATACGCTGCTCTTGATGGCCATTTTTTTGAACAAGAGCCTTTCCTTGGAGATCCAGAATTTTATCGTGCATCTGAAAAAGGATATCGTCAACATCGTGCCCTTTACCAAAAGTGCCTTTGTCCAATGCCGCAAGAAGGTATCGCCCGATGTTTTCCGGCATTTGTCGGGACTTTTGGTGGACGAGTTCTACATAGAAAATCCAGGCGTCGAGCGATTGGAGGGCTTTCGGATATTGGCGGTCGATGGATCTCGTATCACCCTGCCCCATACCCAAGAACTTGCCCAGTGCTACGGCAGGACCACAAATCAATCTGATACTTTTGTTGTTCAGGCAAAAGTGTCGGTACTCCACGATGTGCTCAACAACATTGTTGTTGATGGATCATTGTCCAATGTATCGGTCAGGGACCGGGAAATGGCCCTTGCGCACCTACAGCATTGCAGGACGGGCGATCTTATAATCTACGACAGGGGCTATCCCTCTTTTGATTTTATGAACGCGCACCACCAACTGGGGCTGGATTATCTTATGCGGGTGAAAACAGACTTCAGTGGCGTGACGAGATCTTTTGTGCAAAGCGGCGCGATGTCCGCGATCGTGGAAATAGGCCCGGGCAAGAACACCAAGCCTTACGTAAGGTCAGATCAGAGAAAACCCTCTTTGAAAGTGCGGATCATAGGGGTGGGAATGCCGGGAGGACAGACCGAACCTTTGTTTACCTCATTGCCCGAGAACAAGAAGTACGACACGTTGTTCTTCAAAGAACTGTACTTCAAGCGCTGGAAGATCGAAACACTCTATGACGAGCTGAAGAACCAGTTGAAGATCGAACATTTTTCTGGCTATTCACATCACGGCATGTTGCAGGATTTCCACGCTGCCCTGTTCGTGAGCAACGTCCAGACGATCATCGTCGGGGATCTGAAAGAAGAATTGGAACTGCGCGGCGGAGACAAAAAATACGATTACAAGGTCAATACAAATCTGTCCTACGGATTTATGAAAGACAAGATAACAAGAATGTTCCTTAATGGCCAAAATATGGAAGGGACAATAGAAGAATTAAAGAACCTTTTTAAAAAAAACCTTGTCCCAGTAAGACCAAACAGGTCTAACGAAAGAAATATTGGCAAATACAAGAACCGCTCAAAACCGATAGTGCCTAAAAATCAAAAGGATGCGTTGTAAAAGTTCTTAACTTAATGACATTGGGCGCGGGCGTCCCGATCGTGCCCATATTCTGATCTTTGACCCAATGCTATTACCCTTTCAGCCAGTGTTACGACCCTTTATCCCAGTGTTACGACTCTTTACCCCAGTGTCACGACCTTTTGAACCAGTGTCACGACCCTTTTACCACATTCTATATCTATTTTCCTGCCCCAAAAGGCAGAAAAAAAGGATACCGCCTCAGTCGGGGCTAAACACCCAACCATTAATCCAACTTCCCCTCAAACAAAAAATCCCAAGCCTTCACTTGGGATTTTTTTTATGAAATGCGGTCAATCATAATACTCGAAGTCTACAACCCACCACCTACAAACTCACACCTCATTCCTACTTCTCAAACAACCTCAACGAAACCCGTGTGCTCGCGATCCAGCTCGCCAGAAACCCCAAAATCGCGATCGTCGCAAAAACAATCAGAACATTCTGCACCAAAAACACCACCGGATAAGCAAGCGTTGGCGTGATCATTATAATCTTGAAATGTTGCTGGATCAACACGATCGCAATCCCTAGAATCAGTCCCATTGCTCCGGCAACAAGGCTTAAAAGCGTTCCCTGAAGCAAGAATATCTGCCGCAGGTCCTTGATTTCCGCGCCGAGATTGTACATCGTTATGAGGTTGGCGCGCTTGTCGAGCACCATCATGATGAGCGCCCCTATCAGGTTGAACAGCGCGATGATGATCACCAGCGTAAATATGAGATAGACGGCAATGTTCTCGGTATTGAGCATTTTGTAAAGCGCATCGTTTAGCTGTGCTCGGTTCTTTACTTTCACGTCTTTGCCCAGAATAGATTCTATCTTTTCGATGGCGTCGGTTTCCGAAACACCAGCTTTTAGCTTGAATTCCATGCCCGAAATCTGGTTGGGCTTGTAATCCAAAAGTTCTTGTGTAAAGGCAAGATCCGCAAAAACATACTTCTCATCAAGATCTTCGCTGATCGCATAAATGCCAACGGGAGCAAGGATTCCCTTATTAAAAGCTTCCTTCGGGTTTTCGATGGCGCCCTTGCCCGGCCGTGGCACAAAAACCTCGAGCGGGCTGTTATAGTCTAGAAGTCCGAGAGACAGTTTTTGGTGGATGCCATAACCGATCACGACCTGCGTTGAATTTGGATCAAGCCATTCACCCTGAAACAGCGTTGATTTCACATCGTTCACTTTTTCAAAAAGGCTGTCAACTCCTTTTATGTAAGTCACGATCTCCTTGCCGTTGAACATAAACAGCACGCGTTCCTCGATAACAAGCGATTGTTGCTCTATCTCCTCAATTTTATAAAGCTTTGATTTTTGCGCCTCGGTGATCAATATCGATTTGCCCGAAGTTGCGATCGCCTTAAGATCTGGATCAAAACTGTTGCTGAACGACAGACTGAAATCCTTGAGGCCGGAAAAGACAGACAGGACCACAAAGAGCGCCAATGCCCCGACGATAATACCCACGGCGGCTATGCCATTGATAATGTTGATCGCATTGTTCCGGCTCGCGCTGCGCAAGTATCGCTTGGCTATGTAAAGGGAAAACTTCAACCTACGATTTCTTGCGTCGTTCGAGAAGTTCGCGGTTCATGATCGGATTTTCTTCGCGTGAAAGCGCTTTGTCGATTTTTTCGATGTAATCAAGCGAATCATCTATATGAAAATTCAGCGACGGCACTTTTCGGAGCTGCATTTTTACGCGCTGCGCCAATTCGTGCTTTATCAGCGGTGCGTTCGACTTGATTCCCGCCAAAGTTTCGGCGGCCTTGTCCTGCGGAAAAATGCTCAGATGCACCTGCGCGACGGAAAGATCGGTCGTTACGGAAACTTTGGAAACAGAAATCACAAGGTTGGATATACCGTTCTTGCGGATTTCGCCCTGTAATATATCGACGATATCGGATTGAAGAAGCGCGCCTATTTTTTTCTGTCGATTGGTTTCCATTTGGCAAAAGTACGTATTTTGCGACAGATTGACGTTCGCAGGCTGTGCGATCAGTGTTCATTTGGCCGAAAAATCCCGCAGCCAATAATTAAAAATAAATCTGAATATATGAGAAAAATCGAGCATATTGGCATCGCAGTTACGGACATTGAAGCTTCAAATGTTCTTTTTGAAATGCTTTTGGGCGAAAAACCCTACAAATCTGAAGCAGTCGAAAGCGAGAACGTAATCACATCGTTCTTCAGGACCGGCGACAGTAAAATTGAGCTCCTCCAGGCAACGAGTCCCGACAGCGCGATCGCAAAATTTCTTGAGAAGAAAGGAGAAGGTATTCATCATATTGCCTTTGATGTGGAAGATATAATCTCGGAAATGGCGCGTTTGCGAAACTTGGGATTCACCGTCCTGAACGATGTGCCAAAGAAGGGCGCGGACAACAAGCTCGTGGCATTTCTGCATCCAAAATCCACGAATGGCCTACTTGTGGAGCTTTGTCAAGAAATCCGCTGATGCCGTTTGGCACAGGGTTTTTGTAAAGGAAAAATATTTGCACCAACAAGATTTTAGTGGTAATATTGCAACCTCGATAACCGGTCCTATAGCTCAGCTGGTTAGAGCACCTGACTCATAATCAGGTGGTCCCTGGTTCGAGCCCAGGTGGGACCACTGGAAGGCTTTCTTTATGAAGGCCTTCTTATTTTTCGGGCATCCCTTAAAAATGAGGGCTTGCATCAAAAACTATAATGGACTTATTTACGTTAATATAACCGTACGATGTGGGTAAACCTCCGAGAAAGCAGTATTTTTGCCCCCCTCTCATATTGTTTTTAAGGATTAATTTTGAAAAAAATTTTGATAGAACGATATTTTAATTATTTTTACACCCTATGAAGATTGTCCCAAACAAGACCATACTGGCTTTGGTAGCGATGTTTTTGTGCTTTTTGGCACAGGCTTCGCCTTCCAATCCGCCACCACCACCGACTCCGCCTCCGCCACCGCCAGGTTTGCCCTTGGATCAAGGTCTTGTGTTTTTGGTATTGGCCGCCATCATATATGGAATTTACAAAATCATCCAGAATCAAAATAGTAAGAAAAGCCCTGCATAGGGTTTTTTTTATGTCTTGTCGCGACTATTGTAAAGACGCGCGACATATTTTCCGATCACATCAAATTCAAGATTAACGATTGTTCCCACTTTTATGGTATTTAACGAAGTATGTTTAAAAGTGTACGGAATAATGGCAACCGCAAAAGTGTTCGCATTTGAATCGACCACCGTCAAGCTCACGCCATCGATGGTTATGGAACCTTTTTCTATCGTAATGTTTCCAAGATCGGCGTCGTACTCAAATCTAAAATACCAACTTCCGTCCATTATGTTGGATTCAATACAAGTTGCCGTTTGGTCCACATGACCCTGAACGATATGTCCGTCGAGACGGGCTCCGAGTTGCATTCCGCGCTCTAAATTTACTTCTGTCCCCTTTTGCCATCGAGATATATCGGTCTTTTGGAGGGTTTCATTTATTGCCGTGACGGTATGCTGGCCATTGAACACTTTAACGACAGTGAGACAAAC
Source organism: Flavobacteriales bacterium (assembly GCA_038234025.1). Classification (GTDB taxonomy): domain Bacteria; phylum Bacteroidota; class Bacteroidia; order Flavobacteriales; family Flavobacteriaceae; genus Flavobacterium. The sequence goes on from JBBSUW010000008.1 coordinate 26,933, forward strand.
GCCGTTGTGCGACACCGATTGGTCGATTTTCAACCCGTCGGAGATTGCCGACGAGATTGTCAATTCGACATTGCTACCTTGCTGCACAAGCGCTTCGACCGTGCCGATGGATTCGATAATGCCCGTAAACATTGGTGTTTTATTTTGTAGTTTTGCATTTCAAAATTAAGGATTAAAAATTCGCAATGGTAAAAAAGACTGAAAATATAATCGTTGGAATTTCCGTGGGAGACCTCAATGGGATAGGAAGCGAAATCATCCTTAAAACCTTTGAAGACAATCGAATGCTGGAAGACGTGACGCCCGTTATTTTTGCCAGCGTTAAAGTAATGTCCTTTGCAAAGAAAACATTTGAAACAACAGCACAGCTTCACGGAATTGACAACATTGATCAAATTGTTCACGGCAAGATAAACGTCTTGAACGTTTGGCGCGAAAATCTGGACGTCAATTTTGGAAAACTTGACGGCGAATTGGGCAAGTTCGCGATAAAATCATTTACCACCGCAGTGGATGCGCTCAAGAATGGCGACATCGATGTTCTGGTGACCGCGCCGATCAACAAATTTGCAGTACAATCAGATGAGTTCCGTTTTCCAGGACATACCGATTATCTCGCTGCCGAACTTGATGGCGATGCATTGATGTTCATGATAAATGACTCGTTGCGCGTTGGGCTGCTCACGGATCATGTGCCGGTCAACGAGATCGCGGGCAAATTGACGGAAATGCTTATTTTCAAGAAAGTATTGACCGTCGAAAAATCATTGATTAAAGATTTTAGCATCCACCGCCCAACGATTGCCGTGCTCGGGTTGAATCCGCATGCTGGTGACAATGGCGTGATCGGACAAGAAGACGAAAAGCTGCTAAAGCCCGCCATCAAAAAACTATTTGACAAGGGCACGCTTGTTTTTGGGCCTTTTCCCGCCGATGGGTTTTTTGGCAGCGGACAGTATAAAAAATACGACGGCATCATAGCAGCATATCACGATCAGGGCTTGGTGCCTTTTAAAACGCTTTCGTTTGGTCATGGCGTGAATTTTACGGCAGGCCTGGATTTTATCCGCACATCGCCTGACCACGGAACGGCTCTGGACATTGCCGGAAAAGGCATTGCCAATAGCAATTCATTTCGAGAGGCAATACATTTGGCCACCGATGCGTTTTTTGCGAGACAGCAGTACAAACAAATAAGCCACGACCTAATGAAGGTGAGGCCAAAACAGGAAGAACGCGGCTACAGATAAAAAAAATCGAATTGCTGTTTTGTGGTTGCAATTAATTTATATCTTTGCGCTCCCTAAAGCCTAGGGAAACTGTTTTATGATTCGCCGATTAATTCGGCTCGTGGGGCGCAAAGTTTTAAGGACTTTATAAAAAAAAATAGCTCAGATGAAACAATTGAAGGAGTTCTTGATCCCGTTCGTGGGATTGAAAACAGGAAAACATCAATTTGATTATCACATAGACAGGACGTTCTTTGATTCTTTTGAGTTCGACGAATATGAAGCTTGCAGCATAGATGTCAAAATGGTTTTGGAAAAAAAACCGACTTTGATGGAGCTTCATTTCAAGCACAAGGGAACAGTGACAGTGCCTTGTGATGTTTCGGGCGAAGTTTTTGATCTCGCGGTCAAGGGCAATCTCGATATGGTGGTGCAATTTGGTCAGGAGTTCAACAACGACAACGAAGAACTTTTGATTTTGCCGCACGGCGAGTTCCAGATCGATATCTCGCAGTACATATACGAAATGATAGTGCTTTCTGTTCCACTAAAGCGGGTTCGCCCGGGGATAGCGACCGAATCGATTCCCGCGGCAGAAATGGATGCGCAAAGCTCGACAGCACAAGTGGCGCAGGACAACAAGGAAGAAGACAGAACAGACCCAAGATGGGACAAATTGAAAAATCTATTAACGGACAAATAATTTTATAATGGCACATCCTAAAAGAAAAATATCAAAAACCAGAAGAGATAAGAGAAGAACGCATTACAAAGCGTCCATCCCAACAATCGCCACATGCCCAACAACTGGTGAGGCGCACCTTTTTCACCGTGCTTACTGGCACGAAGGAAAGATGTATTATCGCGGACAAGTTGTAATCGACAAGTCGCCGACAACAAACCTGGCATAAACATTTTATAGTTGATAAAATCAAAAACTCTCAAGTTCTGGGAGTTTTTGTCATTTTTATTTTCGACCATATTTGACGTTCAACTCTGCCTATCTTACTTTTTTTTTGTAATTTCCACCCCTTGCACGGTTTATAATCCTGTGCTGGCACTAACCGTAGAATATGGACAAACTTACTGCCGCCATTACCGCAGTTGGCGGGTACGTTCCGGATTTTGTACTTTCAAACAAGATACTGGAAACAATGGTTGACACCAATGACGAATGGATAACGTCGCGAACCGGTATCAAGGAGCGACGAATACTCAAGGGCGAAGGTCTTGGCACGTCATACCTTGCGATCAAAGCAGCAGAAAATCTTTTTGAAAAAAACGGCATCGACCCACTTTCGGTCGACTTGGTGCTTGTCGCAACCACAACGCCAGATCTTCCCGTGGCCGCAACAGCGGTATATGTAGCGACCAAAGTTGGCTCCACCAATGCATTTGCTTACGATATTCAAGCGGCGTGCTCCGGATTTCTTTATGCGATGTCAACCGCCGCGGCGTACATTGAAACAGGAAAATATAAAAAAATATTGGTGATCGGCGCGGATAAAATGTCATCCATTATAGATTATACAGACCGTTCGACGTGCATCATTTTTGGCGATGGCGCTGGCGCGGTACTTTTTGAGCCCAACCACGAAGGACTTGGCATCCAAGATGAAATTTTGAAAAGCGATGGAATTGGGAGAGACTTCTTAAAAATAGACGCCGGTGGTTCACTATTGCCAGCTTCGGCCGAAACCGTGGCCAAAAGACAGCATTATGTTTTTCAAGACGGCAAGACGGTCTTTAAATACGCCGTGACCGGAATGGCGGACGTTAGCGAGAAGATCATGAAGCAGAACAATCTTACTAACGATGATGTCGATTGGCTCATCGCGCATCAGGCGAACAAACGAATAATCGACGCCACGGCAAACAGGATGAAGCTTCCGGACGATAAAGTCCTCGTCAATATCGACCGATATGGCAATACCACCTCTGCAACGTTGCCCTTACTGCTCGCCGATTTTGAGCATAAATTCAAAAAGGGCGACAAACTGATATTTGCCGCTTTTGGTGGCGGATTCACTTGGGGCGCGATTTACTTGATATGGGCATACGATCCAAAAACCACAAAAAACAACAAAACCACATAATCATGGATTTAAAGGAAATTCAAAATTTGATAAAATTCGTATCCAACTCTGGCGTTGCCGAGGTAAAACTTGAGACGGACAACATCAAGATCACCATCAGGACAACCCTTGAAGGACACGCGCCCGAGATTACATATTTGCAACCGCCGATGATGCAGCAAATGGCACAGCAACCAGTATCGCAGGTTCAGCAAAGTCAGCCAGCGGCCCCAGCTTCGCCCGCAGCTCCTGTGGAGGACGAAAACTCCAAATACATCACCATCAAGTCGCCCATTATTGGGACTTTCTATCGCAAACCTTCACCCGATAAACCAATGTTCGTTGAGGTTGGCACTTCAATTTCAAAAGGGGATGTACTCTGCGTGATCGAAGCGATGAAACTTTTCAACGAGATCGAATCTGAAATGTCCGGTAAGATCGTGAAAATTTTGGTCGATGATATGTCGCCCGTGGAGTTTGACCAACCACTATTTTTGGTCGATCCATCGTAACTGGGCCTTTCGGCCAAAACTGGTGTAATTAAAAAATCAAGATTCAGATGTTCAAGAAAATATTGATTGCAAACCGCGGAGAGATCGCGCTGAGAATCATCCGAACGTGCCGCGAAATGGGCATCAAGACCGTAGCGGTATATTCTACGGCCGATGCAGAAAGCCTTCACGTTCGCTTTGCCGACGAAGCCGTTTGTATTGGTCCGCCACCGAGCAATCTTTCGTATTTAAAGATGTCCAATATTATCGCTGCGGCAGAAATAACCAATGCCGATGCAATACATCCCGGTTATGGTTTCCTTTCGGAAAATGCAAAGTTCTCCAAAATCTGCCAAGAACACGGGATTAAATTCATTGGTGCTTCGCCCGAAATGATTGACAAGATGGGCGACAAAGCGTCGGCCAAAGCCACCATGAAAGCGGCTGGCGTTCCATGCGTTCCGGGTTCCGAAGGAATTCTGGAATCTTACGAACAAGCGCTCGAACTTTCCAAGGGAATGGGTTTTCCGGTTATGCTAAAGGCAACTGCTGGCGGCGGCGGAAAGGGGATGCGGGCAGTTTATAAAGAGGAGGATCTTTTAAAAGCGTGGGAAAGTGCGCGACAGGAATCTGCGGCAGCTTTTGGAAACGACGGAATGTACCTCGAAAAACTTATCGAAGAACCTCGACATATCGAGATACAGGTCGTGGGCGATTCTTACGGAAAAGCGTGCCATCTTTCCGAACGCGATTGTTCGGTTCAGCGTCGTCACCAGAAATTGACAGAAGAAACCCCGTCACCATTTATGACCGATGAACTTCGAAATAAAATGGGCGAGGCCGCTGTAAAAGCTGCCGAATTTATCAAATATGAAGGCGCTGGAACAGTGGAATTTTTGGTGGACAAGCACAGGAATTTCTATTTTATGGAAATGAATACCAGAATTCAGGTTGAACATCCAATAACGGAACAAGTTATCGATTACGATTTGATCCGCGAACAGATAATGGTTGCGGCTGGAATCCCAATTTCTGGAAAGAATTATTTTCCAAATCTCCATGCGATCGAATGCAGGATCAATGCAGAAGATCCTTATAATGATTTCAGACCTTCACCGGGAAAAATCACGACGCTTCACGCGCCGGGCGGACACGGTGTGAGATTGGACACGCACGTTTACGCAGGCTATACGATTCCGCCGAACTACGATTCAATGATTGCAAAGTTGATCACAACGGCGCAAACACGAGAAGAAGCGATCAGTAAAATGAAGCGCGCGCTCGACGAGTTTGTGATCGAGGGCATCAAGACCACGATTCCTTTCCACCGGCAATTGATGGACGAGCCCGATTATGTGGCTGGAAATTATACCACCGCATTTATGGATACTTTTAAAATGAAAGAATTGTAAACAGAAAATCCCAGTGAGAGCTGGGATTTTTTTTGTCTTATAGTTTGATGAACTTTCGATTTATCACCGTTGCATCTTTCTGTTGAACTTTCAGAAAATAAATCCCGCTCTCAAGTTTTGAAACATCAATCGAGTTTTTGTCCCAGTCGATTAATTCATTGTTAAGAACGCGTTTTCCAAAGACGTTATAAATATACATTGAAGCGTTTTCATTTTGATCAATGCCTGAAAACGTCAGAATATCCTTGACTGGATTCGGCGCGATGGCATAATTGTTTTTGGAAAATGATTTGGATGATAATTCTGCATTGCTATAAAAAGCTTTGTTGCCAGCAAGGTTTGTAACTACCAATTCCAAATTTTGCCCCACTTGATTTATTTCATATAAAAACGGATTTAAAGGATTTCCAGCGATGTAAAAATCAAAAGTTTGGCGTACTAAAAAGATTTGAACTTGAGGGTCTGAACAAGAGAGCAGAAGATTGGGATAATCGTTGCCAATAGTAAAAGAATCATTATTCGCGTAGGAAATGGATGTCTGGTAACTAGTATCTACGCAACCAGCATTTACAATTTCAAATTGTAGTGCTAGAAACTTAATCATTGCCGAATTGGCATTTGACGGAATTATGTATTCATTTTGATCCATTATCAATTTTTGGATATACCAATCGTTCGCTAAAAGTTGCGGATTCTGAGCGTAACTTTTTGCGAAAAAGCATATCAGAAATGTTAGATATAAAGTTCTCATAGTTATTTCTTTACGAATTTTCGGTTGATAATCGAGCCATCTTTTTGAAGAACCTTCAGAAAATAAATCCCGCGGTCAAGGTTTGAAACATCTAACGCATTTTTGTCCCAATCGATTGATTCATTGTTCAAAACCCGTTTTCCAAAGACATCATAGATATTTATTGAAGTATTTTCATCTTGATCGATTCCAGAAAAGTTCAGAATATCCTTGACTGGATTGGGCGCGATGGCGAAAGAGTTTTTGGAAAATGACTTTGATGATAACAGTTGTGTGTCGCCGTAGAATGCTTTGTCGCCAGCAGGGTTTGTGATTTCCAACGAATGTCCGTCGTTTGAAATGATGTATGAAAATGGATTGTTTGGGGATTGAACATCCAATCCGTAAATGGCGTAATGTTGGGTGTATAAATTTAGGATAGGTAGACTGTAACCCCCGCACAATCCAATTAACGCCGTTCCCGCCACCGTATTGGAAAAAATGTTGCTAGCGGCATATGCTACTTCCGACTCATAACCATCACCGCATGGAATTTCCGTGAGCATAAACATAGTCTCTGAAAAGCTAATTTTAGCAGTAGCGTTCAATTCATTTGGAAAGGACGAAATAGGCAGCGGATAATCCACTTGGTCAATTGTCATACTGTATAGAAACCAATTCTTGTCAAGCAGTTCTGCGTCTTGCGAAAAACTGTTAGTAAAAATCAAAAAACAGAGAGAGGATAATAGTATTTTCATCGCACATAATTTAGTTATGTATTCAAAATCGGAAACATACTGCAATGTAATAATTTATTCATTTCAAAATCAGAATTCAAAATATTTAACTACAATGAATTATGAATTATGAATTATGAATTATGAATTATGAATTATGAATTATATTTTTAATAAGCAACAAATTTGTTTAATATTCTGATAATAATATTGTTGAAACCACAATCTTGAATAAAGCAGAAATATTCAACTCCCGCAGGTGTAGCCCGGATGGAAACGGCATCCTTTTTCTTTCGCCTTTTCGGCGAAAGAAAAATATACAGTCGACAGCCGGACCCGAGCCTAAAAGGCGAACTGGCGAAGCAAATAGCTCCAAAGAAAAATTATGAATTATGAATTAGAAATTATGAATGGCTTCGCGGGATTAATGTTTATGCTAAAAACCTGAAACCTGAAAAAAGTTTAAACTTTCAGACTTTCGACCTTCTGACTAAAGCGTTTCACTCAGCCATTTAAAAAATTCCTTTTGCCAAACCAGCGCGTTCTGTGGTTTTAAGACCCAGTGGTTTTCTTCGGGAAAATAAAGGAAACGGCTTTTGATGCCGCGCAATTGTGCCGCCTGAAATGCTTCTTGACCTTGTCCGGTCGGCACCCGAAAATCCTTGCCGCCCTGAACGATCATTATCGGCGTGTTCCATTTGCCAACCATATTGATTGGGTTGAAATTTTTGTAGGTTTTCTGCGCCGCTGCGTTGTCCATTTCCCAGTACGCGCCGCCGTGGTCCCAATTGTTGAAGAAAACTTCCTCGGTCGTGCCGTACATGCTTTGCAGGTTGAAAACGCCATCGTGCGAGATGAAGGCCTTGAATCGGTTGTTGTGGATTCCAGCCAAATAGAAAACCGAATAACCGCCGTAACTCGCGCCAACACAGCCAAGTTTTGTTTTGTCAACATAGCTTTCCTTGGACGCATCGTCTATTGCAGAAAGGTAATCGTCCATAACCTGGCCGCCCCAATCCTTGCTGATCTCCTCGTTCCATTCCTGTCCAAAACCATACATTCCGCGTCGATTTGGCGCCACAACAATATATCCTTGGGCCGCCATAACCTGAAAATTCCAACGGAAAGAATAGAACTGCGTGAGCGGCGATTGTGGACCGCCCTGACAATAAAGCAATGTTGGGTATTTTTTTGAAGGATCAAAATTTGGCGGATATATCATCCAAACCAGCATTTGCTTGCCATCGGTGGTGGTGACATATCGCTTTTCGGTCTTGCTCAATTCAAGTGTTGAATAGACATCGTCGTTGACTTTTGTCAGTTGCTTCCAGTCGTTTCGCGCAGTATCGTAACTGAAAATATCCGCGGCGTGGTTCATATCTGTTCGGGTAACGATCATTTTTGAACCCACTTGCCCTACAAATCCAGTGACGTCGTAATTGCCAAAAGTCAATTGTTTTACCGTAATCGCAATTTTTGTCACGCCCGGAAAGTTGACCTCGAACATTTGCTTTGTCCCATCAACTGCGGCGAGAAAATATATTTTTCGACCTTTGTTTTCCCAAATAAAACTTTCGACAGAACCGTCCCAGGCCGCGGTAAGATTCATTTTGATGCCTTTATAAACTACGATGATGTCGTTCTTGTCGGCCTCATAACCTTCGCGCTTCATTTGAAGATAAGTAAGGTCGCCCTGTGGCGAGAACATTGGATTCGTATCATAACCCATATTTTCTTGGGTCAGGTTTTCGGTCTTTTTGGTGTCAAGATTGTATCGATAAATATCGGTGTTGGTGCTGATTGCGTAAGCCGTTCCCGCTTTTTTCTTTGCAACATAAACAATGCTTTTGCCGTCAGGGCTCCAATTGTAATCTTCGTCGCCACCAAAAGGTTTCTGCGGCGATTCGAATTTTTCCGTCGGCATAATGTCAATGCCTTTTGAATCCCTGGAATTTGGACGATAAAAAACGTGGTTGTATTTTCCCTCGTTCCATGTGTCCCAATGCCTGTAGTCCAAAGAATTGTAAATTTGCGCTTCGGCTTTGTCAAGGTTCGGATAGATTTCCTTAGCCAAAATATCGTCTAATTTCACTTCGTCATCATAAAGCAAATATTTGCCATCGGGCGAAACGCTCTTGTCCTTGTACTCGGTTTTGTAATCTTTCAAAAGTTTGGCAGCTCCGCCATCAACGGATACACTGTAATATTTTGAATCGAGTTTGTTTTCGGCCATCACAGGTGTCGAAACCTTGTAGACAATGGTTTTGTTGTCAGCCGACATTCCGATTGGCGATAATCGTCCGAGCGATAAAAGTATTTCGGGCGTCATCGTATTCTGTGCCGTCGCTGTCAAGCCCATAAAAAGGAAGGTTAATTTTAGAAAATTGCGCATAGTTGAAATTTTTGAGATGCTAATTTAATCAATTCGTGCCAAAAAAAAACCACCCGATTTGGATGGCTTTGATACTAAAAATATTGAAATATTACTTTCTGATAAACTTCTTCGTAACAGATTTTCCGTCATTCTCGATGGTAATCAAGTACGAACCTGTCGGCAATCTGTCAACATTCACAGCACCGTTTTCGATGTTGCCTTTCGAAATTTCCTGTCCAAGCAAGTTGATGATTCGGAAAGTACTGTTCGGTTCGCTCATAATATAGAGTTCGTTGCCAACAACGGGGTTTGGATAAATCGTAACATCGGCCAATTCGTTGTTCGAAACTTCATCAGCAAATCTTGCGGCGCCGTTGATATTGATCGTGTAATCTTCGACTTGGCCATAAGAGAAAGTTTCGCAAGCGGTTGGAATGCCGTTATACTTCATCGAAACGCGCATTCTTGTCGCGCCCGACATAGCTGTTGTCGGAATAATAATGCTTTTGCTCACAGGACTTGTGGTTGAGGGTGCTTTTGTGAAAACGGTTTCGCCCGCATCAGAAAAATCTCCATCTCCATTATAATCTATGAAAACAGCATAGCCTTCTTTGTATTTGGTTCCCGTCCATTGTGGCGTGATCGTAATTGTGTAGGCCGAACCTTTGTTCACCGAAGTTGAAACCGAGGTAAAATCGGTGTAGCCCGTTCCGCCGGTGCTAGAGTTGTTGATCGATCCAAAAACAACCTTGGCAATTTTTTCATCGGCAACATTGTTTCCTTGCGATGCGCAATATGAAACCGCATTTGAAAGCGTCGTTACCGTAGCAGTATTGCTCGATGCAGAAATATTTCCGGCAGCATCGTACGCTTTTACCGTGAACGCATACGTCGTAGATGCTAAAAGTCCCGTAATCGAAGCGGAAGTTCCCGCAATTGTTCCCAGCAAACTTCCGTTTTGGTAAACATTATAGCCAGTCACGCCAACATTGTCCGATGATGCATTCCACGAAAGTGTGGTGGTTGTTTGCGTCGTTCCCGAAGCTGCAAGACTTGTTGGCGCGGTTGGTGCTGTCGTGTCTGCCACCACATTTCCGATCACGATCGTGTAATCTTCAACTTCGCCATAAGGGAAAGTTTCGCAAGATGTTGGCGTTCCATTGTATTTCATTGAAACACGCATTCTAGTCGCACCAAGTGTTGCAGTTGAAGGAATAGAAATCGAACCAATAACAGGTGTTGCGTTTGTGGCTGCATTAGTGAAAACGGTTTCGCCCGCATCATCAAAATCTCCATCTTGGTTGTAGTCGATGAAAACGGCATAACCTTCATTGTAAATTGTTCCGGGCCAAGAAGGCGTGATGCTGATTGCATAGGAGGTGTTGCGGTTGACGTTTGTGGAAATCGCGGTGTAATCAGTGTAACCCGAAGTTGCCGCAGATGAATTGTTGATCGTGTTGAACGAGACATTACCGATTCTTTCATCAGCAATACTATTGCCTTGCGAAGCACAATATCCAGAACTTGCAGGAGTCAGTGTCGTTACTGAAACCGTGTTGCTTTGTGCAGAAATGTTGCCAGCAGCATCTTTTGCCTTTACATAATAGGTATAGGTTGTTGAATCAGAAAGTCCTGAAACCGTCATTGAAGTCGAAGCAGTCGAAGCTTTAAATGCGCCGTTTTGATAAACATCATAACCAGTTACACCTACATTATCTGTTGACGCAGTCCAAGAAAGTAGTGTTGAGGTTTCTGTGGTTGCAGATGCTACAAGACTTGTAGGGGCAGACGGTGCAGTGGTGTCGCCGCCAGTTGAACCCGCAGTGATTGTAAAGTTTGCATTTGAAATATCAAAGAATATATGGTTCGTTCCCTTCACCATAATTCTGTTCTGCGTTCCAGGCGTATTTGGAATCGTAACCGAAGCAGTTCCATTGTTAGCTGTTGCAGATTTAAGGACAACCGGGTAAGTGTTTCCACCATCGGTCGAAAGTAGTATATCAACATTTGCAGCGTTTACGCCATTTGCAGTTGTTCCGGCAACGCTCCAAGTAACGGTTTGCGTTGAATTTCCAACATAACTTACCGCTGTATTAGGCGATGTCACGGCAAAAGGTCCAGCCGTTGCGTTCACCGTAACGATCATATCATCGCTGTTGTTTGCAGGTCCGCCTGCGCGGTTGTCGCGTACAGTCAATCTAAAGTTTAAAGTTCTAGCAACCGTTGGCACTGATTCCCATGTCCACGATGTCGCGCCAGTTTTGACGGTTTCCAATCTAGGGAAATATCGCAATGGGCTTGTCGAAGGATTGAAAGACCTGAAAGCCGGACCGCCGGTTTTTGTTGGAGAAGGCACAGAATTAGTCGTTGTTCTGGTGTCCATTTGCTCCCAATCGTACGTGATCGCATCGCCGTTTGCATCAGATCCTGAACCTGTCAACACAAAGGGAGTTCCCTTGGGCACGGTATAATCAAGTCCAGCATTGGCTGTTGGAACCGCATTGCCGGTAACGGTGGTTGTTTGGCAGGTCGTGGTTTTTACATAGTTCGTGATTTGTTGGATTGTCACCGCGTGAAAGAAGGGATCGCTGTGCGCCTGAACATCGGTGGTTGCTCCGGTGATTCCAGCGTAACCCATGATCGTGCTTCCGCTTCCGGGTTCGCATTGTGCGATCGTGCCTTCGTTGGAGTGCGAAAAAGTGTGGTTTCCACCAAATTGATGTCCCATTTCATGGGCAACGTAATCGATATCAAAATTGTCGCCAGAAGGAACTCCGTCTGCTGGAGAAGTGAAACCGCTTCCCTTTCCTTTTGGTACCGACGACGTCGGGTCTTTGCAAACACATCCGATGCAGCCCGCGTTTCCGCCGCCGCCAGATGCGCCGAACAAATGGCCGACGTCATAATTCGCGCTCCCGATCACATTGGTAAGGGTTGTCTGCAGTTCCTGGTTCCACGCGCCACCCGCGCCCGTAGAAGCCACAGAATATGGATCGCTCGAGGCATTTGTATAAATTACCGCGTCGGTGTTCGATATCAAATTCATGTGCACACCAAAATCATTTTCAAAAACACCGTTCACGCGCGTCATCGAATTGTTGATCGCTGCTAGTGCAAGTGCTTTTGTTCCGCCAAAATAGGTTGTGTATTCGCCCGTCACCGACATTGCAAGCCGAAAGTTGCGAAGCTTTCCGTCATCTGCGTTTGGGCGAAGTTGCGCCTGGGTCAAGTCCTGTTGCGCGCTGGCGACCAATCGGCATTCAAAACGGTCGAGCGTTGCGGCCTTGTCGCTTTTGCGATATACAACATAATTGCTATTGTCAGACGTGAAAGGTTCGATGAAGACCGCAGAGCGATCAGCGTTTATCACCATGCTCTGAAGTCCCAAAGGCGAGATGCTGAAATAAATGGTCGACGCGGGATTCTCTATTCCTTGCCCCACGTAAGATTTTATTTCTGGATATCTCGCCGCAAGATCAGCTTCCATATTGGAAAACTGCATGATCCGGAAATTCTCCAAAGTGCCGTCCGCGTTGGGAAAAGCCACAATAACATTGGAACGGGAGGTCCCAAATCTTTCTGGCGCCGAAGCCACGGCCTGCAAAAGTCCGTCGATCGACAGTGAATAAGTGCGCGGACTTTTGATCGCGGTTTTGTTCGAAACAATCGTGGCATTTGCTTTAGGCGATGCCGAAGTCCAGAAGTTTTTTCCGCTTTGCGCAAATGCGGAAGCGCTTATGAGCATTAGGGCTGAAAACAGTAGTTTGCTTTTCATTTGTAGTAAAATATGAGGTTAATGTATTTTTGAGCGGATCAAATATATCATTAAAATCAATTCGCAACTTTTTTTTGGCTATTTTTTTTGAGAAGTTTTCAAAGATTCTTTTGAATGTTTGGGAATAGTTCAATAACGGCGCAACTTCTTTGAAAGATTATTATTGTAGAATGTGAATTATTGCCAAAGGTCAGGTTCGCGAACCAACATCTCCAAAAAACTTTGAAAAGTATATCTTTCGAGAAAGTTTTCAATTTGAAAAATCTAAGTTTTTGGGAACGCGAAAGTTGGTTCACCGATGTTGATCATTGCATCATTGGAAGCGGAGTCACCGGCTTGAACGCAGCTTTGGAACTGCAACGAAAATTTCCCGAGTCGAAAACCCTGGTGCTCGAACGCGGGATTTTGCCGCATGGCGCAAGCACCAAAAATGCTGGATTTGCTTGTTTCGGAAGCTTGAGCGAACTGCTCGATGACCTCGACAAAAATGGTACAAGTGCGATGGTCGCGCTGGTTCGCAAAAGATGGGAAGGCCTGAAATTGCTTCGCGAAAACCTTGGCGACGAAACAATCGACCTTCAATGCCACGGCGGTTTTGAGATATTTTTTGGAAAAGAAAAGTCGTCATTGCATAAGTGCCTGTCGCGAATGGATGAAGTGAACGCGCTCTTGAAACCGATTTTTGGCGAAAATGTTTTTGATGTCGTTCCGAATGGTTTTGGATTTGAGAATATCTGCAATGATGTCATCCGAAATAAATTCGAGGCGCAGATCGATACCGGAAAAATGATGGTCGCGCTTTTGCAAAAGGCAATCTCACAAAACATTCTGATTCTGAACGGACAGAACGCGACCGATTTTTTGGATATTAATAATGGTGTTCAAATCAACACGGATGATTTTTCTTTCATTGCCAAAAAACTGTTCATCGCGACAAATGGTTTTGCCTCAAAGGTTGTTGGCGAGAAAGTTGTGCCGGCGAGAGCGCAGGTTTTGGTCACCTCGCCAATCGAAAATCTTAAACTAAACGGAACATTCCATTTTGACGAAGGATTCTATTATTTTCGCAACATCAACGACCGCGTGCTTTTTGGCGGCGGCAGAAACCTTGATTTTGAAACAGAGCGCACAACGGAATTCGGGCAAACGGAATTGGTAATGAACTCCCTCGAAAGCATTCTTAAAAATGTAATTTTGCCGCGACAGAACTTCGAGATCGTCCAACGCTGGAGCGGAATCATGGGCGTTGGCGAAAGCAAAAACCCGATAGTGGAACAGCTTTCGGAAAATGTATATTGCGGCGTCCGGCTCGGCGGAATGGGCGTTGCGATTGGTTCGTTGGTCGGAAAGGAGTTGGCGAATCTTATAGGAAATAAATGTTAACAAAAATATTCAACTTCCTTAGTGAAGCAATACTCTGGTTTTTCGGGATTTCAATACTCATCGTTGTAATCTACAAATTTGTTCCCGTGCCTTTCACACCATTGATGGTTGTTCGAGCGATCCAACACTGGTCCAGCGGGAAGGAAATGACCTGCAGCCACGATTGGGAATCTTTAAAAAACATCTCGCGAAACTATCAAAAAGCAGTTGTTGCCAGCGAGGACGCCAATTTTTTCTTTCATCACGGTTTTGATTTCAAGGCCATCAACAAAGCAATGACGAGCAATGATAAGGGCAAAAAACTAAAGGGCGGCAGCACGATAAGCCAACAAACGGCCAAAAATGTTTTTCTGTGGCAAGGCCGAAGCTATTTCCGCAAAGGGCTGGAAGCATACTTCACGGTCTTGATCGAGGTTATTTGGGGAAAGCAACGCATTATGGAAGTCTATCTCAACTCGATCGAAATGGGCGATGGCGTTTATGGCGTTGAGTCCGCTTCGCAACATTGGTACAAGAAAAGCGCTGCTGAGGTGAGCGAGGTCGAGGCTGCCGGAATCGCGGCGATTTTGCCCAGCCCGAGAAGATTCAAGGCGACCAACAGCACGGCTTACATCAATCGCAAAAAAGGGCGCATCGTAAAAGGAATGCACGCCGTGAAATTGAACTATTGACTTTCATTTCTCATGTTCAAATGAACAGCGGCCGATAAAGTTTCCAGTGCTTGTAGATCAAAATACAGTTGAAAATCACCACGAGCGCTGCCACTATCACGCCGGGAATGTCCAAGAACAAGTGGAAAAGCATGATGTTGATCGAGATCGGAGCCAAAAGAATGATCACGAACGGCACCCATTTTTTGATCAGGAGCATGGCCCCGATAAAAACTTCGAGAACGCCCACAATAGGGAATATATAGCCCGTGGCACCGAGAGAATTCATAAAATCGCCCGCAGCTCCCGTCGGCGGATCCATTGGAATAAAGTGAAAAAGTTTGTTCGCACCGAAAATCACGAGCATCGCGCCCAATAGAATCCGGACAATCATTGTAAATTTTGAATTCATAATCGTTTTGTTTAAAAGTTTGCAAGTAAATGTAAATATATTCTTGATTTACCGCAATTTACCCACGCTTTGTTATCAACAGCGATGGTTAATAAACCAAGAATCCATTCATAAAAAACCAAATGAGCATTTAAATTTCGAACGAAACCGACACAGAGACATTTCTACCAATATTTGGGATGTCATCAATCTTGAACCTTGAAAGGTGCGCATTGTAACTTCGGTCAAGCAGGTTGTTCCCGCTCACACCAAGATTGAATACCGATGTTCCAAACTTGAACTCACCGTCAATGGCTGAATTGAGCAAAGAATAACCTGGCGAACTTGTCTCAAAACCTCTAACGCGCTTATAATCAGGTCATATCTGTCCAACAATAATTTTTCGAATATTAAAAAATCAAAAAAAAATTGGGTAGTTTTGCGGCCTAACAAAAATCTTTAAACAATGAAAAAACTTTTTTTTATTTCAATGTCCATTGTGCTATTTTCCTGCAGTAAGTCAGACGACACGTACACCCCGCCAATTCCTGGTCCTGAAGCAAATACTGATGTGGCGTTTTTCAAAGGGGAAATAGATGGTGCTACAACCAATTATGTTGTAAGCTCAAGTGGCAACTCAGCTTATGTTCTTGTAAACGACTATTACGAGTCTGGCGATGACATACTCTCTTACAATTATGGCGGTTACATAGGTGAAAACTCCAGCAATGCTGGAATTGAGATCCAATTCCGAAATATGGTAACAAGCGGCACGCTTCAAGAACAACGCGATAACTTCTATAACACTTTCAGCAATATCCCAACCGCTCTACTTACTGAAAGTCAGGCCGGAAGCGCTATAGCGAAAGGTATTACGGTTAGACTTTCCGTGGGTGATTTCGGTTATCAATACCACTCCAGTCTAGGCTCTCAGGCTGGAAGTTCGTTTATTGTGACCAGCACATCAGAAGCTACCGTGGGCGACATCAAGACCAAGACGGTGTACGGAACATTGAACTGCAAGGTTTACAGGGAATCCGATGAGTCGCAAATCATGACCATTACCAATGGTAGAGTAAAATTGGTCCTAAAAGAATTTACGACTAATTAATAGGTATAAAGAAATTTTCTTTAAATATATAGAGCGCCCCCAAGGCGCTCTTTTTTTGGTGAACATTATAGGGTGGCAATTTTCTACATTCAATTAAACATAGATTGATTTCCCACTAATTGAGAAATGAGTGAAATTTTACCTGCAGGGAAAAAAAATCTCCAGTAGACGGCAAAATACGAACGCCCTTTCAATCTTTTAATAAAATTGGACCAATTAATAATTCTGTTAATTGCAACTGCAACAGCTAAAAAAAACATTAGCACAACCAATTTTAATCTATATTTTAAATCTCAAAATTCACCGACACCGAGACATTTCTACCAATATTTGGGATGCCATCAATCTTGAGCCTTGAAAGGTGCGCAATGTAACTTCGGTCGAGCAGGTTGTTCCCGCTCACACCAAGATTGAAGACCGATGTTCCAAACTTGAACTCGCCGCCAATGCCTGAATTAATCAGCGTATAACCTGGCGAACTTGTCTCAAAACCGCTCACCTTTTTCTGCTCAAATGTCGTCGTCACGTTCACCATTGCATAACCGTTCTGCATTTTACTGAATTTCGAAATCTCGGCGCGCAAGGTATTGCTGACGCTGTTGGCGGGAATCATCGGCAGATAATCGCCGGTGTGAAGTTTTCCGGTAACGGTCTCAAACGTGCTTTCAAGGTGCAACCAATCGAGCGGATGCGGATGAAAATGCACTCCAGCTTCGCCACCATAAAGTCGCGCATTGTTCTGCGTATAGTTGTAAATAATGTTGGCCTCTCTAAAATCTCTGGTAGCAACGGCATAAATATATCGGTTCACGTTGTTGTAAAAACCATTGGCAAACACTTCAAAATGCTCGTTTTTGTACTCGAGATTCAAGTCGCTCTGAAAGTTCTGCTCGGTGCGCAGGTTCTGGTTTCCGATCTCATATCTGTTCGTGCCTTCGTGAACGCCATTTGAAGTAAGTTCGGCAAGGTTTGGCGCACGAAAACCACTGGCAAGATTCAATCGAACAATAAATTTTTTGTCAAAATCGGTTTTGTAACCAACAGACGCATTTACGCTCGAAAAAGATTTATCGACAGGCGCAAAATAACCTTCGTCCCCAATAATTCCGTTTTCTTCGCTGTTGATGTTTCTGTGGTCATAACGCAATCCGCCTTGGACAACATTGCTTTCCCAACCATAATCTGCTGTCGCGAAAGCGCCGATGTCATTGGTCACGGCATTTGGAATCAAAAACTCCGTGCCATAATTGTCATTGGTCTGATGCATTCCCTGAACGCCAAAAATGGTTTCGACGTTGCCGAATTTCGGCAAGTGCAGTTTTGCATCGTAATTAATTGTCTTCAGTTTCATCTGGAGGTTTGCAACATCGCTGTCTTCAAATTCGCTTCTATCATTGAAAATGTAACCAAAATTCGCGTCGAGCGTGGTCTTGCCCAAAAATATGTGGTTTGCAAGTCCTATTATATGATTGTCAACACCTTGTTTTGGAAATTCGGCGCTCTTGCTTTTGGTGGTCGAGCCAAAACCGTTTTCGGGAAGACCGAGATCAATCCGGTTGAAATTGTATCGGAGAACACTCGAAAAACTTTTGTTGCCATAACCGATTCCAGTTTTCAAATCGGTTTCTGAATATCGCGTATTGTCAACACGACCGCCATCGGGAACTTTGTAATCTGAGTGGGAGGCAAAACTGCCGCGCGCCAGAAAGTTCCAATCCTGCGTTGAACCTTTCATCCCAAAACCCGTGAAACTTCCGCGCGTGTTCGAGAAATACCGTTGTGTTGCGCTTGCTTTTATGGTGTTGGCATCGGCAAATCTTTCGGGGTTGAAGTACAGAACGCCGCCAAGCGCATCTGAACCGTAAAGTAGTGATGCCGGACCTTTTATGACTTCCACGCTTTCCACGCCCGAATCGTTGAGTCCAAGCCCGTGCTCATCGCCAAATTGCTGGTTTTCCAATCTCACGCCCTGCGAGTAAACAAGAACACGGTTGCCCGAAAGTCCTCGGATGACGGGCTTTCCTATCGAAGTTCCAGTGGAAATCTGCGAAACGCCGGGAATCGTTGCCAAACCTTCGATCATTGTTGCGGCGCCTTTTTGCTGCAGCGATCTGACACTTTCGTAATCGACTTTCATCACATTCTGGGACTGCAATCTCCGGAAACTTGTCGAAACCGTGACCTCATCAATTTGATGTTCGCTTTCGAAGAGCAGCAGATTGTGGACGTTTTCGCCCGTCGAGAGTTTTAATGATTCGCTTTTTGTGGCAAAAGCAGTGAGCGAAAAAATGAACTTAATATTTCCGGAAGGCAAATTTGAAATCGAATATTGTCCGGAACCATCGGTGGTTGTTCCTTTATGAAGCTCTGGCGCGTAAACCGAGACGCCCGGAAGCGGTTGGTTTTTATCATCGGTAACAGTACCGGAAATCGTCGCTTGGCCATATGACAAAGCAGCAAACCCCACGAATAGGGCAATTATAAATTTTTTCATTGTATTAAAATTGTTGTTTTAAGATAAAAAGAAGGTTCTTTTTTAAACAACAATCTGTGGTGGACCGC
>JBBSUW010000009.1:0-42121 GCA_038234025.1 Flavobacteriales bacterium
ATCTCGTCGATTTTATAGGTTTCCCAAAATTCCAGCTGCGCCGTGCTCTGCAAAAGTTTCTGGATCCTGTCCACATCTTTTGCCCCCGGAAGCTCAACCAGGATTCTGCCAGATTGGCCAAGCCTTTGGATGTTTGGTTGCGTTACACCGAACTTATCGATACGTTTTCGCAAAACCTCAAATGCTGAAGTGATCGATTCGTCAACTTTCTGACGGATAACTTTTTGAACCTCCGCATCGCTCATCTTGAAATTAACTTGGTCGCCAACTACCTTGTTGGAGAAAACTTCTGGCGAGGACAATTTGATCGTGCCGTTGGAATTTTTATCGAATGCTTGAAAAAAAGCATCTATATAATCTTGGTTTCCCTCACGATTTGTGGTTGCGTCGGAAAGTGCTTTGTTGAATACAGGATTTTTGGAGTTGTTGGCAAGTCCTTTGATAACGTCCTTGACGGATATTTCAAGTATAACGTTGATTCCGCCTTCAAGATCAAGACCTTTGTTGATTTTCTTGTCGCGGACCTCGTTGTAGGTAAAATCGGTCAATAGAAGGTTGTACACTTTCTCTTTTCCGATCGAATCCAAATATTTCAACTCTTTATCAGAATTTCCATTTGCGAAAGCCTTAGCGTCGTTTTCGACTTTATTGGCAACAAATGTGAAAGAAAGTTGGTAAATGCTTACCAATGCAAATAAAATTGCGAAAAATTTAACGAGTCCTCTATTCTGCATTATTACTAAAAATTAATTGATTCGAATGGATGTTTTAAAAGTCAAGACCGTTCGTTCCGACTTGAAAATGGCGGTGTTTACGGATTTTTTGAAACGTGCAAATATATAATTACTGTTAAGATTAACCAATTTATTTGCATTTTAATACAAAAAATAAAGACCGCCGATTGAGCAGTCTTTATTTTGTTGTGTTTCAAATTATTGAAGAATCGATTTGAGGTCGCTGTTCATATTGCGAACGGCCTCGGCACTTTTCTTGAAAAGCTCTTTCTCCTTGTCGTTGAGCTTGATGTCTAGAATTTCCTCTACGCCGTGCTTGCCAATGATGCATGGCACTCCTATACATATATCGCTTTGGCCATATTCGCCATCGAGCATTACCGAGCAGGCAATCATCTTCCGTTGGTCATTCAAAATACTGTCAACAAGGTAAGCCACAGAAGCTCCCGGCGCGTACCAAGCGGAAGTTCCCAAGAGCCCGGTCAACGTAGCGCCGCCTACCATTGTTTCTGAAGCGACACGGTCCAGCGATTCTTGCGCCAAGAATTCTGAAACCGGAACTCCATTGTACGAAGCCAATCGCGTGAGCGGAATCATCGTGGTATCGCCATGACCGCCGATCACCATTGCGGAAACATCGTTGGATGGCTTTTCCAAAGCTTTTGAAAGATAATATCTAAAACGCGAACTGTCGAGCGCGCCGCCCATTCCGATAATTCTGTTTTTTGGAAGACCGCTGGTTTTGTGGGCGAGATATGCCATCGTATCCATGGGGTTTGAAACCACCACTATAATGCAATCGGGAGAATGTTCGAGCACATTTTCCACGACGGTTTTCACGATTCCCGCATTGATTCCTATGAGTTCTTCCCGCGTCATTCCGGGCTTTCTAGGGATTCCAGAAGTGATAACCACAACATCGCTTTTGGCCGTTGCTGCATAATCATTCGTCACCCCGCTGACTCTTGTATTCCAGCCGGTATTGGTCGCGCACTGCATAATGTCCATTGCTTTTCCTTCGGCAAAACCTTGTTTAATGTCCAAAAGAACGATTTCGCTCGCGACACCGCGATACGCCATAATATCGGCGCAAGTTGCGCCAACATTGCCCGCTCCTACTATTGTTACTTTCATATTGCTGTTTTTCGATTACTGATTGAGATTGGATTTACGCGAAAGCGTGAAACTTATGCGTCAATGTTGGCATAGACGGCATTCTTCTCGATGAACTCCCTTCGCGGCGGAACCTCATCGCCCATAAGCATTGAGAAAACACGATCGGCTTCTGCAAGGCTATCAATGGTGACCTGTCGGAATGTCCTGAATTCTGGATTCATCGTGGTTTCCCAAAGTTGCTCCGCATTCATCTCACCAAGACCTTTATAGCGCTGGATCGTCGCGCTTCCGCCCATAGATTGGTTGATCTTGTCGCGCTGGTCGTCATTCCATGCATATTCTTTTTTATTGCCCTTTTTGACCAAATACAATGGTGGCGCGGCAATAAAAACGTGTCCTTCCTCGATAAGCTCTTTCATGAACCTGAAGAAGAACGTCAAGATCAAAGTCGAAATATGGCTTCCGTCAACGTCGGCATCACACATGATGACTACTTTGTGGTAGCGCAATTTTTCGAGGTTCAAGGCCTTGCTGTCTTCTGGAGTTCCAACGGTTACGCCGAGCGCCGTGAAGATATTACGGATTTCCTCGTTCTCAAAAACTTTGTGCTGCATCGCCTTTTCGACATTGAGGATTTTTCCGCGCAGCGGCAAGATCGCCTGAAAGTTTCTGTCGCGGCCTTGTTTTGCCGTTCCGCCCGCCGAATCTCCCTCGACAAGATAAACTTCGCATTTAGCAGGATCTTGCTCGGAACAATCCGAAAGTTTTCCCGGAAGTCCGCCGCCGCCCATTACCGTTTTTCGCTGAACCATCTCGCGCGCTTTCTTTGCGGCGTGGCGGGCTTGTGCGGCAAGAATCACTTTTTGGACAATTATTCGGGCATCGTTGGGGTTTTCCTCAAGATAATTCTCGAGCATTTCGCCCACAGCTTGGCTCACTGGCGAAACAACTTCCCTATTCCCAAGTTTCGTTTTTGTTTGGCCCTCAAATTGTGGTTCCTGGACTTTTACCGAAACAATCGCAGTAAGGCCTTCACGGAAATCGTCACCGGTGATCTCGAACTTCAATTTATCGAGCATTCCCGAGGCATCGGCGTACTTTTTCAATGTTCGCGTAAGCCCGCTTCGGAAGCCTTGCAAGTGCGTTCCACCTTCGTGCGTGTTGATGTTGTTGACGTATGAGAATATATTTTCGGTATAACTTGTATTATAGATCAACGCGACCTCCACGGGAATTTCCCCTTTGTCGTGATCCATACTGATAACGTGAGAAATGATCGGCTCACGATTGCCATCGAGATATCTCACATATTCCTTTAGACCTTCGGTTGAATAGAAAACCTCGCTGACGAAATTTCCATCTTTATCAACCTCGCGTTTGTCGGTGAAAGTAATCGTAACGCCCTTGTTCAAATAAGAAAGCTCGCGCATCCTTGCCGAAAGCGTATCGTATGTGAATTCAGTTGTTTGCGTAAATATTGTTGGATCGGGGTAAAAAGTTTGCTGTGTTCCGCGTTTGTCGGTCGTGCCGATCTGTTTTACTGGATAAAGCGATTTTCCGCGCTCATATTCCTGCTCATAGATCTTTCCGTCACGGAAAACTGTGGACGTCATGTGCTTTGAAAGCGCGTTGACCACCGAAACCCCAACACCGTGAAGCCCGCCCGAAACCTTGTAGGAATCCTTGTCGAACTTACCGCCGGCACCGATCTTGGTCATAACGACCTCAAGCGCCGAAACGCCTTCTTTTTTATGAATATCTACGGGAATTCCACGACCGTTATCCTCCACGGTAACGGATCCATCTTCATTTATAACGACGGTAATGGTATCGCAATAACCGCCCATTGCCTCATCTATCGAGTTGTCAACGACCTCGTACACCAAGTGGTGCAAACCGCGAACGCCAACATCGCCAATGTACATTGAAGGACGCATCCTAACGTGCTCCATTCCTTCGAGTGCCTGAATACTGTCAGCAGAATAATTTTCCTTCTTGATCTCTTCGCCCATAAGTTTTTAGCCTAAAAAATGTGAATTTGTAAAGCACGCAAATATAGGGAAAATGTATAGTTTTTTGGGTGTTGCCATGAGCTTGAAACGCGTTAAGTTATTAACATTAATGAGGAAATCAACAATGACGATTTTAACGAATTATTTCTAAAATGGTTTTAGTTGAATAATAGGTGATTGATTGACCAATAAAAAATATGTGCTCAAACAACTGTCGTATATGTTGGTTATATTTTTACGCCTATTTTTACCGCGGAAAAAATTGCACAGAAAATTTTACCAAAAGTCCGTTTGAATGATATATTCGAAGAAAATTATTATTGTCCTCCCAGCGTACAAGGCTGAAAAAACCCTTGTGCAGACATTTAAAGAAATTCCATTCGACATTGTGGATGAAGTTATTTTGGTCGATGATTGCAGTCCAGACGAAACTGCCAAAATCGCGGGCGAAATTGGCATAAAGCACATCATCAAGCACGACAGCAATCTTGGTTATGGAGGAAATCAAAAAACATGTTACAACAAAGCACTTGAGATTGGCGGCGACATTATAATAATGCTTCATCCTGATTATCAATACACGCCAAAATTAATTCACTCAATGGCGTACCTTATCGCCAACGGTGTTTATCCAGTTGTGATAGGTTCGCGAATTTTGGGCAAAGGGGCGCGAAAAGGCGGAATGCCTTTATACAAATATGTCGCAAATCGTATTTTGACACTTATGCAGAATCTTCTGATGAACCAAAAGCTTTCAGAATATCACACGGGTTATCGCGCATACAGTCGCGAAGTGTTGGAATCAATCGATTACAACAACAATTCAGATGATTTTATATTTGACAACCAATTTCTGGCGCAAATATTCTTCAATGGTTTTGAGATAGCCGAAATCACTTGCCCTACAAAGTACTTTGACGACGCTTCCTCAATAAATTTTAGTAGAAGCACAACTTACGGTCTTGGCGTACTGACAACTTCGTTCGAATATTTTCTTGCGAAAAAGTTTGATTTGAGAAGCAAGATCTTCAGTGCCGGGAATCCAAAACAAAAATAAGTGGTTAAAGAAATAGTTTTGAAAAACGAAATATTTAAACACCGAATCTCGCTCGCGATTTTTTTGTTTGTGAATTTCGCGTTCAGCGTGAAATATCTGAGTCGGGCAACACCCTATTATATGTTTTTCGCGATTGGCATATCAATATTTTACGCTCTCTTCTGGAAATTTCGCGCTGCAACAATCGGCAAGCTTGCGAAAATGAGATATTTCACGCCGGCTTTAATTTTCGCGTTTGTAGCAATATTCGCCATTTTGTTTTCGCGAGTTCCTGCAGCCTCACTCAACGTAGATCGATGGAGCGTTATTACTTCTTTTTGGGACAATTATTTTGGATGCGAATTTGTATATTTTGCAAAATCGCACATGGGAAATCCGCCGGGACCTATGCCGTTTTATTTTATTCTGGCGTTGCCATTTTACGCTATCGGCGAACTTGGCTATTTCTCGCTTGTCGGAATTCTTGTTTTTTGGTTGCTGATGCGGTACGTCAAGATTGACAATTACCAGCAGTTCATTGCAATTGCCCTCTTGTCAACCTCCGTATTTTATTTATGGGAAGTTGTTTGCCGAAGCAACATTTTTCTCAACGGAACATTGGTGCTTTTTTCAATTGTTTTCTTTTTCAATGGATTAAAAAAACAAAATGGTTTGTTTTTATTTTTGAATGGCGCGATCATTGGACTTCTATTGTCCACCAGAAATGTTTTTGTTATTCCCTATATAATGACTTTTCTTTTTGCGTTAAAAACTAAAACACTTAATATAAAAAAAATAATAATTATTGGGATAATCTGCATTCTTACCTTTGTGCTCACCTTTGTTCCGTTCGTGATTGGTCACATTGCCGATTTTAAAATAAGCAATCCCTTTATGATTCAATCGGATGTCTTGATGCCTTTTCAGCTTAGTTTCTTTTGTGTTGCACTATCTTTCTTGGGGTATTTTATCTGCAAAAAGCAAGGCGACGTTTATTTTTATAGCGGTTGCTTGTTGTTCTTTACAATTGTTCTCCATTTCGTTTATCAATCACTTCGAAACGGCTTTGCCGAGGCCTTTTTCGGAAGTAAGGCCGATATTTCATATTTTATACTTTGCACGCCTTTCCTGCTATATCACATTCTCATAACGAACAAAGAACTTATTGCTGACTGATTTCTCGCACGTGGAATTCTGTTGAATTTATACAAAAAGAATCCCCAACAATTCTCCCCATCAAATTTTTTCCCATCGGCGAATCGGTTGAAACACCGATAACACTTGTTCCTTCAATAATTACTTTTGGCAAGGCAATTCCAACATAAAGGTTGAGCTCGTTGACTTTTACAAAACTCCCGACCACAACTTTTGAATGGTTTTTCTCCAAATCAATCTTGCCCAGAAAGGCAATGGATTCGATTACCTCCGCGCGTTTCCCACGAAGTTTTGCCTGCTCGATATGCATCATCGAAAGCGCCGTTTCGTGCTTGTCGCCCGCCGAACCTTTCGCATCGTTCTGCGCGCCCTCGAGCAACTGATCGATCAGATCGTCAAGAACATCCAACCTGTCCTGAAGAAATGTGAGATAGTATTGGTGGACTTTTTGGCGCGTGATCAAATTAGAAATCAAATTTATAGGTCGCGCCCAACATCACTTGAATTGCCTGCACCGGATAATTGAACCATTTTTGGTAAGAGTCGTTTGCTATATTGTTTACACGAAGAAAAGCGGAAAGCCTTTCATTGTACTTGTAACCAAGATGCGCATTGGCATCAAAATAACTGTCAAGTTTTATGATTCGCGCTATTGGCAATCCTGTAATCGGCGCCAGCTTGCTTTCAAAATCCTTTCTTTCGCCAACATAAAACAAATCTGCTCCGGCCGACCATTTATCGGTAATCGCGACATCGAGGTTCGCGCCAATCTTCAATTGTGGCAGGTTCCATGCTTCGGGTTCGCGGTCGGTTGCATATTTATTGAAAGTTGCGTTCAATCCTGCCGAAACATCCTTGCTGAAATCAGCTTTCAATTCGCCAAAAAAGCGCAGTGTCTTCACATTGTCATAAATCACGTTGAAAGAATTTCCATACTGGTATTCTTCTTTCCCAAAATTGATTGCATCGTCATTGTCATTGTACAGGTTATTGACAAACAACGGTTTGTAGCGTTCGCTTATCAGTGAACCGCGAACATTATAGCTGATATAATTCGAAAGTTTGCCCTTCAAACCGCCAAACGCATCAAATTGTTTATCAGTTGGTACGATGTTCAGCGTTGGCGATACATATTGGTTCTCGTTGGCATAATCGCGGTAAGAATTCTGCTGCAAAGTACCGTCAACACCTGCGTAAAAAACCATCATATCGCCCACAAGTTTCAATGACGCATTTACATTTGGATAAACAAAAAATTTATTATTGCTGTTCTCGGTATCGACCGAATAAAATCCAGTCGCGCCAATGTCAAACGACCAATCATCCATTGCCAGTGCATAGCTTGGATGAAGTCCGAGATTCGTAAAACCGTATTTTATCGGTAATAATGCGTTGTAATCTTTCACGAAATTGCCACCAACATAATCAGCGATGATGTCCACCTTTATTTTATTGTCCAAAACCTCAAAAGCAAAAGATGGTTTTATCACAAATCTATTCTCGGCAGAACTATAAGCGTCCCAAAACCTATTGTATTTAAGGCTGATACTATTGGCAAAACCTTCGCCAAACGCAGCGCGGCCGCCAATCGATGCATCGTTGTAGGTTTGGTTGGCATCGATTCTGTTGACAACGGCTTGACGAACTTCCGGTAAATAGAACGCTGCATAAGTATCTGGCAAACCGTAATAAAAGAATTTCTTCAGATTGTATCCGGCATCCACATTGCATTGATAATCATTGGATTTGCTGCCATATGTCAAATCTATCGAACTGTTTAAAAACTTATCGTCAAGACCCAATCCTTTTATTCCGCCCTGCGACGAAAAATGCTTTACCATTCCGGTAACATAATCGTGGTCGCGAACGTTTTCTGTAACATAAAGCTCTCCAAGAATATTTATATAATTACCGATGCCGCCGATCAAATAATTTTTGTACAATTCTTCTTTTTTTGCCTTGTCCACGCCGGCAGCGCGACCTTTTGATGGAGTAAAAGTTGACGCTACCGGAAACGAAAAAATATTATAGGTAATCGTTTCTTTTTTCACGTTGTCTTCATCATCTAGATTTGGGGTTTCCTTAACCTTGAACGCATCTGAGACTGTTGGCGTATAGGCTTTTACAACGTTGACGACTTCCGTTCCCAAATCTTCGTCCCTTTTTTGGGAATAGGAAAATATACAGAAAAATACTGTTGCAGAAATTGTAATGAATATCTGAAAATTGAATTTCATATTTATTGTGTTTGGATATTTGGTTTGGATGGATTGTATCAGTTCTGAACGGACGAATTGGTCTGCGATTCCTTCGATTTTATCTCGGCAAGTTCTTTTTGCGCCTCTTCAACAACATCTGGATAAGCGCTGAAATTCTTGATCACGCTCTCCAGAATATAAGTCGCCTGAAAACTGTCTTTTAATCCATAAAAATTCTTTGCCATCACGACAAGGCCTTTGGCGCCAAAATATTTGTAGCCCGAATAATCCTTTGCCAACTTCTGAACCGCGACATTTGAAACCTCGAACTTTCCGTCCTTATTTTTAAAAAACGCATCGTAATAAAGCGCTTCCGCCGCGAGTTCGCCCTTAGCGATGGTGAGCAACTTTGCGTAAGCGATTCTGGCTTTCTGCTCATCTTCGGTCTTGATCGCACTTCGAGCAACGATTATCTGCGCGTCGGCTTTTACCTTATCATCTGTTTTTGCATTGCCCAAAACCTTATCAGCGTACGTCACGGCATTGGCATAATCCTTTTGATCGTAATAGGTTTTCATCAAGTTCGCTTGCGCAAAAGTGACGTTCTGTGGAAAATCAGCCTCGGTCTCAAGTCTTTTCAAAATCGCTATCGACTTTACATTGTCGTTTTTCTTGATATAAATCTGCGCCAATCGCGCCAAGGATTGTTCGGTGAATTCGCTTCTTGTTCTCGCAATTACCGCTTCATAACTCGGAATCGCCTTTGTTTCCTGCCCATCGGCAAAATAAAGTTGCGCCAAATAGAAATTTGCATTGAGCGAATGAAGCCCATTCGGGAATTTTGAAACATAATTTGACAGTGCAGAAATGGCAGCTTTGGAATTGTTCTGCAAGTACTGTTTTTCGGCCGCTTCATAAGTGTCATTGTCAAGATCGGCGTCGGTAACCTGAACAAAATCAAGCGTTCGCACCCAAGAAGCATATTCGTCAACCTTGCCTTGATCTACGTAAATATTCCTGGCCGTGGCCACAGCTTCAAGCGCTTCGGGCGTTTTTGGATAATCACTCGCTATTTTCTTGAACTTGGTCAAAGCGCCATTTTCATTTCCGGTGTTGTAGTACAAAAGTCCTTGGCGAAGCAGCGCTCTCACGGCATAAGTTCCGTCCTTGAATTCAGAGATCAACCTGTCGTAGATCTTGATTGCGAGGTCGGTTTTCTTTTCGTTCACGTAAGTGTTGCCAAGCTCGAACATCGCATCATCGCGGTATTTTGATTTCGGAAACGTGGTCAAAAATGAATTCAGGTCCTCGATTTTCTTTTCGTTCTTGCCGACAAATGCATAGCTGATTGCTTTTTGGAACGCTGCATAATCGGCGTCAATTCCTTTCAAATCAATGGCTTTGTTATAAGCATCCATCGCAGGCCAATATTTCGCGGTCACAAATCTGCTGTCACCAAGTCTTAAATACGAATCGTTCAATCGAAGCTTGTCGCTCGGATTGTTCGCAATCTGCGCCTCAAAAGATTCCGCCGCTTGCTCATATTCCTTTTTCTTGAAATAAGCGTAGGCAATATTGTAGTTGATGTTCTTGAATTCCGGCGTCGGTTTCGCTTCCGCAAATCCCGTGAACTGTTTGAAGCTGATCAGCGCATCATTGAAATTCTCCAATGTATATTCGGTTTCGCCTTTCCAGAAAATGCCACGCGCGGTAAATTTTGCGTCCTTTTGTTCCGCAATTGATTTTTTGAACATCGCCAATGCTTCCTGATATTTTCCATCGGTATAAAGTTCGAGCCCGCGATAGAAAGTCACTTTTTGGTACGCCTGACGATTTGCGTAATTCTTGTTTTTTTCCAACAGCGATAGCGCTTCCTTGTAGTTCTTCGAGCTTATATAGGAGTCGATCAACAAGCTTTCGATTTCCTGGCGATTGGCCGAGGCCGGATATTTCTCCACAAAAGCCGTCAAAACTGCTGGAACGCTTTGGTAAGAATTCCCGATATCATAACTCAGTTTCGCATAGTTGTAGAGTGCATCTTCTTGAATCTTGGCGTCAAACTGCATTTCGCTCGCGTTTTTGAAAGCATTCAGCGCTTGCTGTTTTTTGTTGGTTTTCAGATAGCTTTCGCCCAAATGATAGTAGGCATTCTGCGCCACGAAATCTGCGCCACTGATTATTTTATTGAACTGCGTGATCGCATTCTCGTAATCCTTCTGTTGATAATAAGCGTAGCCAAGTTGGTAATAATCAGTGTTGCTCCATTTTCCTTTTCGGCCTTTATAATCGTTTAGATACGGGATGGCCTTGTCATATTGCTTAAGGTTAAAATAGCTTTCGCCAATGATCTTGTTGAGCTCGCTCTTCTCCATCGCGTTGGATTTTGCCATCGCCGCTTGACCTAGATCAATTGATTTCTGAAAATTCCCAAGCTTGAAATTCATGTCCGCCTGAAAATATGACAGCTTCTCCTTATATTTTTCCTCGCCCGAAACTTCGTCAAAATATTGGGTTGCCTTTTTGTAATCATCAGCTTCGTACGACATAAAACCCAGGTAATATTTCGCTTGGCTTCCGTATTCCTTACTATTGACAACAGCGTTGAAATACGGTGTGGCTTCCTTCTTCTTGCCCGAAGAGAATAGCACATAACCCTTTTGGAAACTGAATTTTTCGCGCTCTTCACGCGTCAACGAGCTCTCGTCAACTTTGTCGAACCATTCCATTGCCTGCGGATATTTGCCTTGGTCAAAATAATATTGCGCCACTTCCTTGAACGCCTGGTTCTGTTTGGGACTCGTTGGATAATTCTCCACAAAATTCTCCATCGCCTCGTCCGCACCGGGTTGATCCAATCGAATGCCGCAATTTGCACTGTAGTAAGCACAGTCCGCCTTAACGTCGTTTGAAACGTTCTCGAACTTGATTTTGTCGAACAAAACCTGAGCAGATTGGTACTGACTATTTTTAAAAAGATTCACGGCGCGGTCAAAATCCGCGAGTTCATTGGTATAAATCGCCGAACGCTGGGCGGTGGCAAAGGTTGCGGTCAAGATTAGGAAAAAAAGGGCTTGTCGAAAATATTTGTGCATCGTGGCGTGTTTTATGGTTCAAATTTCCGCATTCTGAAAGGTATAACGAAGCGTTGTCGGGGTTTATTATGAACAGGTTTTCCACAAAAGAAGTTATGAATTATGAGTTGCTCGATTGAAGCGAAAATTAACAGCGATTCAAATTGGACGTAAGAGAATAGGTTTTTTTATGAAGCAGACAATTCTCTTTCTATCATATTCCGTCCCGTCGTCCTCTATATCTTTTTTTCTCGCCCTTCGGGACGAGAAAAAAAGGATGCCGCTTCCACCGGGGCTAGATTTCATGTGTCAGAACTACTATCGAACAGATAGTTTGGTGCTAATGTCTAGTCAGAGAAATGTGCCAAAAAATTTAACATAAAAATTTCCTTTAACACGATTTTATAAATTAACTTTACAAAAGAATTCATTAAGATCTTGTGGTGCAGGCTATTGTAAATCGGTTCATTCTCATAGCGTCCTTTTCTCTCTTTCTCTCAACTTATTGGAGCCATGAGAATTTTTTGTCCGTTTTTTGTTATTTATAAATGAAATTGCGCGAATTTTTATCACGGACTAAAAACAAAAGACCGCTTGGCAGAATTGCCAGGCGGTTAATTAAAATATAGAAATTATGGGCAAGTATCTGCTATTTTTATTATCTTATGTCAGTATGATATACGGTCAAGAAATGAATTATCAACGCTCTTGGGGAACCTATTTTGGCGATGATAGTATTAGAATAACCGACAGTGATGTTGATTATTACGGTAATTTATATCTTGTTGGTTTTATCAACCATTACCACTTTGCCGCAGGCGACTCAAACTTTACCACAACATCCTCATCATATCAACCCATCTATGGTGGTGGAATTTCCGATGGAATTATCGTCAAGATAGATGCTGACGGAAATGTATTGTGGTCCACTTATTTTGGCGGCGAGAAAGCAGATGCGGTCACAGCTGTGAAGATTGACAAAAATAATGATATCTTGATAATGGGAGGGACTTCCAGCACACAAAACATTGCTACGTCTGGCGCGTATCAAACTTCAACAATAGGAACATCAAGTTTTTTGGCGAAATTTTCTAATGATGGTTTTCCCATTTGGAGTACATATTACGATAATTATATAGGGGTTAACGAGGTAATATCGTACGATAATTTATATTATAATAATGCATATTTTGATGTTGATAGCGCAAACAATATTTATTTTAGTATAAGATGCAGTAATGAGGGAATGGCAACATCTGGTGCATATCAGCCAGAAAAAAATCAATCAACTGCAGGTAATCTAATTTCAAAATTCACTACAACAGGTCAAAGAATATGGGCAACATATTATGGCATTAATAAGTCCCTAATTTAAGGATTGTGCATCGGCGGCGATGGATTATATGTTTCCGGTTTGACATACGATTGTCCTCCAAACAATACTCCCAATACATTTTTTGCAACGACTGGATGCCATCAAGAAACGGCTGGAAGTTGTAGAGATATATTCCTATCTAAATTTAATTTAAATGGTGATAGGGTGTGGAGCACCTATTATGGTAATAATTATCCTGAACAAATAAATGACAAGTCAATTGTGTCTTTTGGAAATGAAATTTATTTAGCCGGATCATCACCAAATGAGACGAACATAACAACGCCAAACAGTTATCAGGAGACAAATTTAACTGATGCAGCAAACGCAACGACATTTTTGGTGAAGTTTGATTCTTACGGGGTTCGGCAATGGGGAACGATGTACGGTTATCAAGGAACAACATCTAGGAATTCAAGGATCACAAAGGACTTGTCGGGAAATGTTTTTTTAAGTGGGACAACGGGCTTTACGCAGAATATCAGTTCACTTAGTAGCTATCAGGAACAAAAGAACAGTGGGTTTGACTCATTTGTCGCAAAATTCTCTTTAAATGGAGATAGACAGTGGGGCACATATTATGGTGGCAATGGAAGTGAAAGGGAAAATATAAAATCTCTGACATATAATGATTCTTTCTACATCGTTGGCTCTACCAACAGCACTGATAATATCTCAACACCAAATAGTTACCAACCTAACTATTCCACAAATATATTTCAATCTTTTGCTCCCAATAATTTTTTTATTGCAAAATTCGATCCTATTGTATTATCCGCAAATCAATTTTCCAAAAATTCCGTGGTTTTATTTCCAAATCCAACATCAAGTTCGTTTGCAATCAAAAATGCAACCTGATCGAATGAAGTTTTTGATTACAAGATATTTGATGTTACCGGCAGAACAGTTAAATCTGGAGATGGCAAATTCAATGAGCAGATAAATGTTGAAAGTCTTACATCCGGAAATTATATCGTAAAGGTCAGTGATGCCAGCGTTGATTTTAATTATAAGTTGATAAAGAAGTGAGAAAAGTATGAATTATGAATTATGAGTTGCTGGATTGAAGCGAAAATTAATAGCTATTGAAATTGGACGTAAGAAAATAGGTTTTTTTTAAGCAGATAATTCTCTTTCTATCATATTTCGTCCCGTCGTCCGCTATACCTTTTTTTCTCGCCCTTCGGGACTAGAAAAAAAGGATGCCGCTTCCACCGGGGCTAATTTTCAAGTGCCAGAACTTTTTTTGATGAGAAAATATTGCGAGAATAAATAATAACCAAAGCAACAAAATAACATTAACAGTATTGCAAAGCTTAACAAAGAAAAATTACCGAGATTTATAATCTGAACAAC
Organism: Flavobacteriales bacterium; assembly: GCA_038234025.1. Classification (GTDB taxonomy): domain Bacteria; phylum Bacteroidota; class Bacteroidia; order Flavobacteriales; family Flavobacteriaceae; genus Flavobacterium. Next base: position 14,054 of record JBBSUW010000009.1, read on the forward strand.
CTGGTTTAAAATTTAAACCTTGATATATAGATTATCGAAAATTTAATATGAGAATTATGAAATCAATCTTTACTCTTTTTATTTTTTTAGTGACGCTTTCAAGTTTTGCCCAATTTAACTACGAACGTGCTTGGGGAACATATTTTGGCGACGACAGTATGCGTGTGACAGATAACGAGGTGGACAAAGATGGCAATATTTATATTGTGGGATTTATTGATAAACTGAATTACTTTGACAGTAATTTCACCACTACTCCCGGGGTGCATCAAAGTATTTATGGCGGTGGCAAACGGGATGGTTTTATTGTAAAATTTAATCCTGCTGGCGGAGTGGTGTGGTCAACCTATTTTGGTGGCGAAAATTCGGATGCTATAACAGGAATGACCATAGACAGAAATGATAACATATATATTTTTGGACTCACATATAGCAGCAGTAATATCTCGACCCCGAATGCGTACCAACCGATAAAAAATGGGAACATAAGCAACTTCATCGCTAAACTTTCTCCAACCGGCAATGTCTCTTGGTCAACTTATTATGGCGGTCCGAACAATCAACAGGATTTTCTTGCTATTGACTCTCAATACATCTTGGCGTATACTGCCGGCGATATTGTCTGGGCAGAGAGCGGACATCTCTATCTTCAAACTCAAACCTTGTCCACCGGAATGGCCTCTGACGGTGCATTTCAGACAGGTTTTATCGGCGGTACTGCAACAGATTTGATAACAAAGTTTACAGATAGCGGACAGCGCGTTTGGGCAACGTACTATGGCATAAATCAATCGGCAGTACGCGGCATTACCCTGGGCAGCGATGGCATTTATTTGGGCGGATTAAGCAGAGATTGCCCACCCTATGGCACCTATAATTCATATTTTGGCACTAATGGAGCTTTACAGGAAACACCGTTGATTTGTCAGACCCAGTTTCTGACCAAGTTCTCCTTTGATGGTGAACGGATGTGGAGCACCTACTATGGTAATGCGACGCAATTATGGGTAAAAACTGTGTCGTTGCGGCTGGCTCGGGTGTATATCTGACAGGAAGCACCAATGGTGCCGGATCGCTTACCACAGCGGGCGCATTTCAAGAGAGCCTTTCTTATCCATCTTTCTCAAATCTATTGGTGAAATTCAATTCAAATGGTCAAAGAGATTGGGCGACCTATGTAGGTAACAGCACGGCAAATGTATCTGCTGGTTTTGGTTACCCCAATCTTAGTACCGACGATTCCCAAAATATCTACTTAAGCAATAACAATTCATTATTGGTCAATCTTGCTTCTCCGGGCAGTTTTCAAGAGAATGTGGCCGGCAATTTTGATGCATTTACCGTCAAGTTCAACCCGAATGGAGAGCGTCAATGGGGTACTTTTTATGGTGGCACGGGAAGTGAATTTACGCCGCTCAAAACGTTGGTATCTGGAAATGATTTTTATTTTGTCGGCATGACCAATAGCACAAATGGAATAAGCACTCCTGGAAGTTTCCAGGCCACTTATGCAACCAACAGCTATCAATCACCGTCCACTTCGTCGCCACCTAGCAATATCTTTATTGCCAAGTTTACTCCGGTGCTGTCTGTGAACGAATTTTATATTCCTAAATCCGTGCTCTATCCTAACCCAGCTACAGATTCGTTTGCCCTTCAAAATAGAAATGGTGCAAATCAAGCATTTGGTTTCCAGATATTTGACATCACGGGCAGGGCAATCAAAAATGGTCAGGGCAATTGCAACGCCCAAATCAACATTGAAGATCTAGCACCCGGGAATTATATTGTAAAGGTTGATTTTGGTCATGAAGCCCAAAATCATAAGTTGGTAAAAAGGTGAGAAAATTATGAATTGCGGCGCGACGATTTATAATTCTGCCTCTGCTACAAAAGGAAATTAACCACAAAGACCACTAAGATTTTTCACAAAGGACACAAAGTTTTAAATGCGTCAAGCTTGATGATCTTTATCGTTTCTTGGTGAACTTTGTGGTTTCTTGGCGAATTGTATGGTTAAAAAGGTTGCCATTACTACCAATCTTTTTGTGAAATACGAACAGACAAAGCATTAGCTTAAAAAAAAGTAGCGACAAATTTTTACACGATATTGACTTCCCGCCCATTTTCAAATTTTCAAATTTTCAAATTACTTCATTGCCGCCAATTCCTTACTTTTACGGCCTAATCAACTATTATGACCTCAAATGTTCTGTTTTTGCGAAATGTGACCGTTTTTCAGGAAAATCGAGCCATTATCTCTAATGTGAATCTTGAAGTGCTCCGCGGCGAATTCATCTATATCATTGGCAAAACGGGCTCGGGCAAAAGCAGTTTGATGAAAACCCTCTACGCCGATCTTCCGCTTCAAGAAGGGCAGGCGAGCATTGTTGATTATGATCTATCAACGCTCAAGGAAAAAGACATTCCGTTTTTGAGACGAAAGATCGGGATTGTGTTTCAGGACTTTAAGTTGTTGCCAGACAGAGATGTGCGCAAGAATATGCTCTTCGTTCTGAAAGCAACGGGCTGGATTGATAATGTGCAAATGGAAAGCAAGATCAACGAGGTGCTCGACAAGGTCGGACTGCACGCCATTGCCAACAAAATGCCACACCAACTATCAGGCGGCGAGCAACAAAGGGTTGCGATTGCACGTGCTTTGCTCAACGATCCGGAACTGATTTTGGCAGATGAACCAACCGGAAATCTCGATCCTAAAACGAGCGTGGAAGTGATGGAAGTTTTGCGCAGTATTCACGCCAACGGGAAAACAGTAATTATGGCGACGCACGATTATGCTTTGCTATTGAAATTTCCTTCAAAAACGTTAAAATGCGAGGACGGGAATATTTTTGAGGTGGTTCAGCGCTCGGTGTAAATCACTTTTTTTCGCAAGCAGCTTCAATTATTTCGTCCAAAGTTCTGGCGTTTTGATTGTCATTGAGATGGTTCAACAAAACCGATTTTCTTTCTTCAGAAATTTCAAACGGCTTTTGCATCAAGTTGTTGACCAAAATTGTCAATGATTCTTTATCGGTGGCGATTTCGCAAAAATCTGAAACCAGATTGTCGTCAACGATATTCTCGTTGATTATGCAATGTCGACCGTGAAAAAGCGCATTTATCAACTTTAGTTTTGTCCCCGATTTCTGGAAAGACCAACTGATCGTCAATTGTGCGTCGCCGAGAAGATTCTGCAAATGATCAAAATTTTCGAGGACGACAAATTGTATATTTTTAGCTCCGCCGATATGAATTCTGATTATCTCAGAAAAACGGGAACTTGAGGCAATTTTGAATGGGATGTTGGGCAATTCGCGAAATACATCGATCAAGAACTTAGCACTTCTCATATTGTCCGCAGTACCTAGATCGCCGTGATAAAAAGCATTTTTTCCAAATTCAGAGAGTTGCGGAAAATATGAGTTTCCATGAAAAACGGGAACGAATGACGCTTTTCCAATCTTGCCCACAACTTCATATTCGCTGTGGGAAAGCGCTGCAATATTATCAAACTGACTATAAACGCTGTATTGAGAGTATTTCTTCGCCTCTCTCGTGTACATTATCTTCTTCAATAAAGAACTTTCGCTTTTTGCAATTCCCGCAAAATAATTGTCCTCGAGATTGTGCAATCGCAGTATTTTGCAGTAATTTTTCAGCCGATTATCGTAAATACAAAAAGTTGTTTTTAAACTTTCAAAAAGTATTGGTGCTTTTACTTTTAAAATATTTGGGACCAAATCCTTGTGAAATCTTAAGGCGACAGAAAATGGCAGCGGACTTAAAAAAGCGCGCAACGAAAATTTGTATTCGTACAAAATTACCTCGGCGATGCTGGAAAGCTCGAGCGCGACGATTGTTTTTTGTTTTACGAAACAGTGCAGAAATATATTGTAACCAAGTTTTTTGAGCGCTACAATTTTATAATAAACATCGATTGTTCCACCATAAACGGGCGGATAAGGATTGTCAAAACTGATGATGTGGAGCGGTTTTGCGGACATTGTTCAACAAAAATAGCACAAATTAGATTGACAAAAAGTATAAGCGTTATATTTGGGTCAAATTCTATGAAATGCCATTTTTTTCGGTCGTCATTGCCGTATTCAACAAAGAACATTTTGTCAGGAAAACCATTGATAGCGTGATATCGCAAACATTTGGTGATTTTGAGATTATTATTGTGAACGATGGCTCCACAGATGGCAGTTTAAGGATTATCGAAAGTTTTAAAGATGATAGAATCATAGTTTTCACGACAGAAAACGGCGGCGCTTCCGCTGCTCGAAACTTGGGCATCGAAAAAGCAACTGGAAAATTTATAGCGTTTCTCGACGCAGACGATTATTGGCATCCAACGTTTTTAGAAGCGATGCAGACAAGCACTGAGCGGTTTCCGGAAATGAAAATCCACGCGGCGGCAATGGAGGTTGATACCGGCAAAAAGGTGATCCCGCCGTCATATTCATTTGTTCAGAACAATGATATTGAAGTGCTTGAGTTTTTTGAATCGAGCCAAAAAGATTCTGTGCTGTCCACTTCCAGCGGCGTTTTTGCAAAGGAATTGTTCAGCGAAATAGGCGATTTCGACACATCAATAAAATCTGGGCAGGACACGGATCTTTGGATCAGAATGGCTTTGGAATATAATTTGGCTTTTACCAATAAAGTGCTCGTTCGGTATATTTTTGAACCGAACAGTCTTTCAAAACAAAATCATTATGCCTCAAAACTTAATTTTGATAAGTTCAGAAATTTGGAAAAAGAAAATCGCAATTTGAAAATGTTTTTGGACCTCAACCGTTTTTCAATTGCGATAAAGGCAAAACTGAACAACAATTACGAGGTTTTTCTGCAGCTTTACAGCGAAATAGATAAAAGAAAACTTCCGCTCAAAAAATATATATTGCTGAATTTACCAGCTTTCGCAATAAGAAAATTGATTGGCGTTAAAAAAGTTTTGGCGGAAGCCGGAATTGGCTCAAGAGTTTTTAAGTGATTTAAAAACAGAATATTCACGAATATAATCTGATTCTTTAAACACATCGGAAGCAATCACCAAACAAACACTTCCCGCCGAAAAATTGTGCAACGATCGCCAAATCCCCGCGCATATATGAAGTCCAAAATCTGGTTTGTTGAGCGTTATGGTTCCTTTGGAAATGCCGTCATCTATTACGACATCGAAACTTCCCGAAAGCGCCAATAGAAATTCATGCTGCTCGATATGCGAATGTCCGCCCCGATCGGCGCCGCTCGGGACATCGAATAAATAATAAACACGTTTGAAGTCAAATGGCAAAACTCCATTTTCAATCACCGCGAGATTGCCACGAACATCGGCGATTTTTGGAACGTAAATCAATTTGCAATTGTCTATATTCTGATTCATTGTACGAGGAGGTTTTTCCATTGTTGCGCAATATGATTCTGCGAAAGATGCGCTACACTTTTTGCCGCGTTTGCACTGCAAATGTGGTGCAAATCATCATTAAATGCAAGTTTGTCAAAAGCTTCGGCAAGAAGTTGCGGATTGTGGTTTGGCACCAAAAGTCCGTTTATTTCATTTACTATTATTTCGTTTGGCCCAGATTCGCAGTCGACGGAAACAACCGGAATTCCGAGCGACAGCGATTCAACTATTGACATTGGAAAGCCTTCGTGTCGGCTCGTCAGAATGGTAAAGCGCGAGGATTCGATATATGCGCGAGGATTTTTGGCAAAGGGTCGGAGCTCAATATAATCTTGAACTTCATGCTTTTTTGCAAATTCAAGAATAATTTCACCGTCATTTCCATCGCCAAGAATCATAAGAATATATCCCGTTGCAGGCAATTTTGATTTCGCGAAAGCGGAAATCATCAGCACAAAATTCTTGACTTTGTTGTCAAGACGCCCATAGAACAAAATATATTTGTTGGGCAATAATATTTCACTATGGTTTTCTGAAAAGACAGGAAATGGATTGTGTATGACGACTGTGTTTTTAAATCCATAAAGACGCTCCACTTGTGATTTTATGTGGTTTGAAACACAGATAAAAAATGCAGTTTTGCTGTAAATTATTCTTGATAGAAATTTATTGCCTGGAAAATAATTATCAAGTTTAGCGCTGTGGACAACAGCATAAACCTTTCTGTTTCCATAAATACATTTGTAAATAAATTCCCTTAAAAAATTGTTGCGACTTCGATGATCTATTATTACATCAATTGCATTTTTATTGAGATAGTTGCGCAGCGCTACGGCTTTCGAAATTTTTTTTGGTAAAATACTATGTTCAGTGGATTTTTCAAGAGAAAATAGTTCACCTGCAAAATCATAATCAATACCTTCATTAACAATGATATGATGAACGTTGAAACTCAATTGGCGCAACATTTTGCCATTAAGCGCGGCGGCACGTTCCGCTCCGCCGTTGGCAAGCGAGAAAGATATTATGGCGGCGTTTAAGCTTTGAAACATAGAAGATTTTGGGTAAATTTGACCAAATATACAATTTATGGACATTCTGCTGGTGGGCGAATACAGCCGGCTACACAATTCGCTCAAGGAAGGCTTGCAAAAGCTTGGCCATCGCGTGGTGATTGCTGGAATGTCTGATGGCTTCAAAAATTATCCGGTTGATATACCGCTCACAAAAAAATGGGATTCTGGTTTTGGCAAAAAAATAAAATTGGGTTTGCTGAAATTTACCGGAATCGATATGAGCTCCATAAACATCTATAATCAATTTGAAAAAAACAAGGATAAATTAAAAGGTTTTGATATAGTCCAGTTGATCAATGAAAATGCATTCTACAGCAATTTAAAATACGAGAAAAAAATACTGGACTATATTTTTAAACACAATAAAAAAGTATTTCTGCTTTCTTGCGGCGACGATTATCAAAATGTGAAGTATTATTTTGAAAATCCAGAAGTAAAATCACCGATTCAACCTTATTTGGCGGGCACAATAAAGGATAAGGAATTTCTTGGCGTTCTCAAATTCAGAAAAGCGGAAGCAAAAGCAATGCATGATTTCATTCTGGAGAATTGCGCGGGCGTGATCGCTTCCGACATTGACTACGCAATTCCACTGAAGGGCACGCCGAAATATCTGGGAATGATTCCAAATCCGGTGAATGTTGACCAGATTTCCTTCATCGAACTGCCGGCAAAACCGATAGCTATTTTCCATGGAATAAACCGTAGTAGCTATTACAAAAAAGGGAATGATTATTTTGAGAAAGCAGTCGATATTATCAATAAGAAATACGGTGATACCATACATACTTTTACCACAGAAGATTTGCCCTATTCAGAATATATTAAAGTTTACAATGCTGCTCATATAGTTTTGGATGTTGTGTTCGCGCACGACCAGGGTTACAATGCGCTCGAGGCAATGGCAAAAGGCAAGGTGGTTTTCACCGGCGCGGAAAAAGGTTTCTTAGATTATTATGTCCTTAAAAATCGCGTTAACTACAATGCCAAGCCCGATGTTAATTATCTTGTGAACGCACTGTCATTCTTGATTGATAATCCGCACGAAATCAAAGCCATTGGTAAACAAGCACGGAAATTTATCGAACGTGAGCACAATTATCAAAAAATTGCGCAACAATACGTTGATTTATGGAACTCATAATATTTCCTTTCTAAAATAAACCAGCAGCGCAAAGAAATAAACCGAATAAGTAAAAGCGTGCGCCATAACAGCACCTTTTTCCATAAACTGCGCGATCAAAAAAGTGCTGGAAAAATAAAGGATGCATACCGAGAGAAGCTCAAAAACCAGAAAAGCTAACGTGAGTTTTCGGGCAAAGAAAATATACCCCAAAATCAACGCCATTGCCTTGAAAAAGTCGCCCACGATTTGGTAAAAGAACAAATCCGAAACAGGCAGGAATTCAGGCGAGAAAACCAATTTGACAAGGAAATCCCTAAGAAAATAAACCAATACAAGTCCAGCCACGAAAACCGGCATCAACCTTTTGTAATAGGTGAATATGACTGTTTTTGCTTGAATTCCCGGTTTTGCGCGCGATAATTTCGGCAAAAAATAAACCGTAAGAATCGTGGAAAGGAACAAAAAATAATATCCGGAAAAACGCATCATCGCTTCCCAGTAACCGGCGTGCTCCGCTCCCGCTCCATCGGTGATTTGGTTTCGTAGCGCGACAAAAACCATCGGCGCAAAAATTGAAGATACAATTGCCATCAACGAAAACTCGCCAAGATTCTTGAGCAATGCAAAATCAAAGTTCTTTAAAATAAATAACTGTTGGAATTCCAGCACGCGCCAAACATAAACAAACGGGATAAAGAATGTGAGCGCCGGCGCTGCAACAACGGAAAGAAGCGCGCCAAATGTTCGGTGTTCAATAATTAAATAAGTCGAAATTACCAACGCCAGCAGATTTCCGAAAATAGAAACATAAATAACTTTTCGAAACTGAGAGAGACCATTGAGAACGCCAATAAAAAACAATGAAGAAACATAAAATGGAATCGCAATCGACATTACGGTGAAGACATCTCGGTAAAGCGCAGAACCAAAAAGCGTTAAAGACAAATATTCTCCAAGAAAGAATACAATTGATGCGACAAGCAATGTGCTTGCAAGCAATGTTGAAGCAATTGTAGAAAGCGTTAGGTTCAGTTTCTTTTTATGTTGTTGCGCTTCGGAAACATATTTGATTATCCCATTTTGAAAACCCATTGTCGCGACCGCTTCAACAGATGTAAAAAAGTTGCGGAAATTACCGACAAGTGCCATTCCCGCGGGTCCAACATAAATCGCGATTATTTTTGAAGAAACGAAACCCAACGCGATTTTCACGAGAACACTTGCGCTGTTAAGCGATGTGATTCGGTAGATTTCCTTTTTTTTTATTTGATAAATAAACCTCAACTGAATCTATTCAGGGTTTTGATAACCGTTGAAACCTCACCATCGCTCATCGTTTCGTTGCACGGTAAACTTAAAATGGTTTCGTGGATTATTTCCGTGAGCGGATATGAGAGATGGTTCCAGTAGCCGAAAGCATTCTGTTTGTGCGTTGGAATGGGATAATGGATAATGGTTTCAACGCCTTCGGCGATTAGAAACTGTTGAAGCGCGTTCCTATTTTTGCAGCGTACCGGGAAAATGTGAAAAACATGATTTAATTTCCCATCATATTTTGGCACGAGAATCGATTCATTTTTTATTTCCAAAATATATTGAGCTGCGATTTCCCTACGTCGATCGTTCGTATTGTTCAACTCCGGCAGTTTCAGATTCAAAAATGCCGCCTGAATTTCGTCAAGACGACTGTTATAACCGATTTGATTGTTGAAATATTTATAGGAAGAACCATAATTTCGCAATGAAAAAATCATTTCGGCAAGTTCGGAATCATTTGTCGTTATCGCGCCCGCATCGCCAATCGCACCCAGATTTTTGCCCGGATAAAAACTGAAACCCGCTGCGTCTCCAAGATTTCCAGACATCATTCCAGATTCAGTTTTCGCACCATGCGCTTGTGCTGCGTCCTCGATTACCAAAAGATTTTTTTCTTTCGCAATGGCATTTATTTTATCCATTTCGGCAAGTTGACCATAAAGGTGAACCGCCAAAATTGCTTTGGTTCGAGTTGTGATTTTAGATATAATTAGTGCCGGATCAATATTGAATGTTTGAATATTTGGCTCGACCAAAACGGGAATCAAATCTGCGTGAACTATCGCCAAAATACTTGCGATATAAGTATTCGCTGGAACCATTATTTCATCGCCTTTTTGCAATTTGCCAAGTTCGATGTTCGCTTTTAGTATTAAAACCAATGCGTCAAGTCCGTTGCCAACGCCGATACAATGTTTTGTGCCACAGTATTCAGCAAAGGATTTTTCAAACGCTGCAACTTCTTTGCCCAAAATAAACCAGCCAGAATCGAACATCTGCTTTGTTTTGTGCAGAAATCTCTCTTCGTATTTTTTGTTAATTGATTTTAGGTCAAGATATTCAATCATACCGAAACATTTTGAAGCAATATGTAATTTGCCGTATTGACTTCATAATAATCTTGCGTCATGGTTCCAGTTCCAAAGGTTTCTTTCCAAAAAACAAGCCCGCTGTTCACGTTTTTTGCAGCATTTTCATGCGAAGGTCCAAAATCAAAATAACGCACATCCAAAAAAATATTACTAATCAAATAATCATATAAAAAATCGAGCGATCCAAGGTCGTTTTTATCATAATTACCCGAAACATATTGCGGATGAATTACATTTTTCGTAATATAAATTGTCGTTCCCGCTACGATCTTTTCTTTGTGGTAAACATTGAATTGCCTGATGTTTTTTGGAAACAACCTGTGCAAGGATTCGATTTCTGCCAAAGAATGCACTGGATTTGCACCGTGTTTCTGAGCAAGGTTCGGGATTAAAATCTCGGTCCAAAATTCAGAAAATTCTCCAACTTCTCTTATTTCAAGGTTATTTCTAATTGCTCTGGTCAGACATTGTTTCCTGTGGCCCGAAAATTTAAATTCAGCATTTCGGTCAATAATCGAAAGCGCATTTCGCTGCGACAATTTGGCATCGGCCAGAAAAAGCGCGTAATAGATTTCTTCTGAAGGTTTGTCAAAATACATTCTTGGAACCATTTTCAGCGAAAGCGTTTCGATCGAATTCTCATATAAATATTTAAGAACATTTGAAAATATTTCGACAATTTCGAGCAGTTTATTATTTGCAAAAACAATTCCGCCATAAGTCAGACCGTTGTGCGAAAACACATCATTGTCAATAATATGCGCAGCCAAAAGAGCTACAACTTTTTCTTTTTTAAAAACTAGCACTGAATTGTCTACAAACCTTTCGCTGTGATAATTCAGATAATTCCGATCGAGCAGAAATGTGGAAACATTGGAATTTTCCAGAAAGGTGTTCCAGATTTCCTTATCGGACTGAGTGTATTTTCTAACGGAATAGTTGCTCAAGGCTGTTGAATATAGCGCGAAAATTAGTCAAAATTTTAACAACATCGATTGTTGTTGGCTTCTAAGTTTATATTCGGTAATTTTAGGCATCAATTTGCCGAGATGTTGAGATGCCTAATGTTGATTCTTTTGGTCTGCCAAATCTCCTTTGGCCAAGATGTTTCGCTGTACAACCAGGTCAACGATCGCGTGGATTTTACTTTTGTGGGCAACACGCTGAATTTGGCGGAGAACAATTCAGATCCAGAATGCCACATCCTTACAGAATCTTCCGCGGCGCTAAATCTTAACCCGGGCGACGAAATCCTAAGCGCTTATTTATATTGGGCGGGTTCTGGGCCTGGCGATACGCTTGTAACCTTGAACGGTGTGGATCTCGCTGCCGAAAGATTGTTTGTTGTTACGCAGCTCAGCTCAAAGCTACCATCGTTCAGCGCTTTTGTGGATGTAACCAAACTCGTTCAGGCAATGGGCGCAACAACTTACACATTGTCAAATCTGGACCTAACCAATCTGATACCCATTTATTGTCCAAATGGAACAAATTTTGGCGGTTGGGCAATTGTTGTCATCGTCAAAAATGATAATCTGCCATACAACCAAATCAATATTTATGACGGTCTTCAGCGAATACCCGATGATGTCACAATTACACTTTCAGCGCTCAATGTCCTGGACAACAACGATGCAAAAATCGGATTTGTGGCTTGGGAAGGCGATAGAGATCTGACGGATGGCGAAACATTGCAGTTCAACGGAAATATCTTGACCAACGAACTCAACCCGCCAAACAATGCCTTCAACGGTACCAACACCATCACCGGATCTACAAGTTTGTACAATATGGATCTGGATATTTACAGCATTGAGAATTTCCTATCTATCGGCAACCAAAGTGCTGAAGTGAAACTAACCTCGAGGCGGGATTATGTGCTGATCAATGTTGTCGTCACCAAGCTCAACAACCAGCTTCCGGACGCGACGGTCAAAATCGACAGCCTCGAATATATTTGCAATCCAAGACAGGTGATCGCAAAATTTACCGTAGCCAACATCAGCGCGGTCAACAGCCTTCCGGCGAATACCAATGTCGCTATCTATGCCGATAATGTCTTGATAGGGAATTTTCTGACCCCAAATATTATAGAAATTGAGGAAAGTGAGTCGTTTTCGATATTGGTTGATATTCCTTCTATAATTCCCAATGATTTCATACTGAAAATCTCTGTTGATGACAACGGTTTTGGTGTCGGTTCGGTCATCGAACTTTTGGAGGACAACAATACTGACGAGCAAGATGTGGAACTGATCGCAGGTCCGGAACTGCCGCCGCTCACCGATCTGCTGTCGTGCAACGAGGGATTTTCGACCGCCACATTCAATTTTTCGGGTTATCAGAATACGCTTTCGGGCGAGAACAATGACCAGGTTTTTTTCTATCCTTCGCTTTTGGATTTCACAAACAACACGAACGTTATCACGAATCTTTCAAATTATTCGCCGTCGATTACGCCAACAACAATTTATGCAAAAGTCAGGCGTGGATTGTGTTCCGATCGTGTCAGTTTCAATCTGCGGGTGGTCAACTGTCCGCCGATCATCTACAATTTTATTTCTGCCAACAACGATGGCGTCAACGATGTTTTCTTTATCGATAGGCTTCGGAATATTTTTGTGAACTATAAACTGGAAGTTTACAACCGCTGGGGAAGATTGATCTGGACAGGAAATAATTTTACGCCGGAATGGGACGGAATTGCCAACCGTGGCGAACGATTTGATAGCGCGCATGTTCCAGATGGAACCTATTTTTACATACTCTATCTCAACGATATTGATTACCCAAATCCAATGAGCGGTTACCTGTTCATCAAAAGTTTTTAAGGAAAAGCCTTCCAAAAAAATAGCTACATCATTCCCGTATAATAATTGTAGTCGAGAAGTATTGTTCTGATAAAAGGACCAGGTGCCGAAGCATTTTTAACTTTGATGACCTCTTCGATCTTGCTTGCGATTTTCCCCATTTTTTCAAGGTCGTTGAACTGTACCGCATTTTTGAAATTCTCCATAATAATTCGCACATCGTTGTCGCTAAGCCTTATGACCTGCGGGTAGAGCGGCACATAGTCCGATTCAACATCCTGAAGAATGGTGTGCGAAATCCCTATTTTATTCTTCAGGGTGATGACGGCCGTTCCGGCTGCGAGATCGCCGATGCGCTGCGTATATTTGGTCGCGGTACAAGTTATGACGGCGATCAGTCCGTTGAGAATCATAAGATCGATAAGCCGAAAAAGCCATCGCATAAAGTATTCGCCAAAGCCGGCTTCATAACCATCTATTTTAACGACCTTGATTTTTATTAATTTCTTGCCAAAAGTCTGTCCGTCGAGCAATATTTCCAGCAACAGTGAATAAACCATTATTGGGATTATCGCAATGGTGTAAATTGCACTTTCAGACATTCTATCGAGTCCGTCGATGTATTCATTTATCCCAAACTGATAAAAAACCACATAGAAAATCACGATTGCATAAGCGATTTTTATTGCCCAATCTATTAGCGAGGCCCATATTCTTTCGAGCACGCTTGCGGCGTTGAAAACAATCTGGACATTTTGCGCGGTCGCAATCGGAATTTGGGCCATATTTTATACTTTAGCCGTTATGCGCGAAGTGGCTTTCATCAAGCAAAATAAAGAAAAATGGTTGGAATTTGAGCACATTCTTTTGAGTGGTTCAAGTCACGATCCCGATTCGACCGCTCATCTTTATGTTCAGCTCGTCAACGACCTCTCGTTCGCGCAGACTTACTATCCTAAAAGCAAGACTACGATATATCTCAACCACCTTGCGTCGCAGGTTTATCAGAAAATCTATCGCACAAAACGCGAAGACCACGGTCGTCTCAAACATTTTTTCAATACCGAAGTGCCGCTGATCATGTACCAATATCGAAAAACAGTCTGGTTCACTTTCGTGCTGTTTTTTGCCGTTATATTAATAGGAGTGATTTCCGCAAAATATGACGAAACCTTTGTTCGATTGATCATGGGCGATGGTTACGTCAACATGACTTTGGAGAACATTAAAAAGGGAAATCCAACAGCCGTTTACGCTTCGGGAAGCAACTGGGGAAGTTTCATCGCAATCACGATCAACAATCTTACGGTTGGCGCCAAATGTTATATGTACGGGATATTTCTTGGCATAGGAACCTTTATGGTTTTCCTGTACAATATGATCACGCTGGGTTCGTTCCAATATTTTTTTTACGAGCAAGGGCATTTTTGGGAAAGCGTTCGGGCGATCTGGATCCACGGTTCGATGGAAATTTTCGCCATCGTGATCGAGTCTGCCGCCGGATTTATTTTGGGAGCGTCAATCCTTTTTCCAAAAACATATTCGAGGTTGGCATCGTTCAAAATCGGCTTTAAAAACAGCATTAAGATTTATCTTTCAACTTGGCCATTTACTATCGCGGCCGGATTTCTCGAAGGCTTCATCACGAGGTATTCAATCTCGCTGCCGCATTGGCTCAGCGTGTTCGTCATACTTTCCACACTTGCCGCGATTTCCTATTATTATTTGGTTTACCCCAAAATCGTCCAAAACAGAGCTGATGCCACCAAATAGGTTTTTCATTTATGCTGCCTTCTTCTGTTTTGCGCTGGCTCAGGCCCAAAATGATTCGCTTTACACAAAAAACGAAAAATTCGAGGAGGCAAAAGTCGGCACGTCATATTTGCCATCGCCCGAAGCCAATCGGCATTTTGAACCAAACTTTCGGCGAAAATATACTGGAAGCGATTTTGATTACGAGCACAAGGCGGTGGAAAAATCGATGTGGGAACGTTTCAAGGAATGGCTTGCGTATTTGATAGCGCGACTCTTCAAGATGACGAACCCCGAAGCATCGATGAACTACGCGGGAAATTTTCTAAAAGGTTTGGCTATTTCCATCGTCCTTGGCGTCGGCTACCTTATTTATAGGATTTATCGCAAAAATGAAGCGGGCTGGATTTTTGGTAAAAAAGATTCTCGTTTTTCGGTTGATGGCGAGGAGATTATAGATATTCAAACGGCGAATTTTGAAGATTTGATAAAAAATGCTTCTCAGAATGGCGACCGCAGATTGGCGGTTCGATATTATTATCTGTGGTTTTTACAACAGCTTTCCGACCGCAGATTGATAGAATGGGACGCCGAAAAAACAACGCTTGATTATTTGCGCGAACTGAAAGATCCAAAACTAAAAGACGAATTTTCATATTTGTCCTATTTATATGACCACGCTTGGTATGGCGATATTGTTTTTGACCAAGAGATTTTTGACCGTACAACAATTGGTTTTGAGCACGCAATAAACAGCTTACGATGAAAAACGCAAAATGGTTTATCGTTGGCATTGTCCTGCTTTTTGGAATCGTGATCGCGCTCGATTATTTCAAGGTAAAACCCATTGATTGGACGCCATATTATTTGACGAGCAAAAAAGAACCGCTCGGACTTTTTGTTGTCAAAAGGGAACTTCCAAAAATTCTTGACACTACGATTTTGGAATTTTCTGAAACGCCGTACGAATATTTTAGAAAACATGAATATGATTCCGTTACGCTGAAAGTTCAAACATTTTTGCATATATCTCAATATGGGGACATTGATATGCAGTCGGTTAAAGAGATTCTCGCTTTCGCGAGCCATGGGAACACCGTCTTCTTGTCAATGGGAGATTATTCCGAATTTTTGTTGGACACGCTCGACCTTGATTATGGCGCTCAACGAACCTTTCGGGACACGCTTTCGCAAAAAATCGCTTCAGACGGAAAAATGTATTCCTATAAAATGTACGATGGCTTTGGTACGATGTTTCTGAAAGTCGGAAGCCAATTACGACACGAGATTCTTGGTTTTCAGTCTGATAAAGATTCGGTAAAAGTGAATTTTGTGAGGACGCCATTCGGTTCAGGGCAAATTTATCTACACACGCAACCAGCGATTTTCTCCAATTATCATTTGCTTAAAAGCGACCACAGAATGTTGGCAGAAAAAGTGCTTTCGCAAATACCCAATCACCCAACCATTTGGTACAGTCCATCGCCAATTGCGATAAACGCAACACCTTTAAGATATTGGCTGTCCCAACCGGCGCTCAAATATGCTTGGTTCACATTTCTGCTCGGCGCGATCGTCTTCATGGTTTTTCGCGCAAAGAGAACGCAGCGGATTGTTCCCGAAATACGTCCGTTGACCAATACAACGGTGGAATTTACAAAAACGGTCGCCAATCTTTATCTTCGCGAAAGCGATCACGGCGCGATCATCGACAAAAAAATACATCATTTTCTGGTCAAGGTTCGAAGCGAATTGAAGCTGGACACTGAAAAGCTCGACGAGGATTTCATCAAAAAACTCCAGCAGAAATCAGGCAAAGATTATTTTGAGGTGGAACGCGCGGTATTTTTGATAAAATTGCACCGCCAGAAAAAAATCGGAAATTCCGAACAAGACCTTATACAGCTCAACAAAGCACTAGAAAATATTTTATAAATGGAAAACAACGAAACCTTCGAGAACACAAATGACAATATATTCGAGAACGGCAACGAGAATGAAAAAGTGAATTTTGAGAGCCGATTGGACCTTCAGCCCTTGTCCCTGGCAATTTCAAAAATACGCGCCGAGCTTGCAAAAGTTATTGTTGGACAAGAAAAAATGGTCGATGACCTTATCGTTTCGATTTTGGCGAACGGCCATGTTTTGATCGAGGGCGTTCCCGGCGTTGCAAAAACGATAACGGCAAAACTATTGGCACGAACTGTTTCAGTAGGCTTCAGCCGAATCCAGTTCACGCCAGATCTTATGCCATCGGATATTTTGGGAACGACAATCGTGGATTTAAAAACAAATGATTTCAGTTTCAAGAAAGGTCCCGTTTTTTCTAATCTTGTGCTGATCGATGAAATCAACCGTGCGCCGGCAAAAACCCAGGCAGCACTTTTTGAGGTCATGGAAGAACGCCAGATCACGATGGACGGAACCTGTTATGCTTTGCCGCCGCCATTTATGGTAATCGCGACGCAAAACCCGATCGAACAGGAAGGAACATACCGCCTTCCGGAAGCGCAATTGGATCGTTTTCTGTTCAAAATAGTCATTGATTATCCAGAACTGGCCGACGAAATCACAATTATTCAGCGTGAGCACAATTTGGTCTCGACCAAAATTGATCTGATCGAACAGGTAATTTCAGGTGATGAAATAATCGAATTTCAAAAAATCGTTCGACAGATCCACGTTGAGCACGACATTCTGGAATATATCGCCAAAATAGTGGTCGGAACGCGCGAAAATCCATTCTTGTATCTCGGTGCTTCACCGCGCGCGTCGATTTCGATACTCAATGCCGCGAAAGGTTACGCCGCGTTGCGAGGCCGAGACTTTGTAACGCCAGACGATGTACGAGACGTGGCGATTCCCGTGCTTCACCACCGCGTGATCGTTGCGCCCGAGCGCGAAATGGAAGGACTTTCGGCCGCCGCGATCATCGACCAGATTATTGAACAAGTTGAAATACCGAGATAGGATTTGAAAAAAATCTTCAAATATCTCTATCTCAACAACATTGTTTTCCAATTGGCATTGGCAAGCATTGCGATGTTCGTGCTTGCTTTTATTTTTTCGTGGCTGTTTTTTGCTGCAAAGCTTTTTCTGTTGCTGATCCTGATTTTGATTATCGTTGATGCTGTTCTAATATTTGCGGGAAATAGCCTGAAAGCGAATAGAATTCTGCCTGAAAAGTTCAGCAATGGCGATGAAAATGGTATCTCTGTTCAAATTGCAAACCGATATTCATTTCCGGTTTCAGTGGTAATAATCGACGAGATTCCGTTCCAGTTCCAGGTTCGAGATTTCAAGATCGTGGGAAGTTTGGCCAAATCAGAAACAAAATCTTTTTATTACAATCTTCGTCCGACCGAACGCGGTCTTTATGATTTTGGAAATCTCAATGTTTATGTTCAATCGCCGATGGGCTTGGTTTCGAGAAGATTTGTGGCAAACGCTGACGCGAAGATTCCCGTATATCCATCGTTTTTGCAAATGCGACGCTACGATCTTATGGCATTTTCAAACCGACTTTTCAAGCATGGATTGCGACGGATCAGAAGAATCGGCCACACAATGGAATTCGAGCAGATCAAGGATTACGTAAAGGGCGACGACATCCGCAGCGTAAACTGGAAAGCGACGGCCAAAAAAGGCGCGCTGATGGTAAATCAGTTCCAGGATGAAAAATCGCAGAGCGTTTATATGTTGATCGACAAAGGACGCGTGATGAAAATGCCGTTTGCCGGTCTTTCATTGATGGACTATGCGATAAACGCGACGCTTGCAATTTCGAATGTTATACTGAAAAAAAACGACAAAGCGGGAATGTTGGCGTTCTCCCGAAAAGTTGAGGACCGCGTTGTTGCCGAAAAGCGCGCCTCGCAAATGCAACGGATAATGGAATCGTTGTACAATATTCGCACTGACTTTTACGAAAGCGATTATTCGAGGTTGTTCGTTGATCTGCGCAAGAACATCAAGCAACGAAGCCTTCTGCTTTTGTTCACCAATCTTGAAACGCTCGAAGGATTGACCAGGCAACTTCCATATCTGAAATCGATCGCGAAAAACCATTTGCTTGTTGTCATATTTTTTGAGAATACCGAACTCGATATGATCATCAACACTTCGCCGAAAACCGTGAAGGAAATCTATGATGTGACGATTGCAGAAAAATTTGCCCTCGAGAAAAAACTCATCGTGAGCGAGCTCAAGAAATTCGGGATATATTCGTTGTTGACAAAACCCGAAAATCTAACGGCAGAAACCATCAACAAGTATTTGGAAATCAAGGCAAGGGGAATTTTATAAAAATGAGAAACATTTCATCTATTCAAAATCCGACCGTAAAGGAAATTCTTCAATTGCAGGAAAAAGGACGAACGCGCATGAAATTGGGCAAATTCATAATCGAGGGCAGACGAGAAATCGAGCTTGCGATTGTTGGCGGATTTGAACTCGAGACGATTTTTATAAAGGAAAATGTCTTTGACGAAAATGAGATCACAAGTTTTGGGAATTTTTCAGAAGTTATATTGGTATCAAAAGAAGTTTATGAAAAAATCGCTTACCGCGACAGCACAGAAGGCATCATTGCGATTGCAAAAATGCGCGACCTTTCGATAAAAAATCTTTCGCTTGCGCGCAATCCTTTGATTCTTGTGGCGGAATCGCCCGAGAAACCCGGAAACATTGGCGCAATGATCCGAACCGCCGACGCTGCGAACATTGATGCAATTGTCATCGCCGATCCAAAAGGCGACATCTACAATCCGAACATCATCAGATCGAGCGTTGGTGCGTTTTTCACCACGAAAATCGCTGTTGGTTCAAGTGCCGAAATAATTCAATTTTTGAAAAACAATTCTGTCGACATTTTTACCGCGACATTGCAGAACGCCAACCATTACTGCGATGAAAATTATCAAAATGCTTCAGCATTCGTTGTTGGCGCCGAAGATTCTGGAGTTTCGGAAATTTGGCGCAATGCCGCTGCACAAAACATCGTGATTCCGATGCAGGGAAAAATCGATTCGATGAACGTTTCTGTTGCCGCTGCGATATTGCTTTTTGAGGCAAAACGACAAAGGGGTTTTCGATAGATATTCAATTCTCATAAAAAATTTGGATGGTACAAAATTTGGTTCAAGGCCGCGTTGCACAAGTCGAATGTAATCGCTAAATTTCGTCGATAACCCAAATCAATATGGTGGAAGTCGATCTTGAACTCGAAAAAAAGGCAATTGCCCACGAATACAAAGAACTGCTCCGGATAAGCTATCAAAAACTCAGTGTTGAGGACAAAAAACTGATTCGCAAGGCATTTGACGTTGCAGTGGAAGCGCACAAGGACCAGCGTCGCAAATCTGGCGAAGCGTATATTTTTCATCCCATTGCCGTTGCAAAAATCGTGGCTTCTGAAATTGGGCTCGGACCAACATCGATTGCCGCCGCATTGATGCACGATGTTGTGGAAGACACGCCGATAACCGTGGCCGAGATCGAGGATCTTTTCAACCCGAAAGTCGCGCGGCTGGTCGAAGGGCTTACCAAAATCTCACAAGTCCAGAAAGACCTGAATGTATCGATGCAGGCCGAGAATTTTCGGAAAATGCTGCTCACGCTCAACGATGATGTGCGCGTGATCTTGATAAAACTCGCCGACCGATTGCACAATATGCAAACAATGGACTCGATGCCAGAAGCCAAACAGGTGAAAATCGCGTCGGAAACACTTTATATCTATGCGCCGCTCGCCCATCGACTCGGACTTTACAACATCAAGACAAAGCTTGAAGACCTTGGATTGAAATACACCGAACCGCGCGTTTATGAAAGCATTCACAGCAAGATAAAGGAAACCAAGGAACAGCAGGACGAATATATCAAACAGATAAGCGATGTTCTGAAGTCGTCGCTCGATGGCGAAAACATCGATTTTGTGATCAAGGGAAGACCAAAATCCATTTATTCGATACGCAGGAAAATGCTGGCGCAGGGCGTGAGCTTTGATGAAGTATATGACAAATTCGCGCTTCGCATTGTTTACAAAGGCGACTCGAACGAGGAAAAATTCCTTGCCTGGAAAATTTATTCGATCGTAACAGATCACTATCGGCCAAGCCCAAGCCGACTGCGCGATTGGATTTCCTCCCCAAAATCAACGGGTTACGAAGCGCTGCACATCACGGTGATGGGACCGAAAGGCCGTTGGGTCGAGATTCAGGTTCGCAGCGAGCGAATGGACGAGATCGCCGAGAAAGGTTATGCCGCGCACTACAAATACAAGCAGGGCGCGACCGAGGAAAGCGGGCTGGATGTTTGGCTGAACCTTTTGAAGGAAGCATTGGAAAATGCCGAATCGAACGCTGTGGATTTTGTGGAGGATTTCAAGATGAACCTCTATGCAAAGGAGATTTTCGTATTTACGCCAAAGGGTGAAATCAAATCATTGCCGAAAGGCGCTACATCACTGGATTTTGCATTTGGAATTCATTCCGAGATAGGGATAAAAACCCGCGGGACACGGGTCAATGGTAAACTTGTGCCTTTGAACACCGAACTCAAAAGTGGTGACCAGATTGAGGTCATCACATCCCAAAATCAAAAACCAACAATCAACTGGCTTGACTATGTAACGACCTCACGCGCAAAGAATAAGATAAGAAGCGTACTGAACGAGAACACCAAAAAAGCCGCTGATGATGGTAAGGAGTTGCTTTCGCGAAAACTAAAGCATTTAAAAATAGCGCTCAACGAACAGACAATCAACGAGCTGGTAAATTTTTTTAAACTGAAAACGAGCCTCGACCTATTCTATCGTTTTGGAATAGGTGCAATTGACAACCAGCAGCTCAAGGATTTTGCCGCGCAAAAGAGCAATACGCTAATGAATTTTTTCAAGAGCAAAATGAAGCGCACGCATACCACGGCCGACGAGGATATTCATCGACAGATTTTGAGCAGTAATTATGATATGCTCGTTTTTGGAACCGAGCACGACAAGCTTGACTATAAATTGTCAGCGTGCTGCAACCCGATTCCCGGTGATCAGGTTTTTCGTTTCGTGACGATCAACGATGGAATAAAAGTCCATAAAAAAGACTGTCCGAATGCAATCAGTCTTCAGTCAAATTATGCATATAGGATTATTCCGGCTAAATGGATCGATTCGACGAAGCAGGAATTCAAAGTCATACTCAACATTACCGGAATGGATTCGATGGGTTTAACCAACGAGCTTACTAAAGTGATCTCCAACAATATGCACGTTAATATACAAAGTATATCTTTGAGCGGCGACGCAGGAATTTTCAATGGTCAGGTTGCTGTCGTGGTCCAAAACAAAACCATCCTGAAAAAACTAATAGACAATATAAAGAAGATAGATGGCGTGGACAAGGTAACGCGCGTTTACAAAAATTGAAACCTTTCTATAGGTTATAGTGCGCGGCTTTTGATACCTAATTATTAACATATATCTTTGTAAAATGACATCCACAACGGTCGACAACAGCAAAAATCAGGAAACGGTGAAGTCGGTTTTCACCAAATATCTTGAGAACAACGGCCATCGCAAAACCCCAGAACGATACGCGATCCTTCAGGAAATCTATGATACGACTGAACATTTTGATATAGAAAATCTTTATATCAAAATGAAGAACAAAAATTATCGTGTGAGCAGAGCAACGTTGTACAATACGATCGATCTTCTGTTGGAATCGAAACTTGTTCGCAAGCACCAATTTGGCCAAAGCCAAGCGCACTACGAAAAATCCTACTTTGACCGGCAGCACGACCATATCATTATGACCGACACCGGCAAGGTCATTGAATTCTGCGATCCCCGGATCCAGACCATCAAGAAAACGATGGAGGATATTTTCAATATAAAGATCCACAACCACTCGCTATATTTTTATGCAGTCGAAGATTCCCACGAAAGTCCTGATACAGAGACTAATACCGAAAATGAAACCAATACAAATTAATTTACAGATATGGCCGATCTACTTTTAGGACTTCAATGGGGCGACGAGGGAAAAGGAAAAATCGTGGATGTGCTCACGGCAAAATATGATATCATTGCAAGGTTTCAGGGCGGGCCGAACGCCGGTCATACACTTGAATTCGAGGGTATAAAGCACGTTTTGAGAACAATTCCTTCAGGTATTTTTCATAAGAATAAAATCAACATAATCGGTAACGGCGTGGTGATCGATCCCGTTGTTTTTGAAAAAGAATTACAGGGACTTTCAAAATTTGATATCGATATACAGAAATCATTGATCATTTCGCGAAAAGCGCACCTCATTTTGCCAACGCACAGACTGCTCGATGCGGCTTCTGAAGCTTCTAAAGGCAAAGCGAAAATCGGATCGACATTGAAGGGAATCGGGCCAACATATATGGATAAAACCGGTCGAAACGGCATTCGCGTCGGCGATATTGAACTTGCTGATTTTCAAGAAAGATACCGGGCCCTTGCCGACAAACATGAGTCGATGATCGCTTTTTACGATGTTGCGATCCAATACAATCTTGCCGAGCTGGAGAAAGAATTTTTTGACTCGCTGAAAACTTTGCAAACACTACAATTCATTGATAGCGAGGAATATTTGCACCAAGCGCAAACCGTCGGAAAATCAATACTTTGCGAAGGTGCGCAAGGATCGCTGCTCGATGTCGATTTTGGAACCTATCCCTTCGTGACATCCTCAAACACAACGGCGGCGGGCGCTTGCACCGGATTGGGCATCGCGCCAAATAAAATAAAGGAAGTTTTCGGCATTTTCAAAGCGTACACGACAAGGGTTGGCAGCGGGCCATTTCCGACCGAACTATTTGACGAAGATGGTGCGACAATGGCAAATGTCGGCAACGAATTTGGTTCTGTCACCGGAAGACAAAGGCGTTGCGGTTGGCTGGATCTTGTTGCGCTTCGATACGCGGTTCAGATAAATGGCGTCACGCAATTGATGATGATGAAGGGCGACGTGCTTTCGGGGTTTGAAAAATTAAAAGTCTGCGTTGCCTACAATTACAAAGGCAAGGAAATACAGCATTTGCCATACAATATCGAGCCAGAAAATGTCAGTCCCATCTACAAAGAGATCGACGGGTGGAAAGCCGATCTGACCAAAATGACAACCTACGACGAACTTCCAAAAACTTTTAAGGATTACATTGATTTTATCGAAACTGAAGTTGGCGTGCCGATTGTGGTTATTTCTGTTGGTCCCGACAGAAAACAGACGATAACGCGATAAGATTTCTGGCTTTCGCCAAATTATTTCAGTTTCAATATCAGTGATTCCGAAGGTTTTACGGTCAAAGGAATCTCCCCTTTTCCAGCGCTGACGGTCATCGTGTAGATTTCCCCATACAATTGGTCGGTCATTTCATACCTGCCATCTTTCAATTTCCAAGCGGTGATAACATTCGCCGGAATCAAGAAGTTGATTTTGCTTGCTGCTTTCCAAGAAAAATTAACCAAAATGGCCAGTTTTTCATTTTCAGAATATCGCACATAAGAATAAAGTCCGGCATTGTAACCCGAGGTGTGCTTGCTATTATACTCTTGAATATTTTCGTATTCACCCATCAACGCTGAACTTTTCCCTGCAAAATTCAACAATCGGCTATAAAAATCCCTTAAATCTTTTTCGCTGTTTGAGAGTTTTCCACCATCAAACTTGCCCTTGTTCATCCATCTTTGGTGATTGGGAACACCAACATAATCGAAAATGGATGTTCGGGACTGTGTTCCAAAACCGGCATTTTCATTGCCGGGCTCGCCAACTTCCTGACCAAAATAAATCATGATCGGCGCTTTTGAAACCGTGGTGGTGTAAACCATCAATGGCATTCCTTTTTCGGCAGAACCGGCAAATTCTGGACTTGCGATGCGTTGCTCGTCATGGTTTTCCAAAAAGTTTACCATGTGCGAGTCAATGTCTTTCATCCCAGCTTGAATCGAAATAAGTTCATCGGGCGAACTTTTACCCTGAATGATATCCTTTAATTTGTCGTAGGTCGAAACCTTGTCGTACAAATAGCCCATTTTTCCAAAATAAATATAATTGCGATATTCTTTGGGGTTGTAGATTTCGGCAACGAGAAACGCGTCGGGATTCTTCATTTTGATCGCCGAATTCATATAGCTCCAGAATTCAACGGGAACCATTTCGGCCATATCATATCTAAAACCGTCAACGCCTTGCTCAAGCCAAAATAGGGCAATGTCGCGGTATTTTTTCCAACTGTCGGGCACTTCCTTGTCCTGCCAAAACTTGTAATGAGATGTGTAATCTCGATTTTCATAGCTTTTTGGAAGTTCTGGAAAATCTTTTGACCCGTCGGGCTTTACACCAAAGTTCAATTTGACGGTTTCGTACCAATCATTGATGTCCGGCTGTGGTTCGCGAGTGCCGTTGCCGGTCCATTTCGCAGGGTTTTCATCAAATTTTCCATCGGACATTTTGTTTTTTTCGCCATTCAATGGTTTGTACGTATCCGATTTTGGAACTTCAAATGGCTTGCCGGGAATGTAGTAAAAATTGTTATCCCGTTGGTATTCAACAGTTTTATCATCGTTCGCACCTAGATCAACTACACCTTTCGGGTTGTTCTTGCTCCCATATTTTCGGGCTACGTGGTTCGGCACAATATCGATGATCACCTTCATAAAATGTTTGTGCGTTTTGTCGATAAGTGTTTGAAATTCAGCCAGGCGATTTGCTGGATCATTGGCAAGATCGGGGTCAACATTATAATAATCCTTGATTGCGTAAGGAGAACCAGCGCGTCCTTTTACAACATCTGGATCGTCGTTGGCAATGCCGAATTTTGTGTAATCCGTAACCGTTGCGTGGTGCGGAACGCCGGTGTACCAAATGTGCGTGACGCCAAGTTTTTTGATTTCATCCAACGCGGTATCGGTAAAATCGCTGAATTTTCCCACGCCATTTTGCTCGATTGTTCCCCACGGTTTATTGGTGGTGTTCTTGTTGCCGAAAAGCCTCGTAAAAACTTGATAGATCACGGGTTTGGCTTCGGCTACGACCGTTTCTTTTTTCTTAACAGAAATAAGCGGATTCTTAACTTGGGCGTTCATCATTGTTGTAAGGCCAATAGTGGCGAGCAAAATCATATTTTTCATCTGGAGGATTTTTCATCGATCACAAATATAATCAAATGGAAAGTCGGTCGTTTGCTCCTATAAATAAATCTTAATTGAAAGGTTGACCGTAGCGATTTGATTAAATTTGCAAAAAATTCAGAACGCATTGAAAAAGTGTTTTTTACAATTCTCGATGGGTGGTTTCCTGATATTTTCGCAGTTGATGCTTTCGCAAAAATCGAGCAAGATCATCGTTGAAAAGGCCGACAGTTTTGACCGTAACCAAATCGAACTTCCTGATGTCGCACTCATAACCGGTAACATTCGCGCGGTTCACGATGGTGTTGTGCTGCTCTGCAACAAAGCCTATCTTTTTGAAAAGGAAAATTACTTGAAGGCTTTCGGAAACGTGAGAATGATCCAAGGCGATACGCTTACGCTAAATAGTGAATATGCCGAGTACAATGGCGAGAACAAGCAGGCTTTTGCAAGCGGAAATGTCGTCATGAAATCGCCCGATATGACACTCACGACAGACACGATGTACTTCGACCGAAACATTCAACAAGCTTGGTACAACACTTATGGAAAGATAGTTAACAAAGAAAATGTGCTCACGAGCAAATCTGGACGGTATTTTGTAGCGCAGAAAAAATTCCAATTCTTGACCGCCGTCGTTCTGACGAATCCCGAATATGTTCTGAAGTCCAACCATCTTGATTATTTCAACAATTCGGGACGTTCCTATTTATTTGGACCTTCAACAATCACAAGCGGCACAAGCTTTATTTACACCGAAAAAGGCTATTACGACAGCAAAAAGAACACGGGATATTTTTTGCGGCGATCCTACATTAAATATAAGGACAGATTGATTGAGGGCGACAGTCTTTGGTACAACCGAAACACCGAATTTGCGTCCGCTTCGCGCAATGTCAAGATCACAGATTCCATCAATCGTGGCATCGTCAAAGGCCATTATGCCGAGGTTTTTCGTCAAAAAGATTCAATGTTCGTGACCAAAAGAGCCGTTGCCGTCAATTTTATCGATAATGATTCAGTGTACATCCATGGTAAAAAATTGATGGTTACAGGAAAGCCCGAAAGCCGCATTGTTCGAGCATTCAACAATGCGCGTTTTTATAAAACCGACCTTGCCGGAAAGTGCGATTCGATACATTCGAGCCAGGTGACGAACCTCACAAAACTCATTGGGCGACCGATTTTATGGAATTTTGAGAATCAGCTCACGGGCGATGTTATGCACCTTGTCGGGAACGATCAGACCAAAAAACTGGACTCGCTCAAAGTGCTCAACAATGCGTTCATTATTAGTAAGGACACGGTCGGAACGGGTTTCAATCAGGTGAAGGGGCAAAATCTTTATGGCAAGTTTCGCGAAAATCAGCTTTATGAAGCCGATATCGTAAAGAACGCCGAGGTAATTTATTATATGCGCGACGTGGACAACAGTTTGATTGGAATCAACAAAGGCGTGGCAAGCAGCATCAGAGTTGAGCTCGAAGAAAGCAAGATTACCTCGCTGACAATGTTCAACAAGCCCGACAGCACGATCTATCCCGAAGCCGAACTGCCCGAAAATGCTCGAAAACTACGCGGGTTTGTTTGGCGTGGCGATGAACGTATCAAGAGCAAGGACGATATCTTTCCGCCCGAGGAGGAAGAACTCAACGACAAATTGATAAAGGAAGGTCGAGCCGAAATGGCTTTGGAAAACAAGCCGATCGAGATTGGACCCGAAACCATTGACTATGACAATCTGCAAAAAGCAGAAGCGAAGAACCCCAAGAAAAAATCTATTCTGAACAGGAAAAAGAAATAGCGATGCCGAATGATTTTTTAAAATATCAGGCGCAGACCACGCCGCATCCGCTCGGTCTCGAGATTTCTCATGCCGATGGTTGTTACATTTATGACACGGCCGGAAAATCGTACCTCGATTTTGTTGCAGGTGTTTCTGCCGTTTCGCTGGGCCATAATAACAAGAAAATCAACGCTGCGATAATCGATCAGCTCGGAAAATATTCGCACGTCATGGTTTATGGCGAATATTCCCAAAGTCCCGCAGTTGAATATTGCAAAATGCTCGCTAGCCTTTTACCGCCAAACCTCAACAAGGTCTATCTCGTCAATTCTGGCACCGAAGCCACCGAAGGCGCCTTGAAACTTGCCCGCCGAAAAACCGGAAGAAGCCAATTGATTTCATGCAAAAACGCCTATCATGGCAACACTATGGGCGCGATGAGCGTTATGGGATTCGAGGAAAGAAAGCGCGCGTTCCGGCCCTTGCTTCCCGATGTTGACTTTATCGAGTTCAACAATGAGGATGATCTGCAG
>JBBSUW010000010.1:0-40056 GCA_038234025.1 Flavobacteriales bacterium
GTATCAGACAAGAAAACAGTAAACCAAAGGCAGTCACTAAAAATTTAAATTCAATAGCACAATGCGGAACAATAATAGCCAACAACATAGACAAAACACCACCAATGAGCAAAGGCTTGAAACCCGTAACACCACCAATAATGAAATTAACCAACCCAAATATAACCAAAAGGGCAACGCAAAACATTTCAATAAAATTGTCTAAAAATGCGACAGACAATACACCTAATCCAATACTTGCACCTATCCAGCCATAGGTATATACTTTTTCGTTCAGTGGTACAATGGTTTCGGTGTTTTCGTCTTTTCTAGATTGTAAAAACGAGAAAATGCCTCCAATGGCAAATAATAAATTGCTATAATTAGCCAAAACCGCAGTCGTTTCGGTTCTAAAATGTGCATTTAAGAATTGAATTACAAAGTACGCAATTAGCGTAAAGCCCCAAATAATATAATAGTTACTTGCACCGGTTTTCTGATGGGAGGTTTGTTTAATTGCGTTTTCAATAATATTTATTTGTTCTTTTGATGATAAATTTTGTGAGTTCATTTGTTTAATAAATTAGAATTTAAGTTTCAAATATAAACTAGTTAATATTATTAACCAAATATTCTTCGACAAAATTGCCACTAACTCGTTTATATATGCAACTCTATTGCACATATCTCTACAAATTCTGGGATATATGTACATGTTTTGTTGCTTTTTCGAATGTAGGGAATTTTTGAGGGTGATTACTTTTAATAAAAAAGACCAGCAGGGGTTTGGGGCTGATGGTCTTGGGGTTGATGATGTGAGTGGCGGCGCGGATGGCAAGATGACGAGTCCTTTGATCTGTTTGTACTCGACGGACTGGGCGCCGTATTGTGCCTCGGTGGTGTCCTTGATCGTTTGGCTGCGGGATCTTAGTTCGAGGTATTGGGTGAGACGAGTGGCCTTTACATCTGCTTTTGTCAAATATGAACCAACACATTTGTCGCTGTCGTTAAGGTCAAAAATTCCATCTGGTCGTCCTAATATTGCAATTGTGTGTCGTCTTTAAAATGCCCTATAAGGTGTCGCCGCTTCGCGTCTGTTGCGAGTCAAAACGAACTGAGTTCCTTCTGCCAAGGTAATGTTTCTTCGTGAATTTGCAATTTCCGGATAAGAAAAACCCGCAATTGCGTGAAGCGGCTGTTACCTGAAAGCTTAGTTTTTTAATGATTTGTTTATACTTTCAATTCTCTGCGTAGTCCAATAAAGCCCAAAAAATAACAAAATTTGCAACAAAATATTAATCACATAATTCCATGTCCAGGATCCAAATAATTCGTCAGGAATAATTTTGTCAAATAGCCAGTAATTAAACCAAGAAGTAAAGAACATTACTGTAACAAAAATTAGTAGCATTGTAATTAACTGTAAAAACGGAATTGTTCTGGCCGTTAATAATAAAACAGGAACTAATAATACAGTAATAATTATATAAATTCCAGACGTTGAAACTATAAACCAATATTCATTTCGCTGAACACCATTCCTGATTACTGATTTTTTCGGATTACTATCTACGATTTTATTAAGAAAGTCATTACAGTAATCAATAAACGTTTTCCTGTTCAATGATTCTTGTTGTAAAACTGTCAAATCTTTTCTGACAGTCGGATTTAGTGTGGAATCTTTCAATAAAGTTGTAACTTTTTCAAGTTGGTCAAGTTGTCTGGTTTTATTATAATAATGCGAAAACCCGATAATATTATCTGCTAAAATAATTATAAAAACGCTTAGAACAAATATTGTCGCTCGCGTAGGGATTCTTTGGGTCCTATCAGTTAAAAATCCTAAAATATTCTCGTAAAATGCCATATATTCTTGGTTTATGTAAAGCTTTCAGGTAACTTATATATATGCGAATATAATCCTTTCATCAAAGATTCAAGACATCAACCATTCAATTCTATAAAAGTATTTGAAATGTTCGCATTTAGATATTTTTCCATAATCCTAAACACTGATTTGCACAACAACCCTCTCCTCCCTTTTTTGCGCAACCAAATTAATTTTCGCAAATTCACGAAAATAACTATCGTGAGGAAGATATTATATTATTCAGTACTCGCACTGCTGTTTTTTCAGCTTAGCTTTTCCCAAACCGGAATCACGGCAAAACACGGAATGGTCGTATCGGCGCGGCAGGAAGCTTCGGAGATCGGGGTTGAGATCATGAAACAGGGCGGCAATGCTTTTGATGCGATGATCGCCACACAACTGGCGCTGGCCGTGGCTTATCCGTACGCCGGAAACATCAGCGGTGGCGGTTTTATGGTGTATAGAAAATCAAGCGGTGACAATGGCTCGCTCGACTTTCGCGAAAAGGCGCCGGCAAAAGCATCGCGGGATATGTATCTGGACAAGAACGGAAACATCATTGCCGGAAAATCTACCGACAGTATTTTTTCTGTCGGCATTCCGGGTTCGATCGCCGGGATTTATGAAATCCATAGAAAATTCGGTTCAATGCCTATCGAAAAACTTTTTGCGCCAGCAATCGCCTTGGCAAAACGTGGCGTGGTCGTGACCAAAAACGATAAAGCGCACATCGACACCTATCACGAAACGCTGAAACTTTATAACGGCAAAAATTCTGTTATTTCCCAAATGCAGCAGATTGGCGACACCATAAAATATTTGGCATTGGCCGAAACGCTTTCGCGAATTTCAAAAAATGGCGAAGATGATTTCTACAAAGGCGAAACTGCTACAAAATTCATCAACTTCATAAATATAAAAAATGGTTTGCTCACGCTCGAAGATCTTGCCAATTACAAAGCCATTTGGCGAAAGCCGATAAAGTTCAAGTACAAAAACTTCGACATCATTTCGATGGCGCCACCAAGCAGCGGCGGGTTTTGTTTGCAACAGATTCTGACAATGCTAAAACCTTATGATCTTAAAAAATTTGGGCACAATTCAACAAAATACATTCAGGTTTTGGCAGAAGCTGAACGCAGATCTTTCGCAGATAGAAACTATTTCTTGGGCGATCCAGATTTTGTAAAAATTCCGATGGACGACTTGCTCAAGCCAAAATACCTCAAAGATCGAATGTCAACTTTTTCATTCAAAATGGCCACAAAGTCATCAGATGTTTCGCACGGAAATATTGACTTCACAGAAAGTGACGAAACCACCCACTACTCTATCGTTGACCAATTTGGAAATGCAGTTGCGGTGACAACAACGCTTAACGGTGCTTACGGCAGCAAAATCTATTGCGAGGAACTTGGCTTTTTTCTGAACAATGAAATGGACGATTTCAGCGCAAAGCCAGGATCTGCAAATTATTACGGTTTGGTCGGTGCAAAGGCCAACAGCATCGCGCCAAACAAAAGAATGTTGAGCTCGATGACGCCAACAATAGTTGAAAAGAATGGCAAACTCTATTTTTTGCTCGGTTCGCCCGGCGGTTCCTCAATCATAACTTCCGTTCTGCAAACAATTTTGAACGTTACAGAATTCAATATGACGATGCAACAGGCCGTTGACGCGCCAAGGTTCCACCACCAATGGCTTCCCGACGAAATCGATTTTGAACCAAATTCATTTTCGCCAGAATTTCTAAAAGAACTTCAGGATAAAAATTACACGATCAGCGAGAAAAACCTGCCCGTTATCGGCAAGGTCGATGCGATAAAAATGCTGCCAAACGGCAATCTTGAAGGTGGCGCGGACAGGCGCGGCGACGACAAAGCGGTTGGTTTCTAAAATTTGTTGGATCATGCTGTATTCAAAAATGTAAATTTGCATTCCACCAAATCGCGATGTTAAAAAATACCTTTTCAGAAATAGAGAAATGGCTTTTATGGGGCCAAAATCGACTGACGAATAAGCAGTTCATCTACTTGTCGAGCGTTCTTGTGGGCGTTTCATCGGCGGGCGCGGTTATCGTGCTGAAAGCTTTTGCACACTGGGTTTTTCGGTTTGCAACGTACATCAATGGTATTCTCAAACTAAGTTTTATCAACAGTATTTTACCGATTGTGGGTATTTTGTTGACCGTTTTTGTGGTGCAAAGATTATTTGGCGGAACGCTTGAAAAAGGCACTTCGCAGATCCTTTACAGCGTTGCCAAAAAGGCCAGCATTATCCCGAAGCGGCAAATGTATGCGCAGATATTAACGAGTTCACTTACCGTTGGACTTGGCGGCTCGGCAGGACTTGAGAGCCCGATAGTCGTGACCGGCGCTGCATTTGGGTCCAATTTTGCACAACAGCACAAACTCGATTACAAGGACAGGACACTGCTGATAGGTTGCGGCGTGGCCGCCGGAATCGCGGCGGCCTTCAATGCGCCGATCGCGGGGGTTTTGTTTGCGATCGAGGTCCTGCTCGTGGATGTCAGCATTGCCGCGTTCACGCCGATAATGATTTCATCTGCCACGGGCGCGATCGTTTCTGCAATTGTCCTTGACGAAAGTATTTTATTGACATTCAAAAGCAAGCAGGTTTTTGACTATCACAATCTTCCGTTCTACGTCTTGCTCGGACTTTTCACTGGCCTGGTCGCTATTTTCTATTCAAGAAATTTTAGGCGGACCGAGCATTTATTCCAACGGCTGAAACTGAATCCTTATAAAAAAGCCTTGATTGGCGCGTCCTTGTTGGCATTGATCATATTCGTTTTTCCAACACTTTTTGGCGAAGGCTATGAAAGCATCCGGATACTTTCCGAGAGCGATCCGGGGCAAATTATGGAGAATACACTGTTTGCTTCTTTCAGAAAAAGCGAGGTTGCCTTGCTCCTTTTTGTAGCGGCAACGATGCTGCTCAAAGCTTTCGCGACAGGATTGACTTTGGGGAGCGGAGGAAATGGAGGGAATTTTGCGCCTTCACTGTTTATCGGTTCTTACGCGGGTTTTATTTTTGCCAAATTCGTAAACCTTACAAAGTTGACGGAACTTCCGGTGAGCAATTTCACGATGATTGGGATGGCGGGAATTCTAAGTGCGCTTTTTCACGCCCCGCTCACAGCAATATTTCTGATTGCCGAAATCACGGGCGGCTATGATCTAATGGTTCCTTTGCTGATTGTTTCGTCCATAAGTTTCGCGATTTCCAAACGGTTTGAGGTCCATTCGCTCGACGTGAAGCATTTGGCCAAGAAAGGGCTGGCTTTCACGAGCAATAAGGACACCAACATCCTGTATTCGTTGGATGTCGAAAATATAATCCATACCGACTACATCACGATCTCACCAAGCGATAATCTAAGAAAACTTGTGGACCTGATATCTCACTCTGATCAGGTGATTTTTGGCGTCGTAGATAAAGAAAAAGAACTTCTCGGAATCGTATATTTCAATGATGTTCGCGAGATCATCTTCAACGAATTTCGAGTGAGACATTCGCTGGTGTCCGAGGTTATGAAGCAGCCCTTGGACGTTATCTATGAATTCGATTCGATGGAAACCATTATGAACAAGTTCGAAAAAAACCGCACACCTTTTTTGCCTGTTCTAAAAAAAGGAAAATACTATGGTTTTATTTCTAAGAGCGAAACTTTGGAAGCCTATCGTGAGAAACTCAAGGCCATGATATTTGAATAAGATTGAATGCCAATGAACGTAATTGTCTTATTTTGACACTAAAATTCAGAAAGATTCGTTAACTTTATCGACACATTCTTTTAGTAACCATTTTAAAACATTAATTATGGAAGCGCTTAAAAAAATTAAATTCAGTTTGACGTTCGCGATGGTGTTTTTAGCACTCACAGCATTTTCCTGCAGTAACAACAACAACAACGACGACAATCCCGTAATCGTTCCACCCAACAACAATTTTGTTGACCTTGTGAACACCGTGAATAATGGAACGTGGAGAATCAGTTATTTTTATGACAATGACCAAGATGAAACCATCAACTTTAACGGTTACGTTTTCACATTTGGTTCCAACAACGCACTAACGGCGACGAACGCAACAAATACCTACACCGGAATTTGGTCAATTACCGACAGCAACAGCAATGACGACAGCCTGAACGATCTTCATTTCAATATCGCTTTTACATCGCCAGCACAATTTGAAGAGTTGTCAGATGATTGGGAAATTCAAAGCAAATCGGCGACAGTTATTTCATTAATAGATGTAAGTGGCGGCAATGGCGGCACCGATTTTCTGACATTCACAAAAAACTGATTTATTAATTAATAAAAGTTGGATGGGGTTTATTCAAATAAAAAATCCTGTGCTTTTCGATATTTTTTGAAAGCACTGACTTGCTTGCACTTTTGAAGGTTTAACAAAATCTTCAATAATCCATTCAATAAAAGCAGGTGGCAATATGGTAACTTTGCGTTTTGCCAAAAAAATATGCCACATTTTGAAGAGTCGATAGAGGTTATGGGCGCAAGAGTCCACAATCTCAAGAACATCGATGTTTCCATCCCACGAGAAAAACTTGTAGTGATCACCGGGCTTTCGGGCTCCGGAAAATCCTCGCTCGCTTTCGATACCATCTACGCCGAAGGACAGCGTCGTTACGTCGAAACTTTTTCGGCTTATGCCAGACAATTTCTCGGCGGATTGGAACGTCCAGATGTGGACAAGATCGATGGCCTTTCGCCGGTAATTGCGATCGAGCAAAAAACCACGAGCAAAAGTCCGCGCTCCACAGTTGGGACAATTACAGAAATCTATGATTTTTTAAGGTTGCTTTTTGCCAGAGCTTCAGATGCTTACAGTTACAATACTGGCGAAAAGATGGTCAGCTACAGCGACGGGCAGATCCGCGACCTTATCATCGAAAATTTTTCGGGCAAGCGCATCAACATTCTTGCGCCGGTTATTCGAGCCAGAAAAGGTCATTATGGCGAACTTTTCCAACAAATTGCAAAACAGGGATTCCTGCGTGTTCGTGTTGACGGCGAGCTCAAGGAAATCACAACGGGAATGAAGCTCGACCGTTACAAAACCCACGATATCGAGATTGTCGTGGACAGAATGCTCGTCGAAAACAATGACGAGAACAACATAAGACTTTCGGAAAGCATCAACACGGCGATGCAGCACGGCGAAAATGTTCTGATGATTCTTGACCAAGATTCTAACGAGGTAAGATTTTTCAGCCGAAATCTGATGTGTCCGACCACCGGAATATCATATCAAAATCCAGAGCCAAATCTCTTTTCCTTCAATTCGCCAAAAGGTGCTTGCCCCAATTGCAACGGACTTGGAACGGTGAATGATATCAACATCAAAAAGATTGTTCCAAATCCCAAGCTTTCAATAAAAAAGGGCGGTTTGGCGCCAATTGGAGAATATAAAAGCACTTGGATCTTCAAACAACTGGAACTCATTGGCGAAAAATTTGGTTTCAAGTTGACCGACCCGATCGAAAAGATAAGCGATGAGGCGATGACGATGATCATGGATGGTGGTCGCGAGAAATTTGAAGTAACATCCAAAGCTGCGGGAGTGACCAAAGACTATAAAATAGAGTTTGACGGCATCGCGAATTTTATCCAAAACCAGTTTGAGGAATCTTCTTCAACATCGATCAAGCGCTGGGCAAAAGATTTTATGGATCAAGTCCAATGTCCTGTTTGCGAAGGAACAAGATTGCAGAAAGAATCGCTTTACTTTAGGTTCAACGGACAAAATATCGCTGAACTTTCGGATATGGACATTGGCGTCCTAGCCCAATGGTTCGCGAATGTGACCGAAAATCTTTCGGAAAAGCAATTGATCATCGGAACGGAGATCATCAAGGAAATCCGCGACAGGCTTCGATTCTTGGTGAATGTAGGTCTTGACTATTTGGCCTTGAGCCGAGGTTCAAAGTCGCTTTCTGGCGGTGAAGCGCAAAGGATCCGATTGGCAACACAAATTGGTTCTCAACTCGTTGGTGTTCTTTATATCTTGGACGAACCCAGTATCGGTTTGCACCAGCGCGATAATGACAAGCTTATATCATCGCTTGAAAATCTTCGTGATCTGGGCAATTCCGTTTTGGTGGTCGAGCACGACAAGGATATGATACTTCGCGCAGACTATGTAATCGATATTGGACCCAGAGCCGGAAAGCACGGCGGCGAGATCATAAGCATCGGAACGCCCGAGGAAACCTTGAAGCACCATACGCTCACGGCGGATTATCTTAACGGCGACAGGGAAATTGCCATCCCCAAAACCCGCAGGAAAGGCAATGGAAAAACCTTGAAATTGACCGGCGCGACCGGAAATAACCTCAAGAACGTTTCGATTGAGCTTCCATTGGGAACGATGATCTGCGTGACCGGCGTTTCTGGAAGCGGAAAATCTACTTTGATCAACGAAACGCTCTATCCAATATTGAACGCATTCTATTTCAATGGCGTAAAGAAACCGAAACCTTATAAAAAAATTGATGGTCTTGATAATCTGGACAAGGTAATCGACATCGATCAAAGCCCTATTGGCAGAACACCACGTTCAAATCCAGCAACTTATACCGGACTTTATAGCGAAGTGAGAAACCTGTTCACGATGACGCCCGAAAGCATGATCCGAGGTTATAAGGCCGGACGTTTTAGTTTCAATGTGAAGGGCGGACGCTGCGAAACCTGTGAAGGTAGCGGCGTCAGAACGATTGAAATGAATTTTCTGCCCGATGTGTACGTGGAATGTGAAACCTGTCAGGGTAAACGCTTCAATCGTGAAACTCTGGAAATCAGATACAAAGGCAAATCAGTGGCCGATGTCCTTGCGATGACCGTGGATGAAGCAGTACCATTTTTTGAAAATATCCCGAAGATTTTTAGAAAAATAAAGACCATTCAAGATGTTGGACTTGGTTACATCACGCTTGGACAGCAAAGCACAACGCTTTCAGGTGGCGAGGCGCAGCGGATAAAATTGGCCACGGAACTTTCCAAAAAAGATACCGGAAACACCATTTACATACTTGACGAACCCACGACTGGACTTCATTTTGAGGACATTCGCGTGTTGATGGAGGTAATCAATCAGCTTGTAGATAAGGGAAATACGGTTTTGATAATCGAGCACAATATGGACGTGATCAAACTTGCCGACTACATCATAGATATTGGTCCCGAAGGCGGCGGCGGCGGCGGGAATATCGTGGCCAAGGGATCGCCCGAACAAGTGGCCAAAATCACGAAAAGCCATACTGCTCAATTTTTGAAAAAAGAACTACATTAGCCGGCTGTTTTTTGGCGGTGGCCAAAATGTTTTCAGCACTAAAATAATACACAGATGAGATTAGAGGATTTTGACAATGACGATGATAGAATAATCCATGACAGGCTTCAGCAGAAATCGTGGAACGAGATACGCAGCAATGATTCATGGGCGATCTTCAAGATAATGGCCGAATTCGTGAACGGCTACGAATCGATGAGCAGGATCGGACCTTGCGTCTCGATTTTTGGCTCGGCACGGACCAAAACGACGCATCCGCACTACGAGCTTGCGGAAAAAATCGCTTTTCAAATCAGCAAGGCGGGTTATGGAGTGATCACCGGCGGTGGACCTGGAATCATGGAAGCCGGCAACAAGGGCGCGCATCTCGGCGGCGGGATTTCGGTCGGGCTCAATATCGAACTGCCATTTGAACAGCATTTCAATCCGTACATAGACAAGGACAAAAACCTGAACTTCGACTATTTCTTTGTCCGAAAAGTAATGTTCGTGAAATACTCCCAAGGATTTGTTATTATGCCCGGTGGTTTTGGCACTCTTGATGAAATGTTCGAGGCAATAACGCTAATCCAAACCAAGAAAATCGCAAAGTTTCCTATTATTCTGGTTGATAGTTCGTTCTGGTCGGGATTGATGGACTGGGTTAAGAATGTTTTGGTGGAGTCTCACAACAATGTATCGCCCGAAGACCTAAACGTGATAAAAATCGTAGATACTGCCGAGGAAGTTGTGGCCGTGTTGGACAAATTCTATAAAAAGTACGATCTGAGCCCGAACTTCTAAACATCTCTTTTGCAAAAGTAAATTTGCGGAAACGTTATCAACTTTTGCCACTGTTACACTATTAACAGCAATGGCGCGTTCTGACATTGCTATCAAGAAGAAAAATTGCTTTGGGAAAATCCACGCGGGAAATTGCATTTCTTATTTTATTGTTCTGCTCTTTTGCGAACGCGCAAAATCGCAACACGTTGATCATGGCGCTCAATTCTGTCGAGAATTCTGCACTGGTCGATCAAACATTTTCCTATACCAACAGTTCAAAAGATACCATTTCAAAAATCGTTCTCAATGACTGGAACAATTCATATTCCACCAACACGACTCTGCTGGCAAGAAGATTTTCGGATGAATTTGTCCGCAATTTCCATTTTGCCTCCGATAAGGAACGTGGTTCAACCGAAATAATAGCGGTAACATCCCAACAATTTCCCCAGATCAATTATTCGCGAGCTGAAAACCAGATCGATATTGTGGAAATAGATCTTGAGAAACCGCTTGCCCCCAATGAAACTGCCACGTTCAGCGTTGTTTACACTCTTAGGTTGCCAAGTGATCAATTCACTGGATATGGTTATGGAAAGGAAGGCGACTTCAATCTAAAGGATTTGATTCTCACCATAGCGCGCTACGAAAATCACGCATTCGTCCGCAACAGCAATGCCAATCTAGATGACATAGCCAACACCGTAACCGATTTTGACTTCACGTTAGTACTAGCGCAAAACCTGTCCGCCACCACAGATTTTGACCAGATTAAAGTTGACCAAGAGGAAGGAATCAAAAGTTACAAATTTTTGGCGCAGAATCGTTTGTCGTTCAATTTGATGATCGAAAAGAATGATACCTTTTCCGAATTCAAGAACGAGTCGATCAACGTGGTGAACAATCTTCGAGATTCAAAAATAGATGATATTCAAAAAGCGATCGTTGTGGATAGGGTCGTTAAATATGTGAACGAGAATCTGGGCGAATTCGGAAGGGACAAAATAATGATCGCTCGCACAGATTATGAGCGCAGTCCATTTTATGGTCTCAATCAATTGCCGGCGTTTTTAAGCCCATTCCCAAATGAGTTCATCTATGAACTAAAATTTTTGAAAACGTACACCAACAATATTCTTCGCGAATCGCTCAACCTCGATCCGCGCAAGGACAATTGGATTTTTGACGCGATTCAGATGTACGTGATGATGCAGTATATGGACGAGTTTCATAAAGGCGAGAAGATGATGGGAAGTTTGGCCAAGTGGAAACTTCTAAGAGGTTATACGCTCATAAACCTTGATTTCAATCAGCAGTACAATTATTATTATATGCTGATGGCGAGAAAAAATCTCGACCAGCCGCTTTCATTTCCTAAAGATAAATTGATTCGTTTCAACGAAAAGATCGCATCAAAATATCGCGCCGGTCTCAGCCTGAAATACCTTGACGATTATGTGAGCGACAGCGTTGTGCCCACAACAGTTGTGGATTTCTATAAAATGAACAAAAACCGCCAGACATCGCGAAGCGACTTTGAGAAAATGCTTCGGGAACGTTAGAGCAAAAACATCGACTGGTTTTTTGAAACATTGATCGATTCGCGACAGATTATCGATTACAAATTTGGAGAGGTTTCCAAGACCGCGGACAGCATCACAATTTCCGTAAAGAACAAAACCGGTGCGACCGTGCCAATGCCGATATATGGTCTGCAGGACAATAAAGTGGTCTTTCGGGCATGGCTGGACAATGTTTCGATCGATACCACTTTCACTATTCCGCGGCAAGACATTGACAAACTGGTATTGAATTACAACAATGAAGTTCCGGAGTTCAACCTTCGCAACAACTACAAATCGATAAAGACATTCATCGGGAACGACCGTCCATTCACGTTCGCCTTTATGAAAGACCTTGAAAACCCGGCTTACAATCAGATTCTGTACGTTCCTGTGGTCACTTATAATTTATATGACGGGCTTTCTGTCGGGCTTCGCGTCCACAACAAAACGCTGCTCGAAAAACCGATATACTTTGACTTCAGTCCTTTTTACGCTCCTAAAACCAAGACGATTGTTGGCAGTTACAGCATCGGCTTCAATCAGTATTTGCGCGATAGCAGATTGTACAACATTCGCTATAGCGCTGGCGGTTCTTACTATCACTATGCTCCGGACGCTGCGTATCTCAAGATAACCCCAACCGTCTATTTTGCGATACGCGACAAGAATTTTAGAGAAAACCAGCGTTCGGGCATCGTGGCGCGCTACAACATTGTTCACAAAGAAAGATCCAGCATTGTACTCGACAGCACCGGTGGGAACTACAATGTATTGAACCTGAGTTATTTTAATTCGAGATCTGAAATCACCAAGACCTTGATATATAATACAAATACCCAAATTTCGGGGGCGTTCGGCAAGCTCGGTGGCGAAATTCAGTTCCGAAGGCTGTTTGATAAGAGACAAATCAATGTTAGACTATTTGCAGCTACGTTCCTCTATAAAAACAATATTTCCGATTCTTACGGCTTTGGTCTCGCCCAACCAAATGACTACCTTTTTGAGTACAATCTTTTTGGAAGATCTGAAAAGACCGGCCTTTTCAGCCAGCAATATTTTCTTGCCGAAGGTGGATTTAAGTCAAAACTTCAGCCCGAAAGTGCAAACCAGTGGATGATCGCCAGCAATGGCAGTTTCAATATATGGAACTGGATCGAGGTCTATGGTGATGTCGCACTCTTGAAGAATGATTTTGCAAAACCAAAACTTTTATTCGATAACGGCATCAGGCTTAACCTCGTTACCGATTATTTTGAGCTTTACTTTCCCGTTTATTCTTCAAATGGTTGGGAAGTTGGCGATAAGAATTATCCCGAAAAGATTCGATTCATATTCACTTTCAGTCCAAAAAGCTTGATCAATCTCTTCACAAGAAAGTGGTTTTAGAGGAATTTCTCCACAATCTTTTTGCACTAAAATGTTGAACGCTTTCGCGAAAGGTTTTTGATGCACGGTTAAATTCGTTTTAACGTGCTATTTTCTCTAAATTTGTGGCAAACGCCAAAACCAAGTTATGACAGACGCGAAGACCAACGCCGGATTGACCTTTGAAGATTTCAAAAGAGAAGTTGTCAGCGATTATAAAATCGCGAGCCTGAGCAGGGAATGCAGCTTGCTCGGACGACGGGAAGTCCTTACGGGCAAAGCGAAATTCGGGATTTTTGGCGATGGAAAAGAAGTGCCGCAGCTCGCGATGGCAAAAGCTTTTCGCAATGGCGATTTCAGGTCGGGCTATTATCGCGACCAGACTTTTATGATGGCGCTCGGCGAACTCACAGCTCAGCAGTTTTTTGCAGGCCTTTATGGCGATACAAATATTGAGCACGAACCAATGTCTGCGGGACGACAAATGGGCGGACATTTTGCAACGCACAGTCTCAACGCCGATGGAAGCTGGAAAAATCTTACAGAGCAAAAGAATTCGAGCGCCGATATTTCTCCTACGGCAGGACAAATGCCGCGATTGTTGGGTTTGGCACAAGCTTCTAAGAT
Organism: Flavobacteriales bacterium; assembly: GCA_038234025.1. Classification (GTDB taxonomy): domain Bacteria; phylum Bacteroidota; class Bacteroidia; order Flavobacteriales; family Flavobacteriaceae; genus Flavobacterium. Next base: position 13,510 of record JBBSUW010000010.1, read on the forward strand.
TTATAGAAATCTTCGTATTGAGAACACGAATTTCTCCAAAGATGGAAACGAAGTTGCCTGGGGAACAATCGGGAATGCAAGCACTTCCGAAGGTTTGTTTTTTGAAACCATAAATGGCGCCGGCGTTTTGCAAGTGCCAATGGTGATAAGCATTTGGGACGATGCCTACGGAATTTCCGTCCACGCCGAGCATCAAACCACAAAGGAAAATATATCTGAAATATTGAAAGGTTTCCAGCGCACCGAAACCGAGAAAGGCTATGAAATCATGCGCGTTAAAGGTTGGGACTATGGCGAGTTGATAAGTGTTTATGAGCAAGCATCAAAAGTTGCGCGCGAAGAACACGTTCCGGTTTTGATCCACGTTATGGAACTTACACAGCCGCAAGGACATTCGACATCAGGATCGCATGAACGATACAAAAATGCCGACCGCCTTGCTTGGGAACAAGAATATGATTGCTTGACACAGATGCGAAAATGGATGGAAAACCATGGCATCGCGACCACAGAATCCCTGGACCGCATTGAAAGCGATAGCAAAAAAGCCGCGCTAGATGCGAAAAAAGCGGCTTGGTCTTCCTATTTGCAACCTTTAAGAAATGAACAGCAGGAGCTTTTGAACGTTCTGAAATCCGTTGCAGGAAAAAGTGACAATGGTGTTTTCATCAATAAATTCGTGACCGAGATAGAGTCGATCAAAGAACCGATGCGCAAGGATTTATTGGTCGCGGCCAGAAAAACCTTGAGAATGTTGCGCGATGATGATGCGGCAAAATCTGAAATGTCGACTTGGATAAAAGATTATGTAAATAAAATCCAGCCGAAATTCAGCGACCATTTGTATTCTGAATCTGCGGAAAATGCATTGGACATAAAAGAAGTCTTGCCAACATATAACCATGATGCCGAAGATGTTGACGCACGAATTGTTTTGCGCGATAACTTTGATTCAATTTTCTCTAAATATCCGCAAGCGCTCATTTTTGGCGAAGATTCCGGAAATATTGGCGATGTGAATCAAGGACTTGAAAACCTTCAGGCAAAATTTGGCGAACTTCGTGTTGCCGATGTCGGAATTCGAGAGGCTACAATTGTTGGACAAGGCATTGGAATGGCGATGCGCGGACTTCGACCGATTGCAGAGATTCAATATCTTGATTATCTGCTTTATGCAATTCAGATCATGAGCGATGATCTTGCGACATTGCAATACAGAACGCGCGGCAGACAAAAAGCGCCATTGATCGTAAGAACGCGCGGACATAGACTTGAAGGCATTTGGCATTCGGGTTCGCCGATGGGAATGATCATCAATGCGATCCGTGGAATGTATGTTCTCGTGCCACGAAATATGACCAAAGCGGCAGGATTTTACAATACTTTATTAAAAAGCGACGAGCCAGCTTTGGTGATCGAATGCTTGAACGGTTATCGATTAAAGGAAAAAATGCCGAGCAATATTGGCGAATTCCAGACACCGATCGGCGTGGTAGAAACCATTGTTGAAGGAAAAGATATCACTATTGTTTCTTATGGTTCTACTTTGAGAATTGTGGAACAAGCGGCAAAAGAACTTTTGGAAGTTGGTATTGCCTGCGAGGTTATCGACGCGCAGTCATTGATTCCGTTCGATAATAAAATGGATATTCTGGAAAGCGTGAAAAAGACAAACCGATTGCTGGTTGTGGACGAAGACGTTCCGGGCGGTGCCTCAGCATTTATACTGCAACAGGTTATAGATGTTCAGAACGCCTATGATTATCTGGACAGCAAGCCACAAGCGCTTACCGCCAAATCGCACCGACCGCCTTATGGCAGCGACGGCGATTATTTTACAAAACCATCTGTTGAAGATGTTTATGAAAAGGTTTATGGAATGATGGTTGAAAGCAATCCGAGGAAGTTTAAGAGTTTGTATTGATTTGATTTAAAAATTGAAGGATTAAAAGATTGAAAATCTAAAGAATATTTATGAAATTAAAGCCGATAAATATTTTAATAGCAAGCACGCTGCTACTTCTATCGGTTGGAATTTTCGGTTATTATCTTTTAAATTATCCGCAGGATTTTGATGTTTTAGAAATTATTAAATGGAATGTTAACTGGGTAACAATCACTTACCTTTCATTGGTGGTAATTTCAGTATTTTGTAAATATTTTATTTTAAAGAAAAATCTTCTTCTCAATGTTTTTTTAATATTAGTTAGCATATCAAATTTTGTACTCATTTTTATAGCGAGCTTTCAAAGTGTCAATGCGTTCCGCGAACACAATAGAGAATTTAAACAGATTTTGGCGGTGTTTAGAAATGATGCTCAAAATGACGTTAAGAATGATGATGTGAAAAAATTGGGATTTGGTTTGCCACTGCCGCCTCAAAATACAAGTCAAGAATTAGAATTACGAAAAAATGATAGTGTTTTAAAAATTTACGGACTTACAAGAAAGAATCTTGGATGCGTAATCAGCCCTACTATGGTCAAGGTTTCGCAAGAGTATGAAAAATTAATTGCAGATTATTTATCGGAACGTAACGGAAAAAACTGGCAGTTTAAAATGGATAAAGAAATCCGTAAGGTTAACAGTCATTAATAAAGATTGCATATTTAAAATTAAAACCAAATTTATACCTTGAAAATTTATTTGTTTTCACCTTATCATATATTATTAAAATTCTTTCTTCAAAAAATGTGACGGTTTCAAAAAAAGTAGGCTGTCTCGATTCCTTGCGTGAAGGATTGGAGTGAAATCCTTTTTATTTTTTGCCTTTTTCGGCAAAAACAAAAAGATTGGAACGGAAAGCCTGACAGCTGCGCAGCGCAGCGAAGAAGGTGGCACGCCCAAATTATTTAGACAAAAAAAATCCCGCGATAACACAGGATTCTTATTTTTTAAATTTTGCAATTTATTCAAGAATAAAACTCACCTGAACATTCGCGTTGATCACAATCTCGCCAACCGCCAACGTTTCGCGTTGTGCTTCCATCGAATCTGAGGCGGCCTTCATCCCCATACTATAAAGCGGCTGCGGATAGTTGATGCTGGAATTGTCGGTAATGGTGTGGGCTTTCCCCACTTTTTGACCCAGCGGAGCCACAAAATCCATCGCTTTTGTCTTTGCATCGCTCACTGCCTCTCGCCTCGCCTGCTGCTCGTACTTGGCCTGTTCAGACGATCTGAATTCCATCTGGTTTATTTTATTGACATCAAGTTCGACCAATTGCGCCATAACTTCATCGTACAAAGCCAAATCATTGAACAATATCTCGATGGTTTGATTGGCTACGAAATAATTGGACTTTTTGTTGTAATCATATTGCGGATTCAATGAAACCCGACGCGTAACGTAATCTTCTTTTGGCAACCTTGTAGATTTGAGATACTTCACAACCTTGTCAACCAGAGCATCATTTTGGCGCTTCACATCCTTGGCGACTGTGCCCTTGCTCTCAACAGCAAATGACAAAAATACCTGGTCGGGAATAACCTTTATTTTTCCTTCGCCGGTAACGGAAATCATGGGTAATTGCCTAATCTCCTGAGCGTTTGAAATTGTCGTAAGTACGATGGCGAGAATGATTGCGAATTTTTTCATAATGTTTGTTTTATTGTTTCAGTCATGGTTTTCAATTATTGTGCCGATCAGATCTTTCCAAATTTGTTCAAAATCAAGAGCGCGATGATCGGAACGAGCAGCAATACCGTCATCAAGGTATTTTCGACCGCCAGCATCGGGAATTTTGCCAATGTAATCGCATAACCACCGATCGCGCCGCCAAAATGCGCCGTGTGACCGATGCCGTCATTGGCGCGTTTCATTCCATAAATTGAATATAGCAAATATCCGATGCCGAAAATGTATGCGGGAATCGGAATTGGAATAAAAAATAAATACAGATCCATTTCGGGGCGAAGCAAAATCGCAGAATAAAGCACGCCGATCACAGCGCCCGACGCTCCAATAGCGCGATAACCATAATCATCTTTATGGAAAATCAGTGTAAAAAGGCTGCCACAGACCAAACTTCCAATGTAAATTATTACGAAGGTAATCGTTCCGCAATACGCAATGACCACGGGAGCGAAGAAATATAGCGTAATCATATTGAACGCCAAATGGCCAAGATCGCCGTGCAACAATGCCGATGTAAAGAGACGATATTGCTGACCGGCGCGGATGCTGCCAATGTGAAGCTCGTATTTCCTGAAAAAAGAAGTGTCATTGAATCCCTTGAAACTGAAAAGTGCGGTAATGCCGATAACGATGAGAAGAATGGGTTCCATAGTTGTGTGTTACGGCAAATTTAGAAATACTTTTGCGCAAAACGCGGCAAATCACAAGTTGCTATTAAGGTCTATCTTTGAAGGAAAATTATTTGATGCAGTTTTTTGCCTTTGTGCTGCTTTATCCTTTGCTCTGGATCATCTCCATTTTGCCCTTTCGATTGCTCTATCTACTGTCCGATTTTGTGTATGTTATTCTTTATAAGATAATTGGCTATCGCAAAAAGGTGGTGCGCAAGAATCTCTTATTGGTTTTCCCGAACAAATCGAATGCCGAAAGGCTTGATATCGAAAAGAAATCATATCACCATCTATGTGATATGTTTCTTGAAATGATTAAAACCATGAGCATTTCCGAAAAAGAAATCAAGGAACGGTTTGCCTACAAAAACATCGAGGTGCTCGAAAATCTTGAGGCAAAGGGAAAAAGCATTGCCGTGTTTTGTTCACATTATGCAAGTTATGAATGGTCCGTTTCCGTGAATTATTTTATTAAATCGCAAGGCTATGTGATTTATAAACCTTTGGGCAACAAGCGGTTTGATAGACTTGTTCATAAAATTCGGGCAAGGTTCAATGCGAAGCTTGTCGCGATCAACGAAATCGTTCGAACTATAAAGGTCGATGCTGACAAAGGCCAGCAGGGCGTTTTTGGTTTTGCCAGCGACCAATCGCCAAAGATGACGAGCGCGACATATTGGACGGAATTTCTCGGAATTTACACGCCGGTGTTTGTTGGCGCCGAAACCTTGGCGAAAAAATACGATATGAACACGCTTTTTATGATCGTCGAAAAAGAATGTCGAGGACATTATGCCGTACGATTTGAACCTTTGTTTGAAAATGTGAGAGAAGTTCCGAATTTTGAGATTACCGACAAGTTTTTACGTTTGGTTGAACAACAGATTTACCGTGCGCCAGAATTTTACTTGTGGACGCACAACCGCTGGAAACATTCCAGAATCAAAAATTCGGCAGAAAATTCCTAAAGCTCAAACCAATCCTCTACCATTTTGTGCGCGTCGTGCTTTTGGTTTTTGTGCGAAAATTCGTTGCTCGACGGATTATAAACGTAATCATTTTTCCAATTCTCAAAATTTTCAGCGACCGCTTTTATGCTTTCGCAAACAAAATCAACTTCTTTGTTTGTGGTAGTTGGATGAATGGACATCCTGATCCATCCCGGTTTTGAAATGAGATCTCCGATGGAAATTTGCTCGGTCAGCAACTGTGAAGTTTCTTGGTCAACGTGCAGAAGATAATGTCCGTACGTCCCCGCGCAACTGCAACCGCCACGTGTTTGAATCCCAAAATGATCATTGAGCAATTTCACACCAAGATTGAAATGTAGATTATCAATGTAAAATGAAATCACGCCCAATCGATTCTCGTGACTTCCGGCAAGAATGTGGAGGTTTTCAATACTTGAAAGCTTCTCAAAAACGGTTTCGACGATTTCACTTTCGCGGGCAAGAATATTCTCTACGCCCATTTTTTCTTTCAATTGAATGGCAAGTGCGGTCTTTATAACTTGCAGAAATCCAGGCGTTCCACCATCTTCGCGATCTTCGATACTGTCAACATATTTATGCTTTCCCCAAGGATTTGTCCAACTAACGGTGCCGCCACCGGGATGATCGGGAACGAGATTGGTATAAAGTTTTTTGTTGAAAACAAGGACGCCCGAAGTTCCGGGTCCGCCAAGAAATTTGTGTGGCGAGAAGAATATCGCATCAAGCGCCATTTCGGGATTTTCCGGATGCATATCGATTTTGACATACGGCCCGGAACAGGCAAAATCGACAAAACAAAGTCCGTTGTTTCGGTGCATGATTTGCGCCACCTTATGATATGGCGTTTTGATTCCGGTCACGTTTGAACAAGAAGTTATCGACGCGATTTTAATGGTTCGGTCAGAATACATTTTGACCAATTTCTCAAAAGTTTCCAAGCACAGCAAGCCTTCGGAACAAGAAGAAACCACAACGACTTCGGCAATCGTTTCAAGCCAAGAGGTTTGGTTGGAATGATGTTCCATGTGCGTGATGAAAACCACGGGGCGTTCGTTGAGCGGAATGTCCACGAATTTTCGAAATTTTTCGGGAATCTTGAGTCCGAGAATTCTTTGGAATTTATTGACAACGCCCGTCATTCCGCTGCCATCAGTAATGAGAACATCATCTTCCGAAGCATTGACGTGGCTCTTTATAATATTTCGCGCTTTGTGGTAAGCCATCGTCATCGCCGTTCCAGAAACCGTTGTTTCGGTGTGCGTGTTGGCCACAAATGGTCCAAAATCGTTGCAAAGTTTTTCCTCGATTGGCCGATAAAGCCTTCCGCTCGCTGTCCAATCTGTATAGATAATTTTCTTTTTGCCGAAAGGCGATTCAAATTCCTGGTCGATGCCAATGATGTTGTTTCGAAATTCTTCAAAATATTTTTCGAGCGCTAAAATTTTGTTTTCGATCACAGTATCCATTTTGAAGTATTTTAATCCGAATTTATAAATCAAGAATTTGAGGCAACCACTTCTTCGATTTCTCGAATGGTTCTCTGCGCAAGCTCATCGGCCAATTGCTGCGTTGACGCTTCGGTGTAAATTCTAATGATCGGTTCCGTATTTGATTTTCTCAAATGAACCCAATTTTCTGCAAAATCGATTTTTACACCATCGATCTTCTGGATTTTTTCATGCGAATATTTTTTAGCCATTGATTGTAAAATCGCATCTACATCTATTTGTGGTGTGAGCTCGATTTTATTCTTGCTCATATAATATTGAGGATACGAAGCGCGAAGCTCTGAAACCTTCATTTTCAGTTTTGCCAAATGTGTCAAGAATAAAGCCACGCCGACCAAACTATCTCGACCGTAATGAAGTTCAGGATAAATTATTCCGCCATTTCCTTCGCCGCCTATTATGGCATCGTTCTTTTTCATCAGGTTCACAACGTTCACTTCGCCAACTGCACTGGCTTCGTAATGACCGTTGTGTTTTTTGGCAATATCGGCAAGCGCACGAGATGACGACATATTCGATACCGCATTTCCCGGCGTCATACCCAAAACATAATCTGCAACGGCGACCAAAGTATATTCCTCGCCAAACATTTCGCCGTTCTCGTCTATAAAAGCCAATCTGTCAACATCAGGATCGACGACGATGCCAAGGTCAGCTTTCTCATCGACCACAAGTTTGGAGATGTCGCCAAGATGTTCCTTCAAAGGTTCGGGATTGTGCGGAAAATGACCGTTCGGTTCGCAATAAAGCTTGATAACCTCCACGCCCATTTTCTCTAAAAGTCTAGGTATAACAATGCCTCCCGAGGAATTCACGGCGTCAACAACAACCTTGAAACCTGCTTTTTGAACCAATCGATAATCAACAAGAGCAAGTTTTAAAACCTCATCAATGTGTCTGTCCATATAGTCATCGATCGTGGTCACTTTTCCAAGCGAATCGACATCGGCAAAATCAAAATTCTCGTTTTCTGCAATCTGCAAAATCTTTTCACCTTCGTCACCATCAATGAATTCCCCTTTTTCATTGAGAAGTTTGAGCGCGTTCCATTGTTTTGGATTGTGAGATGCGGTAATGATAATTCCACCATCCGCATTCTCCATCGGCACGGCAACTTCCACGGTTGGCGTTGTCGAAAGTCCGAGGTCTATCACGTCAATTCCCAAGCCTACCAAAGTATTCACTACAAGATTGTGGACCATTGGACCTGAAATCCTAGCATCACGCCCAATCACGACTTTCAGGTTTTTCTTTTTTGCGTGGTCAGCAAGCCAAGATCCGTATGCCGAAGCAAATTTTACGGCGTCCAAAGGTGTAAGATTATCGCCCGTTTTGCCACCAATCGTGCCTCGAATTCCCGAGATGGATTTTATCAATGTCATACCGAATATTTATAAAGTGTTGCAAAGATAGGTTTTCACGATAAAATATAGAGCGAGCATTGGACAAGCAGCTATAAAATGTGTAAATTTCGGGATGAACTTTTTGGCGCACATTTATCTTTCGGGAGACGATGATCTGATTAAGATTGGGAATTTTATGGCCGATGGCATTCGCGGAAAGCATTTTTTGATTTATCCAGAAAAGGTGCAAAAAGGAATTATTCTCCACCGCGCGATTGATTCTTTCACCGATGCGCATCCGGTTTTTCGACAGAGCACCAAGCGACTGCACGCTGTTCACCACCATTATTCGGCCGTGATTGTCGATGTTTTCTATGATCATTTTCTTGCAAAAAATTGGCAAAAATATTCTGAGGATCCGCTCGAACTCTACATTAGCAATTTTTACAGATCGCTTGAGAAAAATCGGGAAATTCTAACCGAAAGAACCAAGGGAATGATGCCTTATATGATTGATCAAAATTGGCTTTTGAGCTACAAAAGTGTTGATGGTATCGAGCATATTTTGTCGCAAATGGACAGAAGAACAAAGCACAGATCGATAATGAAAAATTCCGTGAAATCATTACGGGAATTCTATAACGGATATGAAAATGAGTTTAATTTGTTTTTCGAAGATTTAAGTGGTTTTGTTAAAATAAAACTTGCCACTTTATGAATGATTAATTTAGTTATAAAAATCAAAATTAAATTGACAAAGGCAATAATTACTATAACCAATGGAAAAATTACTCTTCAACATCAAAGAACTATTTCAGGTTCGAGATAACGATATTCTAAAAGTCAGCGGTATCGAAATGGCAACATTGCCATCCATCAAAAACGCGTGGTTGCTTGTTAAGGATGGACACATCGAAGACTTTGGTTCAATGGAAAATTCTCCTGAAGTTTTGTGTGAAAAAGTTGATCTTTCGGGCCAAATGGTTTTGCCAACGTGGTGCGACAGCCACACGCACTTGGTTTTTTCGGGAAACCGCGAACAGGAATTCGTGGACAGAATCAACGGACTATCATATGAAGAAATCGCGGCGCGAGGTGGCGGAATATTAAATTCTGCCGAGAAATTGCGAAACACATCTTTTGAAGAACTTTTGGCAAAAGCAGAAGAGAGGATTTTGGAAATAATGAAACTCGGCACGGGCGCCGTCGAAATAAAATCGGGTTATGGACTGACGGTCGATGACGAAATTAAAATGCTGCGCGTTGTAAGAGCACTCAGAAAAAAGTTTCCAATCACGGTGAAATCAACATTTCTTGGTGCGCACGCTTTTCCAAAAGAGTTCAAGGAAAATCGAGAAGGATATGTTGATTTGATTATCAATGAAATGATACCGAAGATCGCCCGAGATGGTCTTGCAGATTACATCGATGTTTTTTGTGAAGTGAATTACTTTACAGTTGATCAAACCAATAGAATATTGGAGGCCGGCAGAAAATTTGGGATGACTCCAAAAATTCACGTCAATCAATTCACTTCTATTGGTGGAATCGAGGCTGCAATAAATCACGGCGCTTTGAGCGTTGACCACCTTGAAGTTCTTGAGGACAATGATATCGAACATTTAAAAAATAGCCAAACAATGCCGGTGGTGTTGCCAACTTGCTCTTTTTTTATCGGAATTCCATTCGCTCCGGCCAGAAAAATTATTGATGCTGGATTGCCGCTGGCGATCGCTACCGACTTCAATCCTGGCACGACGCCTTCGGGAAATATGAACTTTGTAATTTCCACTGCTTGCATCAGACTGAATATTACGCCCGAAGAGGCAATAAACGCCGCCACAATCAACGGTGCTTATGCAATGGGTCTTGAAAAATCCCATGGTAGCGTCACAAAAGGAAAGGTCGCGAGCTTGATTATTTCAAAAACAATCGATTCAATATATGAACTTCCGTATTTCTTTGGAAGCAATCTTATCGATAAAGTGATGGTTCACGGTGAATTTATGGCATAAAAAAAGAGATTCTTTCGAATCCCTTTAATTTAATTTAATTTTAATGATCACAATTTATTTAAGACTGAAACTGTTTTTTGATACAAGTTCGTTCTTGTCGAAAATGTTGACGTAATAAAGACCTTTTTCAAAATCGGAACCTCTAAGATCTTGTGTCACTTCCATCGTTTTGTTGTTATAGTTTACAACGGTTTCAAAGCTGTAAGTGAGCGTTTGGTCGCCAAAGTTGATCACCTGCTTGTCGCCCAGTACATTGTTCTTGCTGTCGATCACCTGAACATAGTAGGTTTTCGGTCCCGATTTCGCAACCTCGTTGGCCGCAATTGTAAAGCTGATTTTCAAGACATCCGCCCGTCTCGCTTTTTCTGTCTCGATCTGCTTGCCGGAACTCCTCATTTTGTACGCAGCGGTCTTAAGATTCATCACCTGGAGCTTGGAAGCTTTTTCAACAGTCTTGGAAAGTTCTTCATTCTGGCCTATCAAAACCTCATTGTATTTTTTGGATTCGCCAAGAACAGTTACAGTTGAATCACGTTCAGATGTTAATGTTTGGTTCTGAGCGCGCAATGTTTGATTCTCGACCATCAGAGCCTTCATCTTTTTATCGAGCGCAAAATACTGGTTCTTGTATTTTGACATCGAAGCCGCGTCGCCCTTCGATTTTTTAATATCCGCCATAAGGTTCACAACTTTTTCGCGTTCAGCGATAAGCTCATCGCTCAAAGAAGTGTTTTCTGCTATCGCAGCATCATAAGTTGTTTTAAGTGCGGTAAGATCTGCCATTACCTTGTCCTTCTCGGTAGTGGTTGTGGTCAGCATCGTTTGTGTTTCGTTGGCATCCGAAGTCAGTTTGTAAACATATACAAGACTTCCAACCAATAGAATGGCCAAAATTATGATTATGGCTTTCAAATTCGAATTGTTGTTCCGGTTTTCCATATTTTGTGTTTGATTTTTTGTCAAATTTATAGTTTAATTGATAAGCAGCAACTTATTTTTAACGAAAGTTTGTTGAAAAACATATAAATTTACCATCTTTATAAAACTGATGGAAAACCTTATAACATTCACGGGCAGCGATCTTGCAAAAGTCACCAATCACCGCAGTGGAGAAATTAAGCTTGGCGAGAAAATGCTTACGGTCCCGAAGGGAATCGCTGTGGACATCTTATTAAAAAATTGCGATGCCAAATATGTGCTTTTGGGGATTCCCGAAGATATTGGCGTTCGTGCAAACTCAGGTCGTTCTGGTACAGCATCGGCGTGGGAAAGCGCAATCGCGAGCATTGCGAATATTCAGCACAACAGATTCAACAAAGGTGACCAAATCCTGGTGCTTGGAAAAGTGGACGTTGCCGACCAAATGAATCGTTCCAAATATCTGGACATCAACAAAATAGATGACAAGATAAAATTCAACAATCTTGTTTCGGAATTGGATCGGGAAGTGGTCCATATTATAATGAACATCGTCAAGTGCGGAAAGATTCCGATCGTTATCGGCGGTGGCCACAACAATGCCTACGGTAATATTAAAGGAACAGCGCTCGCCAAGGGAAAACCAATAAACGCGATCAACTTTGACGCCCATTCAGATTTTCGTATTCTTGAGGGCCGCCACAGCGGCAATGGCTTTTCATATGCCTTTGAGGACGGATTTCTCAAAAAATATTTTGTGTTCGGTCTACATGAAAATCATACTTCAAAAAATGTGTTGGACAGAATCAAGAAGCTTGAAAATAGAGTGAGGTTCAATACTTATGATGAAATAGCGATTCGAGGGACAAAAGATTTTGATGACGAGATGGAGCTAGCGCTAAATTTTATCAAAACCGATAATTATGGGCTCGAGATCGACCTTGATGCTATTCCAGGAATTGCCTCGAGCGCGATGACATTGAGCGGTTTTGGCGTTGAGCAAGCACGAAGATTTGTGGATTATTTTGCAAAACCACCTCTAGTTTCCTATCTCCATATCTGCGAGGGCGCGCCCGATTTGGCGGAAACCCGAAACCCAGATCTTATTGGAAAGCTTATTGGTTACTTGGTAGCCGATTTTATCAAATCAAACTCGAGGGCTGAATAGAAATCAAATGGCTCATACCAAATAGTCTATCTTTGCCGCGGCAATTCAGCTAAGAATGCCGTTTTTGAACTTATTATATGTTATTTGAAGATTTAATGCTTTCCTCAAGCATTCAGAAAGCCGTTGAAGACAATGGCTATACCGAACCAACTCCCATTCAGGCACAAGCAATTCCGATAATCATGGACGGCCGCGACCTTATAGGTTGCGCACAGACCGGAACAGGAAAAACCGCGGCCTTTGCGATACCCATAATCCATCAATTGCACAGCGTTATCGGGACTTCCAAACGCCACAAGACAATTCGTGCACTCGTGGTAACGCCCACACGAGAACTTGCTGTTCAGATCGGTCAAAGTTTTGACACTTATGCAAAATATACAAACCTGACGCAGCTCACCATATTCGGGGGCGTTTCGCAAGTGCCCCAAGTTGACGTTCTAAAAAGAGGCGCCGATGTACTAGTAGCAACGCCCGGAAGATTGCTCGATCTGCACAAACAGGGATTCATAAACCTTGACAATCTTCATACGCTTGTTCTCGACGAGGCCGATCAAATGCTCGATATGGGATTTGTTAACGATGTGAAAAAAATCGTAAAACTAACGCCCGACAATCGCCAGACGCTTTTGTTTTCGGCAACCATGCCAATAGCGATAAGGGAACTTGCCGAAATGTTTCTTAAAAATCCTGCTTCGGTGACGGTTTCGCCCGTTTCGTCGACAGCAGAAAAAGTTGAACAGAAAATTTATTTTGTTGACAAATCCGACAAACGGAACATGCTTTATCATTTGATCCGAAACGATAAAGTTACCGATGTGCTTGTTTTTTCCCGAACCAAACATGGCGCGGACAATGTTGTTAAGTCTTTGCGAAAGCGCGGCGTTGCTGCAGAAGCCATCCACGGAAACAAATCGCAGGGCGCGCGACAGCGTGTTCTCGAAGCGTTCAAGAACAAGGAAGTTGGCGTGCTCGTGGCTACCGACATCGCGGCTCGTGGCATTGATATCGACCAATTGCCTTTCGTTATCAATTTCGATCTTCCAAACGTACCAGAAACTTACGTTCACCGCATCGGAAGAACCGGTCGCGCAGGAAATGTTGGTACCGCAATATCATTTTGCAGCGCCGATGAAGCGCCATATTGGAAAGACATTCAAAGGTTGATCAAAGTTGACGTGGAAGTTGTTGAAGAACATCCTTACCCTTGGAAAGAAGGTTCGCCAGAAGAGGAAACTAAGCCCCCGCCCCAAAAAAACTCCAACCGCAGTGGAGGAAAGAAATCGCGAAAGTCCGACCAGAGCAGGCAGAACAAAAAGCGCTGGTATTAAACTTGTGCCTCGTTCTTGGCTATCTGAGTGCTGATTATCCTGAAAAGTTTTATCGGATCGAACGGCTTGATGATGATGTCGTCCATCCCGCTCGCTATGGCTTCTTCTGTTACCTCATCCTTGTCAAAAGCCGTCAGGGCAATAACGGGAGTCTTTATTCCAGCCGCACGAATTCGGCGAGTTGCCTCAAATCCGCTGATCAATGGCATGTTGATGTCCATCAGAATCGCATCAAAGTCCCTTCTTTTCAAAATATCCAGCGCGGAGATTCCATCTTCGACTACGGTGCAATGATAATTGTTCTTTTCCAACGTCTTTTTGGTCACAAGCTGGTTGATCTTGTTGTCCTCGACCACCAGAACATTGTAGTTTTTTTGGGAAGTTAGATCAACATCCAAATTGTTGATTATTTGCCTCGTTTTTTCGGCATTCGACTCGAGTGCCACGGTGAACTTGAAAGTTGTTCCTTTGCCGTCTTCGCTCTCTAGATGTATTTTACTGCCGAAAAGCTCAATCAGTTTCTTCACGATCGATAGCCCAAGACCTGTTCCTTGATAGTCGTCGGCGCTTCGACCAAGCTGTACGAATTTGTCAAAAACTTTTTCCTGTTGTTCTTTTGGAATCCCAATACCTGTATCGGCCACCGTAAACTGAATGTGATGCATTCGATTCTCGACCTTTACGCGTTTTGCGCTCACGTTAACCGTTCCGTTTTTGGTGAATTTTAGCGCATTGCTCGTGAGGTTCATCAAAATTTGCGAAAGCCGAAGTTTATCGCCAAGCAAATTTTCTGGAATTTTATCGTCGGTAATGATATTTAGCAGGTTGCCGTTCTTTGATGCAATGAACTGGAGCGAGTTGCTCACCACCGAAAGTTCGTCGGCAATATTAAAAGTATAGGTTTCCAATATCAATCGCTTTTCCTCTATCTTGTTGATCTGCAGGATATCGTTGACCAACGATAACAGATAGCGCGCGGAGAATTTGAGCGAATTGAGGTACGGACTGTTTGCAAGTTCTTTATGTTCGTCGAGAATCATATTTGTAATACCCACAACGCCGTACAATGGTGTTCGAAGCTCGTGCGTGATTGTCGAAACGAAACGGCTTTTGAGCAAAGATGCTTCCTCGGCGGCTTCCTTCGCCCTGATCAATGCACTGTTCGCGATGGTGAGATCGGTATTGCTCCTTTTACGGAACGCAAAATTGCGATAAAGCGTGAACAGAAGCAGCAAAAGTACTGTTAGGGCAATAACGGCAAGAACTACTATGAGGTGCGATTTGCGAAGACTGGAAGTCTGTATCTCCTTTTCCGCTTCTATCCGCTGAATGGCGCGTTTGTATTCGTCAATTTCAATGTTAATCCCCGCCATACCTGCTTTTTGCATTTTGTCGGAATCATAGATTTCATCCTTGATGCTGTCATATTTGGTGAGATAGTTATAGGCTTCGTCGTAGCGTCCATTCTTTTTCAGAAATTTGGAATACTCTTGGTAAACATAGGACAGATCTGCGCTGCCCTTAAATTTTATTGCAGTAATGATTGCAACCTTGAAATAATTTTCAGCTTCTGGATTTCTTCCCAAATGAGCGGCGTACATTCCGTTGAGCATTTGCACAAAAGACTTGCTGTCCTTCTCGCCGTATTTTATATTTCGGTTAAGGTATTCCAGGTATTTTGTCCCGCCATTGAAATCCTTTATATCAAAATGACCTAGTGCGAGATTTACGTTTGTAAGATATATCTGTGCAGAGTCGTTCGTAATTTCGGCATATTTTATTGCCTTCAAATAATATTTCTCGCCATTTTTGTAATCTTTTTTCTCAAAGAAATACATATTGCCAAGATTGTTGTTCACCCAGCCCTTGAGCGAATCGTTGTCTGTTTTCTCGGCAAACTGCAGCGCTTTTTTGTAGTTGGCTATTGCTTTGTCGTTTTCAGAAAGTTCGTCAAGGTTGCTAGCGATGGTATTATAGGCGGTAGCAATCAGATAATTGTCGTTGAGTTTGATGG
The DNA here is from genome assembly GCA_038234025.1 of Flavobacteriales bacterium. GTDB lineage: Bacteria > Bacteroidota > Bacteroidia > Flavobacteriales > Flavobacteriaceae > Flavobacterium. Next base: position 29,107 of record JBBSUW010000010.1, read on the forward strand.
CACGTTTCAACGATTCGCGAGAATACATCAGCGATTCTTTGAACCTGGATTCGTCGAGCGCCTTTTGGGCTTTATCATTATGACGCTCGATATTCTTTAACGCATGGGAATTGGGCTGCGCAAGAACAGTGCTAATCGAAAAAAGGAATATAAGCAAAATTGCCTTTCGAGCAAAAGACATAGAATCGATTTGGATTCCAAATATACATTTATATCAATGCACTTGACCGATCGCGAAAATAAATTCCGAAAATTAATTGAAAAACAATCTTTGGGATTTTTATATAAATCACTGATGTAAAAGTGTTAAGTTCGAATCAGCTTTCGGTACTTCAGTCTTTTTGGCGTAAGGTCGCCACCAAGACGTTTTTTCTTGTTCTCCTCATATTCTGAAAATCCTCCCTCAAAATAATAAACCTCAGAATTTCCTTCAAAGGCGAGAATGTGCGTGCAAATCCTGTCCAAGAACCATCTGTCGTGGGATATCACCACTGCGCAGCCCGCAAAATTCTCCAAACCTTCTTCCAAAGCCCTCAAAGTATTGATGTCTAGGTCATTGGTAGGTTCATCGAGCAGTAGTACATTTCCTTCCTCTTTTAACGTCATCGCCAAATGAAGCCTGTTCCTTTCTCCGCCCGAAAGCGCAGAAACCTTTTTGTTCTGGTCGCTTCCGCCAAAATTGAATCGGCTCAAGTAAGCTCTTGAATTCACCTGACGGCCGCCCATCATGATCAGTTCCTGTCCATCGGAAAAGTTTTCCCAAATGGACTTGTTCTTGTCAATGTTTGAATGTGCTTGATCAACATAAGCGATCTTCACGGTTTCGCCAACGCTGAATTCGCCCGAATCGGTTTTTTGTTCGTCCATTATCATCTTGAAGATAGTGGATTTACCGGCACCGTTCGGCCCGATTATGCCGACGATCCCTGCTTGTGGCAACGTAAAATTCAGGTTGTCGTACAGCAGTTTTTCACCAAAAGCCTTTGCAACATTTTTCGCTTCAATAACATTTGTTCCAAGTCGCGGCCCATTTGGAATATAGATTTCTAGCTTTTCATCAAGCTGTTTTTGGTCTTCGTTCAAAAGTTTATCGTAATTCTGAAGTCGCGCCTTTTGTTTTGTCTGACGGCCTTTTGCCCCCTGGCGCACCCAATCAAGTTCGCGCTCCAGTGATTTTCGTCGTTTGGAGGCAACTTTTTCCTCTTGCTGCATTCTTGACGATTTCTGCTCGAGCCAAGATGAATAGTTTCCCTTCCAAGGAATGCCCTCGCCTCTATCGAGCTCAAGAATCCAACCGGCAACATTGTCGAGGAAGTATCTGTCGTGCGTCACTGCTATAACTGTTCCGGCATATTGCGCCAAATGCTGCTCTAGCCAAAGGACCGATTCCGCATCGAGGTGGTTGGTCGGCTCGTCGAGAAGAAGCACGTCGGGCTGCTGGAGCAAAAGTCGGCAAAGCGCCAGGCGACGGCGCTCGCCACCCGAAAGATTTTTTATTGGCGTATCTGCTTCTGGCGTTCGCAAGGCATCCATAGCGATTTCGAGTTTCGTATCGATGTCCCAAGCACCGAGCGCGTCTATCTTGTCCTGAAGAACCGCCTGTTTATCCATGAGCTGCTGCATTTTATCAGCATTTTCATAAACTTCTGGCAAACCGAAACTGTCGTTGATTTTGTTGAACTCTTCAAGTACTTCCATAGTTTCGGCAACACCCTCGCGAACAATCTCGATCACGGTTTTGCTGTCATCAAGAATTGGTTCTTGTTCCAAATATCCGACAGTGTAATTGGGCTGGAAAACAACGTCGCCCTGAAAATTCTTGTCGGTTCCGGCAATGATTCGGAGCAATGATGATTTACCAGAACCGTTGAGTCCCAATATTCCGATTTTTGCACCATAAAAAAAACTCAGGTAAATGTTTTTCAAAACCGGCTTATCCCCACCAGGATAGGTTTTGGAAAGCTTTTGCATCGAAAAAATAACCTTTTTATCGTCTGACATTATATTGGTGTTTTATTAAGATTTGATTTTAAATTATTTTGGCAAAGTTCAAACCCTTCCTTTTAGCGAACTGAAAACCCACGCGATCGCAAAGAACCCGACACCGCCCGCGCCAAATCCCCAACCGGCGACATCATCGTATTTGAAAGCGCCCATTCCGCACAGCACCAATCCCATTATCACCATCAGCAAAGTGGCATAACCGAGCACGGTGTTTTTGTTCATCATCGCCATTGTGGTATTCCCGATTTGAATTTTGAGCAACAAATATCGGGTTTATTATCGTTCCAATCAAAATGAATCGCATGCAGTGAAAGTGCGCATATTTTTTGTAGATTGGCTCAAAATCTAAAGCCGAAATAATGGATATCAAAAAACTTATTAGCATTATCATGGTCATTTTGGGCGTGGTTCTTATTGTCTATGGCATAAACCATATGAACACTGCGGGGGCGAAAATAGCCGACTTCTTCGGGCAAAAGGACAGCACCGGAATGTTCACGATTATTGCCGGGGTGATTTTGGCGATAACCGGAGCAATTACAGCCACGAAAAAATAAGAGTTTTTCTATTTGAAAATATTGTAGAGCAGCTCTTTGTGAAGATCGGCGGCGGTCATATTTATTGCACCTACGCCCTTTCCTTTTCCATCGATATCGCGAAGTGTCGCCAGAATTTGGCTAACTTTTTTCATTGGATAATTGCGCGCTGCAAGTTCCACATCTTTTACAAAATATGGATTGATGCCGAGCACCGAAGCCACGTTTTTGGGATTTCTATCTTTCAGTGCATGAAAATTCATCAGCTGTGCAAAATATCCATAAAGCGACGCAACCGTCACAACCATAGGGTGTTCCTTGGGATTCTGTGCGAAATGGTGCGCAATCTTGTAAGCATCAAACTGCGCGTGGTTGCCAATCGCTTTTCTAAATTCAAAAATATTGTAGTCCTTGCTAAAACCAATATTGTCCTCGATGTGCTTTGGCGTTATCGTAGAGCCTTCCGGCAAAATAATCTGCAATTTCTCCAATTCATTATTTATTTTTCCGAGGTCATTGCCCAAAAAATCGACGAGCATTGCTGTTGCCTTGGCCTCGATGCCAAAATTCTTTCCTTTAAGAACGCCAACGATCCACTTGCCAACCTGCGATTCGTAAAGTTTTTTGCTCTCGATGTAAAGTCCGTGCTTGTTGACTTCCTTATAGAGTTTCTTCCGCTTGTCGATGGTTTTATACTTGTAACATACAACCAGCACTGTTGTCGGCGTCGGGTTTGAAACATAGCTCTCAAGATTTTCGATGGTGCGTGCAAGATCTTGTGCTTCACGAACAATCACCACTTGCCTTTCCGCCATCATCGGGTAGCGTTTGCAGGTCGAGACAATGTCGTCAATCGAGAGATCACGACCGTAATATATGGTTTGGTTAAAGCTTTTATCTTCTTCAGAAAGTAAATTCTCCTCCAGAAACGCAGTTATTTTGTCTATGTAATAAGGTTCATCGCCGGCCATGAAATAAACGGGCTTGATGATTCCGGCCTTAATGTCCTTCACGATTTTTGTAACTTGCTCCATTGAAAATATTTCTTCGATTCCAAAATTAAGGCTTTATGATGAACGCAAAAACGGGTTATCGAAAATGTTTTCAACGGCTTCGCTCAAAATTCGTTCCTTTGCCAAATGCGCGCATTGGATTTCAACAATTACGAATTCAGGTTTCAGAAAAGGGACGAAAAGATTTTCATTTTTGATGAGATTCGCCGTAGGTTTATGCTCAACACGCCCGAAGAATGTGTCCGGCAACACGTAGTGAAATTTCTTTTGCTCGAAAAAGGTTTTCCTAAAAGTCTTATAAACGTGGAGAAGCTTTTGAAGGTAAATGATATGCCAAAGAGATATGACGTCGTGGTTTTTGAACCGAGCGGAAAAATCCAATTGCTTGTTGAATGCAAAGCGCCAGAAATCATTATCACACAAGAAACTTTTGACCAGATCGCGCGCTACAATCTTGCTCTTGATGCCAAATATCTGATGGTCACCAACGGATTGAAGCATTATTTTTGCCAAATGGACAATGATGCAAAACGCTATGTTTTTCTAAAGGAAATTCCAGATTATCATAATCCCGAAATCAATTGACCGTTGCCGTTGTCATCCTGAACTGGAACGGTATCAATTTGCTTCGCCGGTTTTTGCCGTCAGTAATTGCCCATTCTGAAGATGCAATTATTTATGTCGCTGACAATGCTTCAACTGATGGTTCTGTGGAAATGTTGCAGAATGAATTTCCAGCAATTAAGCTTATTATCAATAGCGGGAATTTTGGTTACGCGAGAGGTTACAACGAAGCGCTGAACGGTTTGCCAGAAGATATTTTCGCATTGTTGAATTCCGATGTCGAGGTATCTTCAAATTGGTTGAAGCCAATCGTTCGGAAGTTTTTCGAAAACAGCAATCTTGCGATTGTTCAGCCAAAGATTCTTGACTTAAAAAACAGAGAATATTTTGAATATGCCGGAGCTGCCGGAGGTTTTATCGATAAATACGGTTATCCTTTTTGTCGAGGTCGAGTTCTTGAAACCATTGAAAAAGATGAACGCCAGTATGATGACGACATCGAAATATTCTGGGCTAGCGGTGCGTGTTTTTTTATCAGAAATGAAATTTTCAAAAAATTAAATGGTTTTGACGAGGATTTTTTCGCGCACCAAGAAGAAATAGACCTTTGCTGGCGCGCAAAAAATTTGGATTATAAAATTGAATACTGCCATAGAAGCACTGTCTACCATCTTGGCTGTGCAACGTTGGACAAACAAAATCCGCACAAAACGTTTTTGAATTTCCGAAATTCATTGCTTATGCTAATAAAGAATCTTCCACAAAATAAGATTTTTCCAATACTTTTGGCACGAATGTGCTTGGATGGCGTCGCAGCTTTCAAATATCTTTTTGAGGTAAAGCCGATGCATTTTTTCGCTGTACTTCGTGCGCATTTGGCAATGTATTTTCTTTACCAAAAATTTTACAGCAAGCGAACAGGAAAATTCACGAATGATTACTTTAAAATTCCAAGCATCGTTGCAGCCTATTACTTAAATAAAAAGAAGAAATTCAATGATTTATTTTAACATTAGTTTATCGAAAACCATTGGTTTTAGGCGATTGTAAAAGTTAAATTTGCAACAAACCAAATTTGAAATTTTATGAAAAAAGTATTCTTAGCCCTTTCTTTAGTGGCATTGCTTTCGACCTCGTGCGGAACCAAGAAAAAAATCGCGGCACTTGAGATGAAGAACAAGGAGATCCAGGATTTGCTTAACACTTGCACCGTGAAACTCAACACTTGCCTTACCGAAAAGGCTGCAATCTCCAGTCAAATGGACTTTCTAAAAAAGAACAACACCGACCTCATTGAAAACGCGGGCAATATGACCACATTGACTACAAAGGGTGCGCAGAATATCGAAAAGGCACTTGAGACAATCAAGGAGAAAGATTTGAAAATCACAAGAATGCAAGATGCGCTCACCAAGAAAGATAGCGTAACACTGGCACTTGTTACAAGCCTAAAAAGGTCTGTTGGAGTTAGCGATCCAGATATTGAAATCAATGTTGAAAAAGGCGTTGTATTTATATCTATCGCGGACAAATTGCTTTTCAAAAGCGGAAGTTATGTTGTGAGCGACCAAGCCAGAACCGTTCTTGCCAAGGTTGCAAAAGTAGTGAACGACAAACCTGATTTTGAATGTATGGTTGAAGGTCACACCGATAATGTGCCTTATAAATCAAATGGAACAATTCTCGACAACTGGGATCTTTCGGTAAAAAGAAGTACTTCCATCGTTAGAATCTTGATCGATCTTGGTGTTCAACCTGGCAAATTGATTGCGGCGGGCCGAAGCGAGTTCGTTCCATTGGTGGACAACAATACTTCTGAAAATCGTGCTACGAACAGAAGAACAAGAATCGTTGTACTTCCTAAAATCGATCAATTCTACGAGATGATCGAGAAGGAAATGAAAAAACCGATGAAGAATTAATTTTCATTCAGAAATAATATAAAGCACCTTTCGGGGTGCTTTTTTTGTGGATTACTGTAACCGTAAATTATGGATTCGCGAATAATCAGATGAAGAGCTGAAATGATTTTAGAAAATATCGATGTCGCCTTTTCCCTCTCTTACGATCAACGGTTCGTCGCCCGATAGATCAACGATTGTTGACGGCACATTATCGCCGTAACCGCCATCAATAACGATATCTACCTTGTTCTGCCATTTTTCAAAAATCAATTCGGGATCGGTTGAATATTCCAGCACTTCATCATCGTCATGAATGGACGTTGAAACTATTGGATTGCCGAGCTGACGGACGATTTCCAACGCGATATTGTTCGCCGGAACGCGGATTCCAACAGTGTTTTTCTTCTTGAATTCCTTTGGAAGATTGTTGCTTCCGGGCAAAATAAAAGTATAAGGTCCTGGCAATGTTCGTTTGAGCAACTTAAAAGTTGAGGTGTCAATCTGTTTGACATAATCGGAAATGTTGCTCAGATCGTGGCAGACAAATGAAAAGTTGGCCTTTTCAAGCTTGATTCCTTTAATGCGCGCTATCTTTTCCAACGCTTTGGTGTTGTTGATATCGCAACCCAAACCATAGACGGTATCTGTTGGATAAATTACAAGGGCGCCATCCCGAAGCGCTTTTACCACTCGCGAAACCGCTGCCTCGCTGGGTTTGTCCTCGTATATTTTAATGAATTCAGCCACTGTTGTTTTTTTATGGTAATACTTTCAATTTCGCGAAGCGCAACAATAATTTTTTGACGCCGCCAACCTCAAAATCTATCTCAGCTTTTTTGTCCGCACCGGCGCCTTCGATTCCGCGAACTTTCCCCTGTCCAAAACGCTCGTGCATCACAACATTACCGGCCGTGAGACCGCTCGCGAAGAGCCCTTCGTCAACATTGATCGATGGATTGCCCATCGGCTTAAGTTTTCTAACATTGATTATTGGATGTTTTTCGACAAGATTGCGCGGCGGCGTTCCCGAAGTGGGTTTTGCAAGCCGCAGCTTTGATTTGTCAACATCGCCAAATATATCGAGATCAATCATGGGTTTGTACCGATAATTGTTTTCCTCGCCATTCAAATATTCCAGATATTCGCCGGTAATTTCATTAATAAATCTCGATGGTTCGCAATCCGTGAGTTTTCCCCAACGGTACCTAGATTGCGCGTAAGTTAAATAAGCCTGCGATTCGGCTCGTGTGAGCGCGACATAAAACAGCCGTCGTTCTTCCTCAAGTTCGCTGCGCGTGCTCATGCTCATCGCGCTCGGAAAAAGATCCTCTTCAAGCCCGACCACAAAAACATTTGGGAACTCGAGACCTTTGGCCAAGTGGATCGTCATCAGCGCAACGCGGTCATCATCGCTGGTATCTTTGTCCAAATCTGTCGCAAGCGCAACATCTTCCATAAATTCCGAAAGCGATCCGGTTGCTTCCGCGATTTCCTTTTGCCCTTCGATAAAATCCTTTATACCGTTAAGGAGTTCTTCGATATTTTCTATCCGAGCAATCCCTTCTGGCGTGGCATCTTTGCGAAGTTCCTGTACAAGTCCGGTTTTCTTCGCGACCCATTCTGCAACATAAAATGCATCGTGGTTTTGGTTGATCACCTGAAAACTCTCGATCATCGTCACAAATTCCAGAAGCTTGTTCTTCGTACCTGAATTTAATTTCAAATCAATTTTATCGATGGCTTTCATCACCTCAAAAATCGAACGTTTGTAATGATTGGCCGCAACGGTAAGTTTTTCCATCGTGCTCGTCCCTATGCCGCGCGCCGGATAATTGATCACGCGAATGAGCGCTTCCTCATCTTTTGGGTTCAAAACCAATCTTAAATAACACAAAACGTCCTTGATTTCCTTGCGCTGGTAAAACGAAAGTCCGCCATAAATTCTATATGGAATATCGCGTTTTCTGAGCGCATCTTCCATCGCTCTTGATTGCGCATTTGTTCTGTAGAGAATCGCAAACGCACCATTCGGCATGTGCTTGGTCATCTTTTCTTCCCAAATCGTGCTCGCCACAAACCGTCCTTCCTCAGCATCGGTCAAACTTCGGTGCACTTTTATGCGCTGGCCAGAATCGTTCTCGGTCCAAACTATCTTGTCGAGTTTCGTTTTGTTTTTGTCGATCACGGAGTTCGCAGCTTCAACAATATTCTTGGTAGAACGATAATTCTGCTCAAGCCGAAACGTCATCACCTTGTCATAATCCTTTTGAAAATTCAGAATATTGTTGATGTTCGCACCTCGAAAGGCATATATACTCTGCGCATCGTCGCCCACCACGCAAATGTTCTGGAACTTGTCCGAAAGTGCCCGCACGATAAGGTATTGTGAGTGGTTCGTATCTTGGTACTCATCAACCATTATATATTTGAAACGGTTTTGGTACTTGGCCAAAACCTCAGGAAATCTGTTAAGCAACTCATTGGTCTTCAATAAAAGATCATCAAAATCCATTGCGCCCGCCTTGAAACACCGGTCAACATAATTTTGATATATCTCGCCCATTCGCGGCTTTTTGGACATTGCATCGGCTTCCTGAAGGTCCGGATCGTTGTAGTAAGCTTTTACCGTGATCAAGCTGTTTTTATATGACGAAATCCTGCCCAGCACCTGCTTTGGTTTGTAAACATCCTTGTCCAACTGCATTTCCTTGATAATCGCGCCCATCAATCGCACCGAATCCTGGCTGTCATAGATCGTAAAGTTGGAAGGATAACCAAGTTTTGAGGATTCCGAACGAAGCATTCTCGCAAAAACCGAGTGAAAAGTTCCCATCCAAAGGTTTTTTGCTTCTGCGCTGCCCACGATGTCCGAGATGCGTTTCTTCATCTCGCGCGCCGCCTTGTTGGTAAAGGTCAGCGCCAAAATACTGAACGCATCCACGCCCTCGCTCATGAGATAAGCAATCTTCATGGTAAGCACGCGTGTCTTTCCGGAGCCGGCGCCGGCTATTATTATCATCGGCCCATCCTTTTGAAGCACTGCTTCGCGCTGGGCTTCATTAAGTTGGTTTATATAGTGTTGCATAGTGTTTTGGAAAGGCACAAATTTAGGGATAAATGATGGGAAATTTTATTGGCTATACTGCTTTGGCCAATTTGAATGGTTTGGAATTGCGCTGAAAATTTGGGGAAATCTCGAGAAATTGTACGTTACGGTCGCATAATTATTGGTGGGTCGGCAATGGGGAAATAAAAAACGGCGGCAAGTTAATGGCTTCAGGTCGTTTTTATATTTTATTGCTTCCACGCGAAGGGATTCGCCCGGCAGCGGGGGTGATCCCATAGTTTGCTCTCAAATTAACCACAACGTTGCTCGGCTATTTTTTCGTTGCGGCAAAACGACCTGAGTATTTTCTGCAAGTTAAAATTATTTTTGAATTGAAGAATGTTCCGGTTACCAAAATGCAGCATTGGAAAATAGCCAGTGTTAGCAGAAGACAAAAACGTATCAATCAAATTGACTTTCGCTATCCGTCATTTGATGTAAAACTCTCACGACTTCAATTAAGTTCTTCTTTTTATTGATTTTGTAAAAGACATAATGCGATTTGATTTTCAATCTAAAATATCCTTTACGCAAATGACTGTCGTCAGTTCCAGAATTAGGCTTGGCACACAGATATTCTATTTCGTCAAGAATCAAATCTATATAGTGATTTGCCTGGTCATCTGACCAATTTTCAAATGTGTAAAGCCAAATACTTTGTAAGTCATTCTCCGCCTCGAGACTTAATTCATAAATCATTGTTAGCGTATTTCGCATTCAAATTTGCCAAAAATACTTTTCTATCAAAGTTCTCGACGAATCCAGACTTTTCACCTTTTTTCAGTTCTGCAATAAGTCTTGTTTTCTTTGATTCCTCTTGTTCGAACATCCTAAGCGCTGCTCTAATTACCTCGCTGGTAGAAGAAAACCTCCCAGTTTTGACTTGCTCATTGATGAAATTATCAAAATAATCACCGAGCAATATTGATGTATTTTTTGCCATTTTGTTTTTTTCTTTGCAAGATACCGATTATTGGTATTGGTTCCAAATTTTTAACGCGGCGGAAATTTGGTTTCAGCTAACGTCCCGCGGCTTGGCGAAGTGGCGAACTTCGGAACGATAATTTTTCTGTTATGATAGTGTTTCTTGCGAAAGAAAGTGTTGATTTTACTACAATTCTCGCCATTTTGCCAAACCGCTGTTATAGGCTGCCCTTCTTTTCGTTGTCCAATTAGTTAGTTCCATTTCTTATAGTTTCAGGTTTAGGAATTGTCAAGATATATAGAACTACAAATATTGTCGCAATTGCAGTTATTAAAAAAGTCGTTGTCGCACCGAATTGAAACCAAATTAGTCCTGCCAATGAACTGGCTAACATTGTGCAAATACTTTGAAGTCCTGAAAATGTTCCGATTGCTGTTGCCGTGTCTTTTTTTTCTGTGATATTTGAAATCCACGCTTTTGAAATTCCTTCTGTCGCTGAAGCATAGATACCATAAAGGAAAAATAGTCCGAAAAATACATAAAGATTAGTGTTAGAAGACATTCCAAAGTAAACAACTGAAAATAATGCAAGTCCAATTACAAAAATCGTTTTCAGTCCTACTTTGTCCGCAAGGATACCAATGGGAAATGCAAATAAAGCGTAAATAAGATTGTAAAAAATATAAACGCCAATTACCATTGTGTCGTCCAGTCCCGATTGCTTTGCTTTGAGTAAAAGGAAAACGTCTGAACTATTGAAAAGCGTAAAAGCAAGAAGTCCGATTACCAGTTTTTTATATTCTGCCGGACTTACTTTCCAATAATTAAGAAACGAAAAAAATGGCGTTGATGCTTTTGGTTTGAGGTAATTTGTTCTTTTGTCTTTCAATAAAAATGA
>JBBSUW010000011.1:0-40000 GCA_038234025.1 Flavobacteriales bacterium
CACGGTGCCGGCTATGATGGGAATGGTCTTGTCATCCTTAAGGTTGGATATAAGCAGCGTGACCTGTTCCATTTCGGTGGGCTCAAAAAGGGATGAATTGAGATAGGGCACTTTGGCAAATGACTGTTTTACGTCTTCGTTTCGCTCGTTCTGTTTTTTTACCAATACCTGAAAGAACAAACTGTTGAGATCGTCATAATTGCGGATTTTGTCATAGTTGAGAAACGCATAAGATGTGTCGCCCCTGTGATACGTAATGAGCTGCGCCTCCAGTAACTTGAGAAACAAAATCCGGTTGATCCAGGTGATACAGAGTTCGAGCGAAACATTAAAAAGTTTTTCTTCAGATGTGCTTCCATATTGACTGGGTTTGTCCAACCTGTTGATCTTGTCAAGACTGTCCAGCTGAATGATGGCGTCCTCAAGAATACTCCCCGAGTTGCGAGACTTAGTGTCATTGCGCTGTATGAGTTTTTTGCCGCCCACTTTTATTTCGGTGAGCCCGATGATGTGGAGGAGTTCGGAATAGAATCTTTTGTCGAGGCTGTTGCTGTCATTCACAAATGCCTTGTTGAGCAAATGCTCGGGCGAGAGCAGTTTGTACAGGGCGATAAGCTCATAATCGTCCTGCTTGCTGTCATTGCGCAACGGCAATTGATAATCTTGCAGGTTGAAATATGCAAACTCTATGGGCGTGCTGATCTTGGCAATGAACGGCTCGGCGATTTGCTTGTAAAAAAAATCGGTTTTATGGTCGGCCAACCGTCCGGCCTCAAATTCTGTAAATTGATGTACGAAAGTTTTGTTCTGCGCAAAAAGTCTATCAAATGTTTTGGAATCAAAAATAAACCACTCATTTATATTGGTTGCCACCAAATTTTTTACCTCAAGATTTTTGTGCGTGATGCGTTCACGTAAGTAGTAAAGTACAAGTTCTTGAAACGCTTTTACATTTAGTTTTGCAATTATGCTTTGTTCTGAATCGCCGTCAAGAACAGGCTTCAGCATCTCGGCCTTGTTGGTTGGTTTCTTGGCTTCTACAATCACACCAACAGTAGATTGTGGTTTGTCACCGTTATGAATCACGAGGTCATTTCTACCCTTGGTATTGATGAAATGCAAAGGATCATAGTAAGTTTTTTTTAGAAAATCGTTTACCAGATTTTTGTGGTGTTCTTCGCTTTCATGATCGTTTGTACCGTCTAGAAGCTGAATCAGTTGTGCTTTAAAAACTTCGATGCTGGCGCGGTCGGGTTTTACTTTAAGGTAGGCTTTGTTGAGTGCTTTGCGTGGTGTGAGGGAGCTTAGTGTCATAGTGGTAAAAATAGTAAATTGCTTCTTCCGATAACTATCGGAATCGCAATGACGGTTAGTAGATTGCTTTATCTGACTGCCATCGATGTAACAATGATTTCTATTAGCAGATTATATTCTCGACAGCGATAGCAGCGGCATCCTTCCTTGTTTGCGCCAGCAAAGGAAAGGAGATCCACCACGGCAGACAAGTTCAGTGGACAGATGGAGATAGCTCCAAAAAATCCCTCACTCCTTCATCTTCCTCAACAACTCCACCTGTTCTTTCATCAACTCTTCAATATTGCTGAGCAGCTGAATGTTTTTTGGGGTTTCGACCGTCTTGTCTTTTGGATCTTCGGCTTTGTTGCGCAGGGCATTGAGTCCGCGAACGGCGACAAAAATTGTAAAAGTTATGATGAGAAAATTGATGCCGACCTGCAAGAGATCGCCGTAACCGATGACGATTTGTTCCATGCCATTTCCGGCTTGGCGCAAAATCCACTTTTTGTCGCCGAGGTTCACGCCCGTTGTGAGCAGTGAGAGCGGCGGCATGATGAGTTTGTCCACCATGGACTTGATCACATTCTGGAATGCGGCGCCGATGACCACGCCCACCGCCAGGTCCAGCATATTGCCCTTGACGGCGAAGTTATTAAAGTCTTGTAAAAAGCCCATTTGTTTGTTTTATTGTTTTATAGCGTCGCCTTGAGTCTTTAATGATCGCCGTGCGGGCGCGTGAACAAAAGTTGCTCCGCAAAATAATCAATTTTTTAAATCCAGCATATATCTACAAAAAAAGCTGCCATAGGGCAGCTTTCAATTTTGATAAAGGTAAATTGTTTAGTCGCAATAAGGCACTTCGAATTTTCCGTTTATTTTGTTTTCGAGGTCGCCCGCTCCGCCCATTACACGGCCCACAACTGTGTTACCAACCGATATGATTTCCACTGTAATACCGCCGGTAACGTTCACGAAGTCGGTAGAATTTGGATCTTTAAAGAAGATGGCAGTATTTGCAGTATGAGTGCCAACTGCTACTGGAGCCAAAACGGTGACAGGAAACTCTGATCCGTCTGGTGCATCGCAACCAATGCTAGAAGATGTAAGGTAGATGTACACCTTGTCAATTCCATTGCTGTTGATATTGCTGGCATATCCACCATCGGCGCTGATCGCAAATGGTTGGCTGTAGATTGTTCCGGCAACAGGTGTGTTTAATAATGTTTCTTGCACAGGAATTGGAACTACTACAACGTCATTTTTGTCGGACGAACATGAGAAAGCCAAAATCGATGCGGCCATAAGCGCGCTAATGCGTAAATTTTTCATAGGTAATCTATTTTTTTTAAGTGCGCAAATGTACCTCTATATATTGACTGGGCAACTAAAAATCTCATTTATAAAATTTTAGCTTCAGATCTGCTCCTCCATCGCATCCCAACCTCTCGCTTTCAACTCGATTTTTGCATTGACGCGTGTGACCAAATGCATTCCCTCGTTGGCTTCCACCATATGTCCGATAATCGTGAAATTTGGGTTGGCCTTGATCTTGTCATAATCGTCGAGCGCGATGGTGAACAGCAGTTCATAATCCTCGCCACCGTTGATCGCCACCGTTGTCGAATCGATATTGAATTCTTCGCAAACGCTGATGAATTGCGGGTCGAGCGGTAGTTTTTCTTCGTAAAGGTTGGCACCAACGTTGGACTGCTTGCACAAATGCATGATCTCTGAAGAAAGTCCGTCGGAAATATCGATCATCGAAGTCGGCTTGAGCTCGAGCGCGTGAAAAAGTGTTCGGATGTCCGTTCTGGCTTCCGGCTTGAGTTGTCTTTCGACCAAATAAGCGTAAGGATCGAGATCGGGCTGCGAATTTGGGTTGACCTTGAACACCTGTTTCTCGCGTTCGAGAACCTGCAATCCCATGTAGGCCGCGCCAACATCGCCCGTTACGACCAAAAGATCGGTGGGTTTTGCGCCGCTTCTGTACACGATTTCGTCAGCATCTGCCTCGCCCAAAACCGTTATGCTGATGATCAATCCTTTTTGTGAAGATGTGGTGTCGCCGCCAATAACATCAACATTGTAACGCGCGGCGCCAAGTGCAAAACCGGCAAAAAGTTCTTCCATTGCCTCGAGCGGAAAACGGTTGGAAACCGCCACCGAAATCGTGATCTGTGTTGGCTTGGCGTTCATCGCGCAAATATCGCTCACGTTGCTCGACACGGCTTTGTAACCAAGATGTTTGAGCGGCATATAGCTCAAATCAAAATGCACGCCCTCGACGAGCATATCGGTGGAAACCACCACTTTTTTGTCCTTGAAATCCAGCACTGCGGCATCGTCACCAATGGATGTGAGCGTTGAGGGGTTTTTTGGTTCGAATTGTTTTGTGAGGTGCGCGATCAATCCAAATTCACCAAGTTGGGCTATCGACGTGCGCTGCGGATTTTTATCTTCGATCATTTTTATTACTTTCGGCAAAGGTACAAAGCATACCTACAGATTATGAATAAGAATAGATACAGCTTTGAGCCCAATCTTTCGAATGAAGAATGATTGTCTCAAAAAATTTTCGTAGGTGTGTTAAAATTTGTAGTGTAGGAATTTTTTCACGATTGGTTGTTTACATTTGATTCAATTAATTAAGGCAATCAACTCATTATTGATGATTGTCTGAAAAATATATTTTCCTTGATGTTAATTTAATAAAAGCATAAACCATGAGCAGTCCTAAAAATCAAAATACTCTTTTCAGATTTAGAAGTCTTCGAAGTCCTGAACTTTCAAATCCAATTGATCAATAGTTGCGGTTCGTTTTTCATCCCACTAAAACCGGAGTGTTTTTTAGCGAAGTTGATACTGTTCCCGAAGGTGATTCTGTGTGGCCAGCCCTTATCAAGGCTGCAACGGATTTTGAAGAGGCACAGCCAAAACCTACTGGCGCGTGTCGATGATGTTAAGCTAATGAATCCTGCATTTTTTGAACTTTCCAATTATATTTCACGAAACCGCAACAGCCCAGATGTAGATTATATTTATAACTTGATAGCCACCGTAAGTGCATTTTCCGACGAATCCCAACTCTGGGACAATCTGTTTTATCAGACCGTTCTGCAGAAATCATTCTACACGAAGGATCTGTTGATCCAATTTTTGGTGACGCAAAATTTGTTGAAGAATACTGGAAAAAGTATGGTGGCTGACAAGGCGGCAATCCCAATTTTGGTTAAAGCAAATGTGATACTTCCGCTTGAGTTGTTTGGAGTGATTAAAAAGACGTTCGATATAGCAGACTCCGTAGAGAAACCTTCCACCTCACCGGGTAAGAAATTAACAGAGTTGGCCAAATATTTTCATAGCAGACAACTTTCAGACGACTTGCAATCCCTAAAGGAGAAAGTGCAGAAAATTGAGCAACAGCTGATAAAAGAGCAGCAAGCGATTATTCAGTCTGAATTAATCGCCCATAGCGCCAATGTCGCTACTCTAATGGAAACTTACCGACAGGATTATGACGCAGCGGTACGACTGAATTGCCCGAACCCAAATGATTTTGACCCAACGGATATCTGCAACGTGCCTAATATACCACAGCCACAGATTCCGCTTTTTCATTATAATGAAGAGATTTCGATCGAATTCGATGATGTTAAAAAGAAGTTAGATGAAAATGATTTTTATATTCTCAAAAATTTGTTCAACGATGACATCACATCTTCTGAATTTAATGAAGTTTACGAGCGAATTGACGAGGAGCTTTTACTACAGAGCAAATCATTATTGGACAATGGAGTAAACAGCCGACCGATAGCAGTAATTGGTGATACGATTTTTGAGTTAGCCGACGAAGCGTTCTTGAAGGGAGATTCCTTACCATTTATCATTTGTCCAGCGGCAGGAAAATCTATGGATGAGGGCAGTCCATACTCAATGACTGTAAATACAAGCAACGGCAATCAAAATTTGCTGATGGAGAAATTAGATTATTGGTATGTTGCTCAAAACAATTCCATTAGTGAGCCAATTACAACCACCAATTCATCAACAACAGTGGGTGGAATTTTTATACCAGTACTTTTTGGAAATCCTGATACAGTTATACCTTCTCTCGCAGTTGGTGTTATTAAGATTCAAGGCGTGATAACTTTCACCAATGGTTTAAAAAAATCTTGGTCTTGTAATTTTAAACATGGCCCATTTCGTAGCGGCGATACCAATTCAAATTGTGCTATTGGTTTTATGGTTGTTTTTGTGGGAGATGGTGAAGATGGAAATTCTGGAGGTGCAGGTAATCCAGATGAACCTGAACAAGGTCAGGTAGCGTTTATACCTAGTAAATACGGCTATAGATATCTTGGCATTGCGGAGTATCGCAAAGTTGTGCAGGAAATTTGTTGCTATGATGCTGGCGAAGTTGCCCATATAGAAAATATAATGGCACGAGAGTTTAAGGAGAAGACAACTGAAAAAACCACCACTCAAGAAACAACGGTAAGAACTTCGGAGGAGACTGAAAAGGAAATATTGACAGATACAATTTCGACGCAGCGTTTTGAAATGCAGAATGAGATAGCCAAAATGATGCAGTCTCAGAATCAGTTGACAGCTTATGCCGATGTACATGCAGAATTTACAGGTGGACAGACTTTAGACGCTGGTGGAACATACGCAAGCAACAACACCAAAGAAGAATCAAACAGGCAAGCGGTAACGCAGTCCAAAGAACTCACAGAAAGGGCAACTGAGCGAATCTTGAGCCGCATAAAAAAAGAAACTGTTGTAAAAATCACAGAGAGTTTTAGGGATCTTAACAGTCACATTTTTGACAATCGTCAAAGCGGCGAACATGTTTCTGGTGTCTATAGGTTTATCAATTGCCATTTACAAAAATCAAATTTTCAATTACGGCAAACGTGTCATTTATGAATTTATGATACCACAACCTAGTAAGTTGCATATTTTAGGACTTCAAGATGCCAATAGCGACGTAAATGCTGTTCTGCTAAAAGCACCGGTGGATTCAAAAGTACGAGGAATTGCAAATTTTGAAAGTGTAACCAATGTTACATACAAGGGATGGGCAGCTGAGTATGGTGCAGATGTTGAGCCCTATCCAGCAGATACAATTTACGTGGGTCAATCTTTTGATTTTTTCAGTCAAACAGCTGGTGGAGTTACAACGAAAGCAAATTCGGTTCAAATTAATGATGATAGATATTTTGCCACTTATGCCAAGATTAACTTAAATGCTCAAGGAGCGGGAGCCACCAATATGCTTTGGTTAGTGACGGTGGCTGTAGGTAACGTCTCGAGATATAATTTTGCCCCTGGACTGGGTTTTGACACAGGATACTTTTCTATAGATAAATTTACAAAACAAGTTCCTGTAGTGATAGGCACCACGAATATGCATACAGTGGCATTAAACATATCAGTAAAATGCGAACTCAGTCCTTCAGGTATTAAAAAATGGCAGCAGGCGGCCTATAATTCGATAATCGAAGCTTACAATGCAAAATTGACGCTGTACAATCAAGCATTGTCTGAAGCAAAAGCATCTGGACAAAACACGTTGGATTCTAATCCATTATTCTATCGCCAAATCGAGCAGTTGGTATTACGTAAGAATTGTATTGCCTACATGATGGATCAATCGAAAATGGGCAATGATAACATTTATTCAGGGAGCACATTAGAAAATTTTGAAATCACACAATCTGCTGTGATGGACAGCTATATGGCCAAAGCTAGGTTTATGGAGCAAGCATTTGAGTGGAATTTGATGTCTTACAACTTTTATCCCTACTATTGGGGCAAGCGTACTGAATGGAAAAATTTGTACCAGTTTGAGAGCAATGATGCCATATTTAGAAGTTTTATGCAGGCTGGAATGGCGCGAGTTAACGTGACGGTGCGACCAGGATTTGAAAAATCTGTAATGCACTACATGGCCACCGGTCAAATATGGAATGGCGGCGAAGTTCCGTTGCTCGGTGATCCTCAGTACATATCTATCATTGATGAGATCATGGAGCAAGAATATTCAGTCAAAGAAACATGGGAAAGCGTTCTGCCAACAAATCTTGTGGTACTACAAAGTAACGGGGTCATGCTTCCTGGCGAGGACGGTTTGCCGTGTAGCGATGACTGTAAAGATGCGCGGGAAAATTTCCTTTTTAAAAAGAATGAAAACACGCTGGGCGTAAGAGATGTTAAGCCCGAGCCGAATCCTGCGGTGTAAATCTAGGATTATCATATGTTAAATTATTGATTATGACTACAGCACAGTTAAAAAGATGGCGCGAATTGGGATTTGAGTTTGGGGCAGATTATGATGAGTTTGTAGAGGTTGATTATGACTCGACAATTGTAATTGAAAGAATAGAGATCTATCCTAGAGCACGAGTTAATAAAATTGAGCAAACTTTTGAAGTTGAAATACTTTTAAATTCAGTGCCAACAAATCATACAATCAGTGTTGAAGTAAACGGGAATAAATTTTCCCAAAGCTATCAAAAAATTGATTTAAGAAAACTAAATTCATTTTACATTAATGCATTCGTTATCCTTCCAGTTCCGTATGCACAGAAAAACTTCGCTCTTAAAATTTACGTCATGGAAAACTGGAGTAAAAAGCTGACAAGCACAGTTTCGAAAAATATTAAAGTTAATGACGACGGCACAGTGTTATTTACAAATGAAAAGGTTGACATTATAGCCGAAAACGTTGAAAGTATTATCAAAATAGATGAGTTTAACAAAGTGTTTAAAAGGGGTAAATTATTTTACCATAAAAACATGAAATTATACATAGATGTATATAATCTCCAAGCCCAAACTTTTATGGATTCACTAAATAGAATACTAATATCTTTTGGGATTGATACAAAGTTAAGATTCGCTCACTTTCTATCACAGTCCGCACAGGAAACGGCTGATTTATCAACATCACTCGAAGATGGAAATGACTCATATTTTAAGCGTTATGAAAATAGAAAAGATTTGGGAAATAATTCGCTGGGTGATGGACTACGATTTAAAGGAAGAGGACTATTACATTTAACAGGTCGCGAAAATTACAAAAAATTTTCAAAATTCAATTCTTTAAATTCCTCACTTTTAGTTGACTTTACAATTGAGCCCAATAATATATTAATTGCATCTAACTTAGAATTGATTATTAAAAGTGCAGCATGGTTTTGGCAGGTCAATAAAGGTTTAAGTCAATACGCTGACGATAATGATCTAATTTATATTACGTACAAGATCAATGGCGGTTTTAATGGATTTTTACATCGTAAGGAAGTGATTCAAAATTTGATAAAAGCGATGGATATTAAAGATGCAGATGACCAAAAGTTAGCAGGGAATCAATTCAAAATTGAAGATAGTAAAGTATACAATACTTTTGCAAGTATAAATTTATGGGCAAAATATCACGATTCCAAATCTCCTCAATTAAAAGGTACAGGAAAAGATAAAATTGAGTCCACGAAGGCGTATAGCAGAGTTATTGAACTTTATGATGACGGTAAAATAAATGATAATAAGGCTAATAAGAAAATTTATGAATATGCTAAGAGTCGTGTTGATGATATTTAGTTTAATCACTTTTAGTAGTGGATATTGTCAAGGTATAAATCATCCAGTATTACAATTTGCCGACTTGGATGGCGATGCAACAGTTGACACAATTTCCTACAACATAAATGCACCGTTTGTGAGCGGCTATGTTAAAACGTCTACTACAACAAGATTTTTTAAATTTGAAAATGATGGGTTTACATCGGCTTTGACGAGTATTGGGGAACGTAAACTAGTCTACAATTATGGCGGGACAGGCAGTGGCAGAGTGGAAAACTTTGAAGTTTATGATTACGACCAGAAAATCAATAATTGGGTTCTGACAAAGTCAATTATAATTTATCATGACACATTTCCTTTAGTCGATGGCAGCGAGATTGACTTTAGCTATTATATACAACCTTTTGAAACCATTGATCATCAAAATGTAATGTTTAAAATAGTGCCACCTGCAGTCGAATTACTGAAATCTCTAATAAGTAAAGCGACAGATGGTGATACCTGGATGGTATTAAATGTAATTGAGTATTTATATAACTTTCCAATATCTAGTTCTAATGTCGATGATTATGTCATTTTAGGTAAAAATCTTGGTGATGATATTGGCCTCAATATAATGCGAAAAATTTATGAACAATTTCCTGATAATTCTGCTAATCTTCTTAATATGGCTGATCTATATTACAACGTTGATAATAATTCAATGGCCAAAGAATTTTACAGAAAATTTGTTAAAAAATCTAACAATATTCCTCGTTATGTATTCGCAAGAACCAAATAATTCTGTTAATTTTAAAAGCTCCTTAATAAAATTTTATCAAATGAAAAAACTATTCCACCTCTCAATCCTATTTTTCAGCCTATCATGCTTTTCACAACCAGGAACTTTGGACACTGGTTTTGCCACTGGCGGTAAGCTGTTGATATCTCTTGGTCAAACAGCAGTTGCAACAGCCGTATCCACTCAACCAGATGGTAAAATTCTGGTTGCTGGTTACAACTCAAATTTTGCGCAAGTTGGCAACGTTTGTATACGTCTTAACGCAAATGGCAGTTTTGACAATTCATTTGGAAATGCAGGTATAGCGATAGTACCTATTGGTGGGTTTGCAGATGAAGTGACCGATATGGCAGTGCAAGCAGACGGAAAGATCATCTTGGTAGGTCAGACTGCGTCACTGGCCAACATTTATTATCAAGGATCTACAATGAGGCTCAACGCAAATGGAACGCTGGACACAACCTTCGGCGAGTCTGGTATAAATATTCTCGCTTTTGAATCTGGCAAGCCGTCAAATATTAATGCGGTCAAAATTGATCAATCCTCTGGTAAAATTGTTGTGGGCGGTCAATCTTTCACAACAAATGATACTTCGGCACCTGCGATAGCCCGGTTCAATATAAATGGATTTTTAGACCCTACATTCAATGGAAATGGGATAAGGTTGCTTGGTGTTGGTTCAAACGACTCACAATTTCGATTAAATGTAGAAGACCTTACAGTACAGCCAAATGGAAAAATATCTGCAGTTGGCTGGCGGGAATCACCCACCAATTCTGAACTGAGCGATCATTGGGCGGCTAGGGTTAATGCAAACGGAACACTGGACACAACATTTTCTACCGATGGCGTTGCTTTTTATCAAGGTTCATTCAATGGATATGACCGCTCATATGCCATGCTTTTAAAACCAGATAATACATTTGTGGTTGCAGGTCAAGCGTCGGGATCAGGGACCTCCACTCGTTTTTCAATTTATGAGATTACGGCCAATGGTGTTTTAGATTCATCTTCCAACCAAGCTCTGGTTAGTTTTGGATTAAATCTTAATGCTGCAGCATTCTCACTTGCGCAATCTACCGATGGCAAATATATCATGGCTGGCGCAACGGATGCTTTTGGATTTGGTGACTTTGGTATTGCAAGTCTCAATCCAGATTACACGCCTACATCAACTTTTGGGACAGGTGGAAAAGTGACCACCTCATTTGGATCAACACCATTTGGAACGCCCATAGACTCTCAAGCGAGAGATGTTGCTATACAAGCAGACAATAAAATTGTGGCAGTGGGATATGCCGGAGATCAAATAGCTGTAATTCGTTATAATGGAAACCTTCTTGCAACCAGTCAATTTGACAAAAAACATTTGGCGACTATTTATCCAAATCCTGCAAGCAAAATCCTGCACGTCAAAGGAGATTTTGCCGAGATTTCAAATTATCGTATTTTGGATGTAAAGGGTAGGATTCTTGGAAACGGGAATGTCTTGGGATCAGATATGGAAATCGATGTGGCTTATCTTCCTAGCGGGTTGTACGTGCTACAAATCCCGTCCAAGGGCTCGGTTATAAAATTTATAAAGCAGTAATAATCTTCGCCTGCTTATTGAGAAATTAGAATGTAGATTTGATGTAAAATATACGCAGTTTACTCTCTTTAATCACTCAACTTTAAAACCGCCATAAATCCTTCTTGCGGAATTTCAACATTGCCTACTTGTCGCATACGCTTTTACCTTTTTTCAGCTTTTCGAGAAGTTTGCGCTTTTGCGAAATATCACCACCATAACACTTGGCAGTAACGTCTTTTCAGAGCGCTTTTATGGTTTCACGCGCACCGGTCTTGGAACCAATGTCAGCCTGGATTGGAATATCAAATTGTTGTCTCGAAATGAGTTCGCGCAGTTTCTCGGTCATGAGTTTGCCAATAATGTACGCATTGTCTGCATGAATCAATGCTGAAAGTGCATCGACAATGGTTGCATTCAAAAGAATCCACTTTCACCAGATTCGACTGTCGCATTCCAATTGGGCTATTGATGTGCGCTGCGGGTTTTTATCTTCGATCATTTTTCTTACTTTCGACAAAGGTACAAAGCCCAATCTATTTCAATCTAAGAATCACCCTATGAAACATGATATTGTAACGATTACCGTGAATCCATCTCTTGATAAAAACACAATTTTTTCAGGACTCGTAGCAGATCAAAAATTGCGTTGCAGCGCGCCAACGTATGATGCTGGCGGTGGCGGAGTGAACGTGTCAAAAGCACTGGCACGACTTGGCACATCTTCATTTTGCATTTTTACCTCAGGTGGTTCGAGCGGTAAGAAGCTGGAGGAATTGCTGGAGGGCGAAGAAATTGAGCGAATGCCCATTGCGGTTAAAAGCTGGACGCGCGAAAATTTAATAGCCATGGACGAAAACACAAAAAAGCAGTATCGTTTTGGTTTCCCTGGAAATTCGCTGTCAACCTCGGAACTTCAAAAGATCATAACGGCGGTAAAGAATATTTGTCCAAAATATATTGTTGCCAGCGGCAGTCTTCCAGAACAAACCCCAGATGATTTTTATGTTGAAATCGCCCGCGAATGTCAAAAAAACAATGCCCGCTTTGTGCTCGACACTTCGGGTGACGCTTTAAAACAAACGTTGGAAGCGGGAGTGTTTCTGGCAAAACCAAACATTGGCGAACTCGCAAAACTTGTGGGCGTCGAAACTTTGGAAGCCGACGAGGCTGATGATGCCGCAAGATTGTTGATTGACAAAGGGCAAGCCGATATGTTCGCGATCTCTCTCGGTTCGCAGGGCGCAGTCTTGGTCACAAAGGACGAAACCATATATGTTTCTGCACCAAGCGTATCGGTCAAAAGCACCGTTGGCGCCGGCGATAGTATGGTTGCCGGTATCGTGAACGCTCTGTCGCACGGACTCTCGAACAAGGAAGCGATTCAATGGGGCGTTGCCTGCGGTTCGGCGGCAACAATGAATTCGGGGACGCAGCTTTTCAAAAAGGAAGATGCGGAAAGATTGTTTCAGAAAATCCAGCGCGTGCGCAAATGGTTTTAATCGTTCAGCTTTAAAACTGCCATAAACGCCTCTTGCGGAATCTCAACGTTGCCAACTTGTCGCATGCGTTTCTTGCCTTTTTTCTGCTTTTCAAGAAGTTTGCGCTTTCGCGAAATATCTCCACCATAACATTTGGCGGTAACGTCTTTTCTGAGCGCTTTAATGGTTTCACGTGCAATAACTTTGGCACCAATTGCCGCCTGGATCGGTATGTCAAACTGCTGTCTTGGGATAAGCTCGCGAAGTTTCTCGGTCATTCGTTTCCCTATGTTATAAGCGTTGTCAGCGTGGATCAAAGCCGAAAGCGCATCTACGATCGTGGCATTCAGCAGCACATCGACCTTCACTAGATTTGACTGCCGCATTCCGATCGGGGAATAGTCGAACGATGCATAACCTTTTGAAACGGTTTTGAGTCGGTCATAGAAATCGAAAACGATCTCTGCCAACGGCATGTCAAAATTCAGTTCGACGCGTTCGGTCGTCAGATAGGTTTGGTTGGTGATCACGCCGCGTTTTTCGATACAAAGGCTCATCACATTGCCCACAAAATCAGATTTGGTAATGATTGTCGCCTTTATATAAGGTTCTTCCACACGGTCCAAACGCGAAGGTTCGGGCAAATCTGTGGGGTTGTTGACGATCATAGGAACGGTCGGCTCTTTTTTGGAATACGCAAAATACGAAACGTTGGGAACCGTTGTGATCACCGTCATATCAAACTCGCGCTCAAGCCTTTCCTGAATGATTTCCATGTGCAGCATTCCCAAGAATCCACAGCGGAAACCGAAACCAAGCGCGGCCGAACTTTCAGGCACAAAAACCAATGACGCATCGTTCAGTTGTAGTTTCTCCATCGAGTTGCGAAGCTCTTCATAATCCTCGGTATCAACAGGATAGATTCCCGCAAAAACCATCGGCTTCACATCTTCAAAACCCTTGATCATATTGGTGGTCGGCGTTTTGGCATCGGTCAGCGTGTCGCCAACTTTCACTTCTTTCGCCTCTTTTATTCCAGAAATCAGATAACCAACATCGCCTGTTGAGATCACGGATTTTGGTACTTGGTTGAGCTTTAAAGTCCCCACTTCATCGGCAAAATATTCATTGCCCGTTGCCATGAATTTAATTTTCTGTCCTTTTCTGATCTCGCCATTTTTCACGCGAAAGATAACCTCGATACCACGAAATGGATTATAAACAGAATCGAATATCAAAGCTTGCAAAGGCTCGTCAACAACACCTTTGGGCGGCGGAATCCTTTCAATGATAGCGGCGAGAATATCCTCAACGCCAAAACCCGTTTTGCCCGACGCGTGGATAATGTCCTCGATCTTGCAGCCCAAAAGATCCACGATATCATCGCTCACTTCTTCGGGATTGGCGCTCGGAAGGTCAATTTTATTTAATACTGGAATAATTTCAAGATCATTTTCAAGTGCGAGATAAAGATTTGAAATCGTCTGCGCCTGAATGCTTTGCGCCGCGTCCACGATCAAAAGCGCGCCTTCGCAAGCCGCAATGGAGCGCGAAACCTCGTATGAAAAATCCACGTGACCTGGAGTGTCAATCAGGTTCAGAATGTAATTTTCGCCCTTGTACATATATTCCATCTGGATCGCGTGGCTTTTTATCGTGATGCCGCGTTCTCGCTCAAGGTCCATACTGTCAAGAAGTTGCGCTTTTTCCTCGCGCGCCGTCACGGTTTGCGTCGCCCCCAGAAGTCTATCTGCGAGCGTGCTTTTTCCGTGGTCGATATGGGCGATAATGCAAAAATTCCGAATATTCTTCATCATGGTAATCGTAGATTTTGGGCGTGCCCTTCATCCCGCTTTGCTGCCGCACGCGGGACTTGGTCGGGCTTTTGTTTCAATCGTTTTTCTCAGCTGAAAAAGCTGAGAAAAAAGGATTTCCACGACAATCCCTCACGCAACGCACGAACGGTGCGCAACCGGCAAAGTTAGTCCAAACTTCGCAAGGAGCAAGTATCAGCGAAATTTAATAAAGTTCGAGATTTACAGTTGGGCAATGGAATTCATAAATTCAACACGGGCATCGAAGATTTCTTGAATAATCATCGCATCAAGATAATCACAGCACATCGCCAAGATCCTGTTTAGCGCCGGTGATCCTTTTTCGGGCGTGCACCACATAAAAATATCCCGCGATCGGACCAGATAGAATAAATCCCGCGATCCACAAATTCTTGCTGCTCTGCGACAGTCGTGGCGACCGCCAAACCTCGATGCCCGCACAAATCGCGAAGAAGATGCTGAAAATCCAAATCGCGATTGAAAAATTAAACGAATCACCGTAATTGTAGAATTTCGCGAAACCCGATAAAAAAAGCGAAAACACCATCAGCACAAAACTCCATTTTATCAATTTGCCCATTGTGAGAATATTTTGAGATAAAAGTAGCGCAAATTTTCACACGACGATCTGTCCAAGATTTTGAATAAGATTAAAGCAACTTTCATTTTTTGTTTCAACATTCGTTAAATTCATATATTTGACGCCGTTAACCAAAACTTTAAAAAGATGAAAAAATTATTTGTATTTGTTGCAGCTTTGTTTTCGTCGGCTGTTTTTGCGCAGGATATCGACGTCGTAAAAGGCGATTTCGGCTTTCTTGCCGGGCAAAAGGAAATCAACGTCGAGTTTGATTACAGCACGCTGACCTTGATGAAGGAGAAAAAAACCGAAGCTCAATACAAGGATGACAGGGCAAAAGACCTCAATGACAAAGCAAAAGGGAACGGTGAAATCTGGAAAAAGAAATGGGAAGGCGCAAAGGAAGGAATTTGGCAGCCCAAATTTCTTGAACTTGTCAATACGATCTTGACAAAAGCGAAGAAAGACGTTACTTTTCAGGAGGGCCTAAAAGATGCAAAATATACATTGATCGTTGAGGCGATTTGGATTTACCCAGGCTGGGACGTTTCAGTGATGAAACAACCTGCAAAAGTATCCACAAATTTAAAATTCGTGGACAGCAGCAACAAATCGAACGTTTTGCTCGAACTTAAATTTGAAGAAGCGCCGGGAACACAATATGGAAGCCAATTCAGCAATGAGACACGAATTGGTGAAGGATTTGCGAAAACAGGAAAATCTCTGGGCCAATATCTGCTCAAGAAAGCGTACAAATAGTAAATTGACAGAAGCCCGGTTCATCCGGGCTTTTTTACAAATCATTTCGGATAAATGAAGAAAACAATACTTTTCCTGATTTTGATTGTCAGCACTGCTTCGGCCCAGCGCTATGATGTGCTGTGGGGGAATTTAAAAGATTTGAAGGGCATAAGTTCGTACAATGTCACGTTCGATTACAGCAAAATGGCCATTCACGGTTATGAATCTGAAGAAGACTTTGTAAAGGAGAAAGTCGCCAAGCGAAGGAACGATCCCGAAAAGGCAGCGCTTTTCGAACATGATTGGTATGGCAATCGCAAGAAAATCTACGAACCGCGTTTCATCGAATATTTCAACACCCACTTTGCCAATGGCGAGGTGAAGGTAGTGCAGGATTCAACGGCTCAATATACAATGGACATCAGCACAACTTGGCTCTCGGTTACGGATTTGGCATTGGTGGCGAACCTCCAAAGATCTCGGCGGTCTTTACCTTTTTCGAGACAAAGAATTCGGAGAATAAAATCTTTCATATAAAATTTGAAAAGGCAATTGGTTTTGAGAACAAAGACCTTGACGATCCCGGCGAAAGGATTTCTGCTGCTTATGAGAAACTCGCAAAGAACATTGTGCAGCAATTGAAGCGCGTTTTATAAAACAATTCGGGTGCGAGGCCGGTTTTTATTTAAAGGAGAATGGCTTACTCCTGTGACATATTTATCAAATGTGCCATGTTCTTGATCAAGTTGTCGTGCTTTTTAACAAAAGGATTGTTCTGGTCCCATACATATCCGGCGAGCACCGCACATATTTTTCGTTTCACGTCTGGGTTTTCTGGCTGGTGGAAGAACAATGTCTGAAGATTGCCCGTGTACCATTCTTTCACGTAAGTGGTGAAAACATTTATGCCGCTTTTCATATAGCCGGTGAATTCGGTTTCCCAATTGACGTAATGGCCTTGCTGTTCCTTTAGAAAAAGTTTTGCCGCCATTATCCCTGATTCGGTGGCAAATGCAACGCCCGAAGAAAATACCGGATCCAGAAATTCCGAACTGTTTCCCGTAAGGGCATAACCATCGCCGTACATCTGCTTGACCGATCGCGAATAGTTCTCGAGCTTTATCGGCTCGAACAAAAATTCGGTGTTCTCAAAACGCTTGATATAAAAGTCGGACATTGAAATTGCCCTGCGCAAAGCCTCGGCATTGTCCTTGTTTTCTGAAAGTCCGTTGATGAAATCCGTTGGGCCCACAACGCCCAAACTCGTGTTGCCATTCGAGAACGGAATCACCCAAAGCCATACTTCTGTTTCCAGAATATCGAAGGAGATCATCGTTCCTTCCCCACCTTCGGGGCGATTGATGTCCTGGACATGGGTAAAGATCGAAGAGTGTGGATCGAGCCCCGATGGTTTGTCAAGATCGAGCAATCTCGGCAGAACGCGACCGTAGCCACTAGAGTCAATAATGAATTTTGCGCTGATTTGTTTAATATTTCCGCTACTGTCCTTGACGGTCGACACTGAATTTTTGCCTTCAAATTCTACCGCAGTCACCTCCGAATTGAACTCGACATCGATGCCTTTTCTCACGATTTCCTTTGCCATGGCATTGTCAAAATCGGCACGCGGTACTTGCCAGGTCCAGTCCCAACCTTCGGAAAACTTTTGGCTGAAATCAAAAACACAAATTTCCTCGCCCCTTATAAATCGAGCCCCAAGTTTTTTTTCAAAACCATAGCTGTCCAAAGCCTCGAAAAGTCCGGCTTCAGAAAAATTGTCCATTACCCGCGGTATAAGGCTTTCGCCAACGACCAACCGCGGAAAAACGGCTTTCTCAACGACCTTGATTTTCACACCGTGCTTGTGCAGAAAACCCGCTGAAACACAGCCGGAAGGCCCAGCGCCAATTATCAGTACATCGACAGACTCATGTGTCATTGTTGGAGAATATTTTGATTAAAATGGTACATTTGCGGCTTCAAATTACGCACAATTTTTTAAATAAATTATAAACGGAAACGTTGTATAAGAATTTTTGATGAAGAAAATCGCAGATTTTATGGCGCTCGAGGAATTCGATTCGATCGTTTTTGGAGATCAAAAAATTGCCATTGATGAAAATGTTCGCGCACGGATTGTCAGCAGTTTTGAATTCCTGAAATCTTTTTCGGCCAACAAGATTATTTACGGTGTCAATACCGGTTTTGGCCCAATGGCCCAATATCGCATCAAGGATGAAGATCGCGTGCAGTTGCAGTACAATCTTATCCGCAGCCACGCATCGGGCACGGGAAAACCGCTTGACAAACTCTTTGTTAAAGCAGCGATTCTTGCAAGGCTCAATACGCTTTCGCTTGGCTATTCAGGCGTTCATCCGTCGGTGATTGACCTCATGACCGAACTTGTAAACCGTGACATAACGCCGCTCATTTTTGAGCACGGCGGCGTTGGGGCAAGCGGCGATCTTGTTCAGCTTGCGCATCTCGCGCTCGTGCTGATAGGCGAGGGCGAGGTTTTTTATAAAGGCGAAAGAATGCCGACCGAAAAGGTTTTTGATATCGAAAAACTCCAGCCGGTATCTGTCGAGATTCGCGAAGGCCTTGCCCTGATGAACGGCACTTCGGTGATGACCGGAATCGGCGCTGTCAACGTTCATCGCGCCAAGCAGTTGCTCGATTATTCCATAAAATGTTCTTGTGCCATCAACGAAATGGTACAGACATACGACGATCACTTTTCGGCCGAACTGAATATTACCAAACGCCACAAGGGCCAGCAAAAGGTTGCGCAGAAAATGCGCGATATCCTTTCGGACAGTCAACTTATTAAAAAGCGCGAGGATCACCTGTACAACGGTTCCAATGATGAAGCGATCTTTAAGGAAAAAGTACAGGAATATTATTCGTTGAGATGTGTTCCACAGATTTTGGGCGCAGTTGACGAAACAATCGAAAACGCCGCAAACGTGATCGAGAACGAGTTCAATTCGGCCAACGACAACCCGATCATCGATGTCAAGAACAAGCACATTTACCACGGCGGCAATTTTCACGGCGACTTTATTTCGCTGGAAATGGACAAGCTCAAGATCGTTGTCACAAAACTTACGATGCTCGCCGAACGACAGCTCAATTATCTTTTGAACCCCAAAATCAACGAGATTCTGCCACCGTTCGTCAATTTGGGCAAGCTCGGATTCAATTTTGGAATGCAGGGCGTTCAATTTACCGCAACTTCAACAACCGCCGAAAGCCAAATGCTCTCCAACCCAATGTACGTCCACAGCATTCCCAACAACAACGATAATCAGGACATCGTAAGTATGGGAACGAACGCTGCGGTGATAACGGCAAAGGTCATCGAGAATGCTTTTGAGGTTCTGTCGATCGAAATGATTACCATTGTTCAGGCGATTGATTACTTGGGATACAACAACAAGGTTTCGTCGGTAACCAAAAAAATGTACGATGAGATCAGGGCGATCGTTCCGGTATTCAAGGAAGATCAAATAATGTATCCATTTGTCCAAAAAGTAAAAGAACATTTGATTAATAATTGATATTTGATCAATCATCACTTTTATGACGCTTCGAAATATGAAAAAACAACTGCTTATTCTATTAATGCTAACGCACTTTGTCAACGCACAAGAATTGGCCTTGGTGAGAAAGGACGGAAAATTTGGATTCATATCAAGAACGGGCGAATTTGTCATCCAGCCGAAATACAAGACCGCAAAGAATTTTTCAGATGGTCTGGCCGCCGCTGAAGAAAATGGAAAATGGGGATTTATCAACTCAAAAGCAGACTGGGTCATTCCGGCAACATTCGATGATGTTAAATATTTCGATAGTGGAATTGGCGTCGTTGCCCAGGACAAAAAATGGTTTTACATCAATAAAAAAGGCGAGGCATTGCCCACACCAAACACGGATAAGGTCTACGATTTTGAAAATGGAATTGCCTTCATCAAGAATGGCGGCAAAGTAGGTTTGATAAATGCCAAATTATCCACAATCGTCGAACCGAAATATGACGTAATCAAGTCATTTGAAAACGGATATGCAAGAGTAAGGAACAATGACCGTTGGGGAATAATCGATGAAAGCGGTAAAGTAGTGGTGGATATAATGTATGAGGAAGTTGGCAATTATCACAAAAACACCACTTGGGCAAAGAATGGAACGTCGTTCGGGCTCGTGAGCAACGGTAAATTTACCGCTGTTGATGGTGTTGACAAGATCTGGGATTTCCATATTCAGGATTTGACCTACGCCAGAAAGGACAAAAAGGTTGGCTTCATCGATCTGAAAGGGAATGGGTAATAGAACCTAAGTTTGAAAAAGCCAAAGCATTCGTAAAGAACCTCGCGCCGGTTGCCATCGGAAAAAAATGGGGCTACGTCAATATGAAAGGCGAAGTGGTTATCGAAGCCAATTATAATGATGCTGAAATCTTTAGTGCCGACGGATTGGCGCCGGTCAAGGATAAAGACTGGGGATTCATCAATGAATCGGGCAAATTGATAGTTCCGACCCAATATGGAATCTCCGCGGGCGGACTTTTCTCGATCTTTAAAAATGATGATAAAGGGTACATTAGCGGCCTGGTGCGTGTGAAGCGTGACAAGGAATGGGCCTTTTTAAAAACCGACGGAACTGTGTTGGGCAACCAATGGTTCGACAACGCCGAGAACTTTCAGAAGTAGAATCGTATTAAGAAAAGTATACATGAAATGTGCAATCGTTACAGGCGGATCTCGCGGGATTGGCAAGGCAATATGCCTTAAGCTCGCGCAAGATTCAGCTTATCATATTTTGGTCAATTATAACTCCAACGCTGCGGCGGCCGATGAAACCGTGGAACAAATCAAGAAACTCGGCGGAAGCGCAGAAGCCATAAAATTCGACATCGCCAACCGCGAACAAGCGCTCGAGGCGCTATCCGATTGGGAGAAAGAAAATCCTGAAGCATTGGTGGAAGCCATTGTCAACAACGCCGGTATAGCGCGCGATGGCCTTTTTATGTGGATGTCGCCAGAGGATTGGAACGATGTGATCAACACGAGCTTGCACGGATTCTATAACGTCACAAATTTCTTTATACAGAAGATGCTGCGCAGCAAATATGGACGAATCGTCAATATGGTATCGGTATCTGGCGTAAAGGGAACTCCAGGACAAACCAACTATTCTGCTGCAAAGGCAGCGTTGATCGGCGCGACAAAGGCCTTAGCGCAGGAAGTTGCCAAACGCAACATTACCGTCAACGCGGTGGCGCCAGGATTTATCAATACTGATATGACCGCCGATCTTGATCAAAAGGAATTGGTGAAGATGATTCCGGCCAATCGTTTTGGCGAAGCGGAAGAAGTTGCCGAACTTGTAAGTTTTTTGATATCAAGAAAAGCCAGCTACATCACGGGCGAAACAATAAACATCAACGGCGGAATATATTCATAAGATGGATCAAAGGGTTGTCATAACAGGTATGGGGATTTATTCCTGCATTGGAACTTCGCTCGACGAGGTGAAAGATTCGCTGTACAATGGCAAGTCTGGAATCGTGCTCGACCCAGAACGAAAGGAATTCGGTTACAGTTCGGGGCTTACCGGAACAGTGCCCCGACCAGACCTGAAAAATCTTCTGGGCCGCAGACAACGGTTGACGATCGGTGAGGAAACCGAATTTGCTTACATGGCTACGCTCGAGGCATTACAAACAGCAGACATTGTCGAGCGTTTTTTTGACGAAAGGGAAGTTGGGATACTTTACGGAAATGACAGTGTTTCAAAAGGCGTCATCGACTCTATCGACATACTGCGCGCCAAGAAGGATACCGCCATGATCGGTTCGGGTGCCATTTTCAAATCGATGAACTCCACCGTTACGATGAACCTTTCCACGATTTTTCGACTCCGGGGAATAAATCTCACCATTAGCGCGGCCTGCGCAAGCGGTTCGCATTCGATCGGATTGGCCTATTTCATGATAAAGAACGGTCTTCAGGATGTGATAATTTGCGGCGGCGCTCAAGAGATCAATAAATATGCAATGAGCAGTTTTGATGGACTTGGCGTTTTTTCCAATCGAGAGTCGGAGCCCGAAAAGGCAAGCCGGCCATTCGATAATTCCCGTGATGGATTGATCCCGAGCGGCGGAGCAGCTACTTTGATCGTCGAAAGCCTGGAATCGGCAAAGGATCGTGGCGCTAATATCTGGGGCGAGATTGTTGGCTACGGATTTTCGTCAAATGGCGGCCATATTTCCACACCCAATGTTGATGGGCCCATGACCGCCATGAACCGAGCGCTTTCCGATGCCGGGGCAAAGCCTGCCGATATTGATTACATAAACGCGCATGCAACTTCCACGCCCGTTGGAGATGTCAACGAGGCTAAAGCGATAATCGAGGTTTTTGGTGAAAATGGCCCGCTCGTGAGTTCGACCAAGTCGATGACAGGTCATGAATGTTGGATGGCGGGGGCCAGCGAAGTAATCTATTCGCTACTGATGATGCACCATTCCTTTGTTGCTCCCAACATCAATTTGGACGATGTTGCGCCCGATGCCGTCAAATTAAATTTGGCAAAGCATACTATCAATAAAGAAATTAATTTATTTTTGTCCAATTCCTTCGGGTTTGGAGGTACAAATTCAGCGCTTGTCGTTAAAAAATATAAAGAATAATGGACAAAACCGCCATTGAGGATAAAATAAAGGAATTTCTCAGCGAGGAGTTCGAGGTTCGGCGAGACCAGATTTCTTCGGAAGCAAATTTAAAGGATACGCTGGGTCTTGACAGCTTGGACTATGTCGATCTGGTTGTTTCCATCGATGCCAACTTTGGCGTCAAGTTGGTCGAGGCCGACTTTGTGGGTGTATCGTCTTTTCAGGATTTCTACGACCTGATCGAGCGCAAGCTAAAGGCAAAAAATGGCTGAAACTAAATGGGCCGGCAAATCGCGCGGCAATGTTTTGGGCTACCGAATATTTGTTTTCTTTATCAAAAACCTAGGAATCCGTTCCGCCTACTTTATCCTGATATTTGTTGCTGCCTACTTTTTTCTTTTTTTGGGAGAGAACAAGCGCGCCATTCATTATTATTTTCGCAAAAGGCTCAAATATTCCAGGTTTAAATCATGGACGTCTGTGTACCAAAGTTTTTATGCATTGGGTCAGACCATTGTTGACAAAGTTTCCATAAAGACAGGTCTTCGCGATCGGTTCACCTATAAATTTGACGGTGTTGAGGTTTTGAACGAAATGCTTGCCGCAAAAAAAGGCGGCGTTTTGATCAGCGCGCACATGGGCAATTTTGAGATCGCCGAACATTTTTTTTCCGAAATCGACCTCGACCTACAGATCAACCTTGTTACCACAGATCTTGAACATTCTGCGATAAAGGATTATATGGATAAAGTCGCGAAGAAATCTGCGATAAAGTTCATTATCATAAAGAAAGACTTATCTCACATTTTTGCGATCAACGCTGCGCTGTCACAAAACGAGATTGTTTGCTTCACGGGCGATCGTTATTTTGAGGGCGCGAAGTACCTTTCGGCAAATCTGCTGTCGGAAGAAGCGCGTTTTCCTGCAGGTCCGTTCCTTATTGCTTCGCGTCTTCAGGTTCCCGTGGTCTTTGTCTATGTCATGAAAGAGCCAAATCTGCATTATCACCTGTATGCAGAACGCGCGGATTTCTCCCAGCGAAATGCCCGGTCGTTATTGCAGGAATACGTCTCGAGCCTGGAATCGATGATAGAAATATATCCTCTCCAATGGTTCAACTACTTCGAATTTTGGGGCGACCACTCTTGACGAACCATAATCGTCAGAAAAACAGGACCACAATTTTCACGAACTTTGCCATTCGAAAGAGCAGTTGATGAAAAATGTTTTGGTTATTTATTTTACCCAGTCTGGCCAGTTGCACGACATTGCCAAGAGCATCTCCAAGCCACTTGAGAAAAATTCCGATATCAATGTGGATTGGTTGGAGCTAAAAATGGAAACGCCATATCCATTTCCATGGGACAAAGATTCATTCTTCGATGTTTTTCCCGAAACATATCAAATGATTTCGCAAACCGTTAAAAGAATCCCCCAAAAATTAATTGATGTAAATTACGACTTGGTTTTGTTTCACTATCAGGTCTGGTATCTGACGCCATCGCAACCAATCGTTTCGTTTCTAAAATCTGCCGATGCCAAAAAGCTTTTGAAAAACAAGAAAATCGTTACCATTAGCGGTTCAAGAAATATGTGGTTGATGGCCCAGGAAAAGATGAAAGTTCTGTTGCAAAATTGCCAAGCGCAACTTGTTGGAAATATCGCGCTTGTGGATCGTTCACCAAATCTCATCAGCGTGATGACCATTATCCACTGGATGTTCTCGGGGAAAAAAACCAAATATCTTGGGATTTTTCCATTGCCTGGCGTTTCGCATACAGATATCGAAAACGCTTCAGATTTTGGAACAAGGATCGAAAATGTCTTGATGCGCAATGATTTTTCAGGACTCCAAAAAAATCTTGTCGAATCGGGAGCAGTCAAGTACAGTTCATATCTTGCACGGGTAGATCGAACCGCGAACAAGATTTTTGACAAATGGTCAAAATTTATTTTGACAAAGAAGGAATCGCGGGGCACTTGGCTCAAAGTGTTCTATGTTTATTTGTTCCTCGCCATTTGGGTAATCTCGCCAATAGTCTATATCTTGCACATCTTAATTTTCCCTTTCACAACCAAGAAAATACAGCGCGAGCGTCAATATTATAAGGGTGTTGCGTTGAAGCAAAGTTTATGATGTCCGAAGTATTTATTACAAAAGCCGCCAAATATCTTCCAAATGATCCTGTTTCAAATGATGAGATGGAAACTTTTTTGGGCTTTATCAATGAAACCGCGTCCAAAGCTCGGCGAATTATCCTCCGAAACAACCGGATCGAGCAGCGGTATTATGCAGTGGACAGCCAGCGAAAACCGACGCACTCCAACGCCGATATGACGCAGCACGCCATCGAAGCACTTTACGACTCCGAATTTTCGGCCGGTGATATGGAGGTTTTGTCCTGCGGAACTTCAACGCCCGACCAATTTTTGCCCTCGCACGCCGCTATGGTTCATGGACTTTTGAAGAACAAATCTGTCGAGCTCAATTCGTCCACTGGCGTTTGTAATGCCGGCATGAACTCGTTGAAATTCGGATATTTGTCAGTAAAGGCCGGAAACTCGAGCAATGCAATTTGCACAGGTTCCGAACGCGTTTCGTCTTGGATGCTTGCCGATAAATATGAACACGAGGTCATAAATTTAAAATCGGTTGAGGCACACCCGATTATCGCCTTCAAAAAAGATTTTTTGCGATGGATGCTTTCCGATGGCGCCGGCGCTTTGCTGCTCGAGAACAAGCAACGGAAAAATTCTGTTTCATTGAAAATAGAGTGGATGGAAGCTTTTAGCTATGCCTATGAGCTTGAAACTTGTATGTATGCAGGAGGCGAGAAACTTGAAGACGGCTCAATCAAGGGCTGGAGCGACTACGATCCTCAGCAATGGCTGACCGAATCGGTGTTCGCGATCAAGCAGGATGTTAAACTTCTCGACGGTTTCATATTGGAAAAAGGCGCGCAAAGCATGGCTGCCGCGATGAAAAAAAACAACATTGGCAGCGACCAGATCGACCACTTTCTGCCCCACGTTTCCTCAAACTATTTTGTGGAAGGTCTGAAGGCAAAACTGGACAAGCACGGTGTTGCGGTTGATGACGACAAATGGTTCATGAACCTTTCGAATGTTGGAAATGTTGGCTCGGCGTCAATATATATTGCGCTGGAAGAACTTATGAATTCGAGCAAATTGAAATCAGGGCAAAAAATACTTCTCTCCGTTCCCGAAAGCGGGCGGTTTTCATATGCTTATGCCTATTTAACAGTTTGCTGATGGAAAATTCTTTGAATGAGATCGATGTTGCAGATCTGCTTCCGCAAAAACCACCTTTTGTGATGGTAGACGCCATTGAAACCTACAATCCAACGTCGCTTTCGTCAAAATTCATGGTTAGAGAAGACAATCTTTTTATCCAGAATGGATATTTGGCGGCAGCCGGACTTGTTGAGAATATGGCACAATCGGTCGCGCTGCACACTGGCTACGGTTTTTATCTTTTGCAAAAACCCGCGCCGCTCGGTTACATCGGCGCAATAAAGAGCATCTTGATAAAAAGCTTGCCAAAAATGGGACAGACCATTGTCACGACCATCGAAATAATTCAGGAATTTGGCGGCCTTACATTGGTCAATATTGCCAGCACGATCGATGGCATCGAAATTGCTTCGGGCGAAATGAAAACCGTTCTTGCTAATTAAAACCAGCCAATGGAGCAATCGATAGACATATCGCTTTATCTTCCGCACCGCGATCCAATGTTGATGGTCGATACAATTACCCATCTCTCGAACGAATATGTCAAAACGGTATTTGAAATCAAACCAAGCAATATTTTTATGGAAAATGGCGTTTTGGCAGCCTCAGGACTGGTCGAAAATGCCGCGCAAACCTGTTCGTCTATCGTGGCAAAGGATTATTTCTTCGATGAGAACGGAAATCCATCGGGCAATGAAGTGATCGGTTTCATAAGCGCGATCAAGTCCATCAAAATACTGTCGCTTCCAGATGTTGGCAGCACGATTGAATGCAGGTGCACTCTCGTTTCTGCATTCACGGCCGAAAATTACACCCTGTGCACAATGGCTTGCACCACATTTTGCAACGGCAAAGAACTTTTGCAGGGCGAAATAAATCTTTATATTACCAAAATAGAAAAATCGTCATGAAAAAGAAGGAAGTACCACAGGACGATGGCAACCTTTCCAAGAGCAACATGAAGGAAATGGTTTATGCCACGGACGAAAACGGAAATTATACCACAGAATTGAGTACCGGTTGGGAGCCAAAAACAATAGCACTTTCCAATAGCATGGACGATATAGACGAAAGGGTCGAGGCAGCACTTCAAAAAGTCAAGGACGGAGCTGCAAGCCCGATCGTATATTTTATGGAGCGCGAAAAAATGGACCTTTCCATCCTTTCCGACTATGTTAAAATGTGGAAATGGCGCATAAAAAAACACTTTAAGCCAAAGGTTTTCAAAAAATTGAGCAAAGATGTTCTCGAGCGTTACGCCGAGGCCTTTGGAATAACCGTGAGCGAGCTCAAAAACTATAAAGGAAATTGAGCCAAATTGATTTTACGCACCACCAATCAGCACATTGCGAGAATGGTGTTGCATCCAACCTTCTCAAATTCAACGGCCTGAATTTGAGCGAGCCAATGGTTTTTGGTATCGGCTCTGGACTTTTCTATGTTTATTTGCCATTTATAAAGGTGAATCACGCACCAGCAATCAGTTATAGACCATTGCCCGGTTCTATTTTCAACAAGGCCGCAAAACGTCTTGGACTCAAGATAAAGCGCACAAAATTCAGGGATGCGGCTTCCGCCAAAATTGCATTGGACAAAAATCTTGACAACAATATCCCGACAGGTCTTCAGGTTGGTGTTTACCATCTTACTTATTTCCCCGACGAATATCGATTTCATTTCAATGCTCACAATTTGGTCGTTTACGGCAAGACTAGTGAAGGTTATCTCGTGAGCGATCCAGTAATGGAAACAACCACAACATTGACCGAGGGCGAGCTTGAAAAAGTGCGTTTTGCAAAAGGTGCTTTTGCGCCTCGAGGGCAAATGTACTATCCGATCGAAGTGCCCGAAACAGTTGATCTGAAACCTGCAATCATAAAAGCAATCAAGACAACTTGCCGCGACATGCTTGCGCCAGTTCCAATAGTCGGCGTGAACGGAATGCGGTTTGTCGCCAGAAAAATTCGCAAGTGGCCAAAAAATGTCGGCATCAAAAAAGCAAATCATTATCTGGCGCAAATCGTGAGAATGCAGGAAGAAATCGGCACTGGCGGCGGCGGTTTCAGGTTTATTTACGCGGCTTTTCTGCAGGAAGCTTCCGCGGTGCTCAACAATCCGGAACTAAAGGAACTTTCCCACGAAATGACCGCCATTGGTGACCTTTGGCGCGATTTTGCAGTTGATGCCTCTCGAATTTTCAAGAACCGAAACAAGGAAAGTCACAATTATGATTCGATTGCCGACCAGCTTTTGGCAATTGCCGATAGAGAAGAAGCATTTTTCAAAAAACTTCGCAAAACAGTTTGAGATTGGATTCAATAATCAAAACCGAAGGGCTTTCAAAACGTTACCGCGACGCCGATTTTTTATCGCTCGACAATCTGAACCTCGACGTTGACCGCGGCGAGGTTTTCGGGATTCTTGGTCCGAACGGCGCGGGCAAAACCACTTTGATATCAATACTTTGCGGACTTTTGCCGCCAACCGCCGGAGGTTTTGAAATCGATGGCCTTCACTTTTCAGACAATTCATTTCAGATCAAGAAAACCATTGGCGTCGTTCCTCAGGAACATGCGCTTTATCCAACTTTGACGGCAACCGAAAACCTTGTGTATTTTGGTGCGATGTACGGACTTCGAGGTGATTCATTGAAAAAATCCGTTGCCGAAAACCTTGAATATCTTGGTCTTTCAAAATTCGCGAACAAGCGCATCGAGACTTTTTCGGGCGGAATGAAGCGCCGCGTCAATTTGATTGCGGGAATCCTTCATAGTCCAAAAGTGCTGTTTCTGGACGAACCAACCGTCGGCGTAGATGTTCATTCGAAAAATGCCATTATGGAATACCTGAAATCCTTGAACCAAAAAGGGACAACAATCATATACACATCGCACCATCTTTCTGAAGCTGAGGATTTTTGCACGCATATTGCCATCATAGACCACGGAAAAATCATAGCAAAGGGAACGCCGCGCGAATTGATTGCAAATATTGATGGTGCAAACTCGCTAGAGGACGTTTTTATGCAAATGACCGGAAATGCGCTTCGCGATGTTCTATAAACTTTATCAATCCATCGTCAAGGAAATCCTTTTGCTATCGCGCGATGTTGGCGGCGTGATCACTCTTTTTGTGATGCCATTGATTTTGATAATCACGGTGACTTTGATCCAGAACAACGAATTTCAAAAGTCCGGTAACTCGGCAATTTCGATATTGGTCGTGGACAATGACAATGGAGATGTCGCAAAATCCGTCATTGAAAACCTGACGAACAGTGGTGCGTTTTCGCCCATTACAAATCTTGACGGAGAAAAACTCACCGAAGAGAAATGCAAAAAACTCGTTTTCAAGGGAAGTTATCAACTTGGCATCGTGATTCCGAAGGATTTGAGCAAGGATTTAAGTGCTCAGATCGACCAAAATGTTGACGGAATCATCGGGAGTTTTATGGAAATGGATTCTACCATGACCAAAAAAGAGAAACTGGCTTTCGCCAAAAAGTCGGTAAAATTGTATTTTGATCCCGCGGTACAATTGAGCTTCAAGACTGCGGTGATGAGCAATATCGACCAAATGATTGCCAAAATCGAGACAAAATCTATTTATTTAGCTTTTGAAACACAGCTGGGCGATGGCGCGTCGGGTGCTTTTCAGCAAAAAAGCTTCATCGCTTTTGACGAGATAACGCCGGTTCTCAATGGTGAGGAAATCAGGCCGAACGCCGTTCAGCACAACGTTCCTGCGTGGACATTGTTCGCTATTTTCTTTATCGTGATTCCACTTTCGATAAACATTGTCAAGGAAAAAAGCCAGGGAACTTTTATTAGATTGCGCACCAATCCGGTCTCGACCGTCACGGTTTTTGCAGGGAAAACCATTACCTATTTGATTATTTGCATGATCCAGTTCTTTATGATGCTCGGCGTTGCGGTCTTTGTTTTTCCGCACTTGGGATTGCCGTCGCTCAATGTCGGCGGCAATATAATTCTTGCAAGCATCGTTACCATTTTTGCCGGATTTGCCGCCATCGGCTACGGAATACTGATTGGGACAATTGCGCGAACACAGGAACAATCTGCACCATTTGGCGCAACCTCGGTAATTGTCCTCGCGGCGATGGGCGGTGTTTGGGTTCCCGTTTTTGCAATGCCATTGGCGATGCAGCAATTGGCCAAAGCATCGCCGATGAATTGGGGACTCGAAGCTTATTATGGCGTATTTTTGCGACACGCTACGTTGATTGATATTCTGCCACAGCTCGCGTTGTGCATCGGATTTTATATCTTGACCGTCGGAATCGCATTGTTTTATGAGAAGAAAAAAAGAACCGTTTAATCCCGCCTCAATCCTGAACGTGACTTCCGAAATTCGGGTGCGTTTCAACGAGAACGACCCTTTGGGCATCGTGTGGCACGGCAATTACATCAAATATTTTGAGGATGGACGAGAAGCTTTTGGACGCCAACATAAAATTGGATTGCTCGATATTTTCAAAATCGGTTTTGCAACACCAATTGTTGAATCTTCTTGCAAGCACAAGCTCACATTGAAATATGGCGATGTTGCCACGGTTGTCACAGAATTTATCCCGACACCCGCGGCAAAGATGATTTTTCGATACAAGATTTTCGATCCTTCCGGTTATTTGGCCTGTACGGGCGAAACAGTTCAGGTCTTCTTGGACAAAGCTGGTGACTTGCAATTGGCGCAACCGCAATTTTATGTCGAGTGGATCGCGAAAAATATTCCAGAATGAAACGCGCTTTTATAAAATCGACAAATTGTGTAACGCCTTTGGGTTTTGATTTGGAATCTAATTTTGATGCACTTTTGAATGGTGTTTCCGGAATTTCAAAACAAACATCCGACAAGCAAGGCGAATATTTTGCTGGCAAAACAGATTCCAAAGCGCTGGAAATTAAGTTTTCGGAACTATCTAAAGTTGGTGATCACACCTATCTGGAGCAAATGTCGATTTTGGCCTTACAACCTATTGTTGAGATTATTTCCAGCGACGTTCTGTCAAGTTGCGGATTCATTGTATCAACAACGAAAGGAAATATCGAACTGTTGGAAAGTGCAGGTCGTTTGGATGCTAAACTTTCCGCTTATGCCAAAAAAGTTGCTGCGTTTTTTAACATCATAGCGGAACCCATTATTGTTTCAAATGCATGCGTCAGCGGATTATATGCTTTGGCTGTAGCCAAGAGACTGATTGTCTCCGGAATTTATGACAACGTTCTTGTTCTCGCGGCGGACGTAATTTCACCTTTTGTGGTTTCGGGATTCCAGAGTTTCCAGGCAATAAGCGACGAACCTTGCAAGCCATATTCAGAAAACAGGAAAGGCGTCAAC
The DNA here is from genome assembly GCA_038234025.1 of Flavobacteriales bacterium. GTDB lineage: Bacteria > Bacteroidota > Bacteroidia > Flavobacteriales > Flavobacteriaceae > Flavobacterium. The sequence continues at coordinate 31,158 of JBBSUW010000011.1, forward strand.
ATAGGCGAAGCAGCTGCGGCGGTATGGGTTTCGAGCAATAATGAGAATTGTTCAGTCGAAATACTTGGTCACGGATCTGTCAACGACGCCAACCACATTTCCGGACCTTCGCGATCCGGTGAGGGACTTTTTCAAAGTGTGGAACGCGCCGTAGCAGAATCAGGAATTACTAAAGATCAAATTGGGTTTATTTCAGCCCATGGAACCGCAACAACTTTCAATGACGAAATGGAATCCATCGCATTCAATCGTTGCGGCTTGGGCAAAACTCCGTTGAACAGTCTCAAAGGTTATTACGGTCACACACTCGGCGCCTCGGGATTGTTGGAAACCATAATTTCGATTGAATCTCTAGAAGCAGGAAAACTGATTGTCTCAAAAGGTTTTGAAATGCCCGGAACTAGCGAACCTCTTGCGGTGATTACCGAATCAAAAGAATTCAAATCCGATTATTTTCTAAAAACCGCATCTGGATTTGGCGGAAGCAATACCGCAATTGTATTCAAGAAATGCTAATGGAAAATAGACATAAAATATATGATTATTGCAGAATTTTCAAAAGCGAATCAAGTCTCAACGGCAACACAATTTTTAAATCTAAAATATCTCACTTTAAGGATTTTGCAAAACAGCTGTACAGTTTGCTAGAAGTTGATTACCCTAAATTTCACAAGATGGACAATCTTTCCAAACTTGCGTTCTTGGCGACCGAAATATTATCCAAAAACAATCCAGTCGAAAAAAGTACGGCGTTGATTTTGTCAAATTCATCTTCGTCTATGGACTCCGACGTAAAACACCACAAATCAATTTCGTTTACATTAGAATATCATCCAAGTCCAGCAGTTTTCGTTTACACCTTGCCCAATATCTGCCTTGGCGAAATCTGCATCAGGAACGGACTTCATACTGAAAATTCTTTTTTTATCTTTGACGCGTTCCGACCGGAATTTCTCGTGCCATATTGCGAAGCGCTTTTGGATGAGGGTGTTTCAGAATCGATCATTTGTGGTTGGGTCGAGATTTTTGGCGATCATTACGATGCATTCGTTTATCGCGTCGGCAAAACAGGAAATATTCCGCATACAATAGAACAACTTCATAATTTATACAATCAATGGAATCATTAAAAGCAGAACTCAAAGAAAAAATCGTCAAAGTCCTTAATCTTGAAGATATCGCGGTTGAAGACATCAAGGACAACGATTCGCTTTTTGGCGAAGGTCTTGGTCTGGACTCAATTGATGCGCTCGAACTTATCGTGCTTCTGGACAAAGATTACGGTATCAAACTTATAGATCCCAAGGAAGGAAAGACCATTTTCCAATCTGTGGAAACGATGGCAGCTTACATCGACAAAAACAGAACAAAATAGATTTTTTTAAATGAAGAAAGTGGCAATAACCGGTATGGGAATCATCTCGGCAATCGGCAATAACGTTGAACAAAACCTTGACTCGCTCTTGGACGGTCGCCACGGAATTTCTGATATCGAACATCTTGAAACCATTCATAGAGGCAAGATCAAAATCGGTGAGATAAAATTCTCCAACGAAGAGCTTGCCGACAAGCTCGGACTTGATGTCCACCATAATTTTTCACGTACTGCAATGTTGGGTTGCATCGCGGCAAAAGAAGCAGTAGCAAATGCTGGAATCACAGAATTTGGCGTTCGTTCGGGACTTATTTCCGCCACGAGCGTAGGCGGAATGGACACCACGGAAAAACATTATCGAGAATATTTTGATGATGCGTCTCTCGTGCGGTTCATCAGCGTGCAAGACTCGGGCGATGTGAGCCAAAAAATCGCCGAACATATCAAACTCAAAGGTTTTGTCACAACAATAAGTACGGCCTGTTCTTCTGCTGCGAACGCAATTATGCTCGGTGCTCGAATGATCGAAAGAGGAATACTTGACCGTGTTGTGGTTGGCGGGACCGATGCGATCGCAAAATTTACCATCAACGGTTTCAACAGTCTGATGATTTTGACAGACGGTTTCAACAAGCCTTTTGATGAAAACAGAACCGGTCTGAACCTGGGCGAAGCGGCGGCATTTTTGGTATTGGAATCGGATGCAATGGTGCAAAAAGAGACCAAGAAAGTGCTCGGTTATATTAAAGGTTGTGGCAATGCAAATGATGCATTTCATCAAACCGCCTCCTCCGAAAATGGAGAAGGTGCATTCCTTGCCATGCGAAAAGCCCTGAAAGTCGCAAATATCAACCCATCAGAAATTGATTATATTAATATTCACGGCACGGCAACTCCCAATAACGATATCTCTGAAGCACGAGCCTTGCTAAGAATTTACGGCGATTCAAAAATTCCGATGTTCTCTTCAACTAAACCATTTTCTGGCCATACATTGGCAGCCGCTGCTGCAATAGAAGCTGTTTACAGTATTTTGGCCATTCAAAATTCGGTTGTTTTTCCCAACCTTAATTTTGAAATTGCGATTCCTGAACTCAATATGGTTCCACAGACTACTCTGATTAAGAAAAAAATCGAAACCGTGCTTTCAAATTCTTTCGGTTTTGGCGGCAATTGCTCAACGTTAATTTTCAGCAAATCATGAAAATTTACATTAACGGTATCGGCAGCGTTTCGGCGCAAGACATAAATTCGGAAGGCAACTTTTTTGAGCATTTCAAATTTCTTTCTGGTGAGAATGTTTACGCCGTGAAAGCACCCAATTACAAAGATTATATTTCGGCAGCGGCTTCTCGACGAATGGCAAGTGGTGTGAAAAATGCATCCGTTGCTTCGGCCGACGCCATGACCGAATCGGGAATAAAGGATTTTGACGCGATAATCACCGGCACCGGAATGGGCTGCATCGAGGATTCGCACAAATTCCTGACGGCGATCATCGACAATGGTGAGCAATTTTTGACGCCAACATCTTTTATACAATCAACGCACAACACCGTTGCCGGCAATATAGCGGTGACATTGGGCTGCAAAGCTTATAATTTCACTTATGTTAATGGTGCGGTTTCTTTTGAATCAGCGCTTCTTGATGCAAAAATGCAAATCGATTCTGGCGAAGCGAAAAACATTCTGGTGGGCGCGGTTGATGAAATGACGGAATACACGGCAAAACTTTTTCAGCTTGCGGGATTTATAAAAAAAGAAATTTCTGAAAAGAAAGCCGCATCATTTTCCGAGGGAGCAACTTTTTTTGTGCTGTCGAATATCGAATCTGCCTCAACCTACTGCGAGATTCTGGATGTTGAAACCAGTAATGTTCTGGAGAAAGATGAGGAAGGAAAGATGGCGATAAACTTTTTGAAAAACAACAATCTTTCACCTGAAGATATTGATGTTTTGATTATCGGCATCAACGATGACAGCGATTTTACGGAATGTTATGATGGTTTGAAAAATCTTTTCTCAAAATCCTCGCAAGCGCACTACAAACATCTTTCGGGCGAATATTTCACCGCTTCGGCTTTTGGATTGATGTGCGCGGCAAATATTTTGAAGGCGCAAAAAATTCCAGAAGTGATGTTGCTGAATAAGATTAGTCGCGGATCGCACAAAAATGTCTTGCTCTACAATCAATATCGAGGCAAAGACCACAGCTTTGTTCTAATCTCGTCATTTTGAAATTTAAAATTGCACGGCTCACTTTTATCATTGCGCTTGTCGCGATGATTGCTCTTGATGTTTTTTACCTGAAAATTCCCGGACATTTTTATGCAGCCGTGACGATTGTTTTTTTTGCGATCCTTGCCATCGGATCGTCTTTGATTCAACTGAATCTTCACCTCAAATCGCACAGCAATCCCAAAACTTTTCCGGAAAATTCTGTTGCGCTGACCTTTGATGACGGCCCTTCGGAAAACACCTCTAAAATTCTCGAGATTCTGAAAAAGCACAGTGCAAAAGCCACATTTTTCTGCATCGGGAAAAATGTTCTTCAATTTCCGGAAATCACAAAACAGATCATTGCCGACGGACATATTTTGGGAAACCACTCGTATTCGCACAGCAATATCTTCGGGTTTTTCAGAAAGATTGGCGCAATCGAGGAACTTAAAAGAACCGATGACATAATATATAAGGTTGTTGGGAAGAAAGTTCGGTATTTTCGGCCACCTTTTGGTGTTACAAATCCTTCGATAGCCGCTGCCATCAAGGAGACCAAGCATGAGGTAATTGGCTGGAACATTCGCTCGATGGACGGTGTAATTTCTAACGAAAAGAAAATCTTGGACAACATTCTGAAAAAACTCAGACCGGGCGCAATAATTCTGTTGCACGACACAAAACCGCACACCAACAACGTGCTGGAACAATTATTGCTAATTGTGGCCCAGCGCAAATTAAAGTGCGCAACCATTGAACAAATGCTCGAAATCCCAGCTTATGAAAATTAGAATATTGGTGGTTATCTATTTTTTTTCGGTAAATATTCATGCACAAAAGCAAACGATGACATCCTCGGAAATCGAAACTTTCAAAATCGCGGTCAATGCGGCTTCCGCCAAAATTGCTACACTTACGGCAGATTTTGACCAATTTAAACATCTTGATTTTTTGTCGAACGACATTCAAAGTTCTGGGAAAATAAATTTCAAACAGCCCGAACTTTTGGCTTGGCAATATCAAAAACCATATACATATTCGATCGTTTTCAAGAACGGAAAAGTATTGGTGAACGATGGCGGCAAAAAATCCTCGACCGATGTTGGTGGCAACAAACTTTTCGCAAAATTGAATTCTCTCATTATCGGAAGTGTTCGCGGAAATCTTTTGGACGAAAAGCAGTTCAAAATCGAATACTCAAAATCGCCGGAAGGCAACATCGCGGTTCTTTTTCCGAAAGATGCTTCGTTGAAAAAATACCTTAAACAAGTTGAGTTGACCTTTGACAAAAAAGAAAATACCGTTGTCCAGGTGCGCTTGGTCGAGTCGAGCGATGATTTTACCAAAATAATTTTCAAGAACAGAAAAATAAACACTACCATTCCAGATGCGGTTTTTTCAAACTAGTTTCCTGCTTTTGTATTTATTTCAGAGTTGCGGGTCGTTGCCCGAAACCAAATGGAACGCGGTAAAAGAGACGACCAAAACAATCACGATTCCTTATTTTACAAGGGAAAACATTGTTTATTCATACCGAACGGTCATTGGTGTTTATGGACATAACGTTTCGGGCATCGTGATTATGAAAAAGATTTCGGACGAAACCTTTCGCGTGGCGATGACCACGGAATTTGGCAATACGCTCTTTGATATCGAGATCTCGCCAACCGAACAAAAGGTCAAAACAATAGTTGCGGACCTTGACCGAAAAATCGTCGTGAACACGCTGGTCTGGGACTTTAGACTTTTGTTAAAAAAGAGTTACACAATTGGCGCAACCTTTAGCGACGGCGCGCATCTCATTTCCAGAAGCAATCTCACGGAAGGAATTGTTTACCTGTATCAAACCGCGGCTACGGATGTTGTTTTCAAGATGGAGGATTACAAGGGAAACAAGAGAAGGCGAACACTTGGTTTTGTGACCGAGAACAATATTTTTGCCCGAAAGATTTCGATAGAACACGACGACATTGATATGAAGATTATGATGGATTATTTTAGCGTTCAATAATTTTGAAAAAATAAGTTTTGTATTGGTTGAAAACATAAATTCGATCAACTAAAAAAAAACCAAACCAAACCAATATGAAAAACAAAATTGCCATCGCGCTGCTTTTTATGATTGCGGCATTTCAAACAAACGCCCAAACAACTTTTAAGCCCGGCGTTCGCGCCGGCGTGAATTTTGCGCATCTTGCCGAGAACGAGAACTACAATAATGGGCTTTATTATAGTTTCGACAACAATGCCGGCGCTGACAATTATGATTATAAATCATTGGTTGATTTTTATGTTGGGATTTATGGCGCGATACGTTTTTCCAAACTCTACACGCTTCAGCCAGAACTTGATTACACGCGACAGGGCTCGACACAAGAATATGTAGGACCAAACAATGGAATAATTCCAGCAAATTTCGACCTTCGATATTCCTATCTTTCGATAACGGCTATCAACAAGTTCAGCTTCAAAAATTTCAATGTTCACGTCGGCCCCGCCATTGAGGTTATTATCGATAGAAACGCAAAAGCTGGTGACGGCAGCAACAACGATCTGGATTTTGGACTTCAAGCAGGAATCGGGTACAACTTCACCGAGAATCTAGGCATTGAGGCACGCGCTAAAACAGGATTTATTCCGGTTCAATCCTTTGGCCGAGACCTTTCCAATGTTGTGTTTTCATTAGGCTTGACCTATACTTTTGATCTTAAGTAACGCTTTCGCGAAATTTTATTACAGCTAATCTCAGTTCTTATGAAGGATTTCGCATTTAACCAAGGGCGATAATACTTTAGACTTTAAATAATCAATAATCACAACTAATCTAATCAATAAAATCCAATACAAATGAAAAAGAACATCATCATTGCAATGCTTATGACCATCGCATTTTCACAAATGAACGCACAGGTCACCTTTAGGCCTGGTGTACGCGCCGGCGTTAACTTTTCGCATTTTACCAAAGGCGATTATTACAATAACAACTATTATTACAATTATGATAGCCCATATCAGCCAGGTGTTTACCAGTCACTTCCCAGAACGTATGATTATTCAACCAAAACAGATTTTTATGTGGGCGTTTACGGCAAGATTCAATTCACAAAATTCTACGCGCTTCAACCAGAATTTGACTACTCGCGCCAGGGCAGCAAGCTTCAATTCACAGATCCCAACATCGATTTTAGAGCAACCACGAACATTGATGTTTCATATCTTTCGATAACTCTCATCAATAAGTTCTCGTTCAATAAATTCAACTTCCACTTTGGGCCGACCCTAGAGTTTGTTGTGGACAAAAATCGTGTAAACCCTTATCCGTCCAATTCCAACAGCTATCTTCCAATTATCGAGAATGATGCCGACCTTGGCGGACAAGTAGGTGTTGGCTACAATGTTTTCAAAAATCTTGGTATCGAGGCCAGAGTCAAGAAAGGATTTGCGACAGTGGTCTCATCCAACGACAACAGAAACAATGTCAACTTCTCGTTAGGCGCGACCTATACTTTTGATGTTAAGTAAAAAAGCAAAACCAGCGTCAAGCAAGGCCTTCCAATAATTTAAGGACCAAATTTTGAAATAGCGGATAGTCCGAGGTTTTGTATCTTGCGTCATATTCAAAATAAATGCTTTTAAAAGATTTTTACAAAGTTCAAACAGTTCGCGAAATCAGTGATGGCAAGCACGAGGCCATTATTGAAGTGAACAAAGACCACTACATTTTCAATGGACATTTTCCCGGAAACCCCGTGATGCCGGGCGTCTGCATGATGCAGATCATAAAAGAGCTTACAGAAAATCTTATTGGTACGGATGTTGAAGTCGATAGCTTGTCCAACGCAAAGTTCATGGCGCTTATCAATCCGTTCGAGAACCCGCTGCTTCGGCTGGAGCTCCATATCAAAGAAGATGCGGATGGAAAGGTTAAAGTAAAGAACATTACCTATTTTAATGAAACCGTTGCGCTCAAAATGTCAATGGTTTACCGAAAAGCTGTTTAACAAATGAGAATCCATGCGTGTTTTATATTGGCTTTCTTGCTTGGGACAAGTCTTTCCGAAGTTAGAAAACTATATCCCAAAAGCGCCGATGATCAAAAGAATGCCGAAGCTTTTTTGGCAAAATTGGAATCAGTCGATGACGATGCAAACACAACCTTGGTCGGTTACAAAGGCGCGGCGATTGCAATGCAGGCAAAATTCGCGAAAACCATAAAAGAGAAAAAACAGTTGCTCAACACTGGCGCAGTATTGATAGAAAAATCCATAGCCACCGATCCCGGCAATATAGAATTGCGAATGGTTCGGTTGAGCATTCAGGAAAGTTTGCCAAAAATCGTTGGGTATTCAAAGAATATGAAGGAAGATCGTGATTTCATTATATCAAAACTTCCGTCAGCGCCTTCCGATATCAAAAGCTACATATCTGATTTTGTATTGCAGAGCAAAAGCTTTTCAACAGCCGAGAAAGCAGCTATCAAAAGATAAGTATGGAGCAAATCTTTTCGGTTACCGAACAAATGGATCGGGACAAAATATGTGTGCTCGTTCCCACTTTCAACAATGCAAATACCTTGCGCCGTATCATTGAAGGCGTTTTGATTTATACCAAGAACATTATCATCGTCAACGACGGATCCACAGATGGAACGACGGAAATTCTGGCAGGTTATGATAATCTGACAATCCACAATCACCCAAAAAATACTGGCAAGGGAATGGCGCTTCGCAATGGAATCAAAATTGCGATCGACCAAGGTTTTCTATCGATGATAACGATCGATTCTGATGGGCAGCATTTCCCGAGTGACATACCGCTATTTGTAGAGAACAACCATATCGAAATGCCGGTGCTCTTAATCGGCAGCCGAAACATGACGCTGAGCGACGTGCCCAAAAAAAGCAGTTTTGGCAATAAGTTCTCCAATTTTTGGTTCTGGGTCGAAACAGGAATTCGGCTACAGGACACTCAGTCGGGATTCAGGCTTTATCCGTTGAATCACATTCCCAGTAAGTATTTTACAACAAAGTTTGAACTTGAGATCGAGATAATCGTCCGATCTGCTTGGCGCGGAATCCCCGTGCAGAACATTCCCATTTCCATTACCTACGACAAGAAGGAGCGGGTTTCGCACTTTCGACCTTTCATGGATTTTTCAAGAATCAGCGTGCTCAATACCGTCCTGGTTTTGATTGCAATTTTCTACATCAAACCGCGAGATTACATCAAAAAAATCAAGAGAAAAGGC
>JBBSUW010000012.1:0-35718 GCA_038234025.1 Flavobacteriales bacterium
AAAATTCATCAAGAAATAAGGATAAATTGGATTAATTAGAAAAAACCTGCGAGAGATCGCGGGTTTTTTTTGAGGGTTGCTTTTATAATTTGGGTACGCCAGTGCAGCTAAGCGCGAGGGATGGGAGCGGCATCCTTTTTATTTTCGCCCTTTTTGGGCGGAAATAAAAAGATACAGCGGACAGCCCGGCCGGCACTTTCTCAAATGTTCAAATTGATGCCGAACCATTGATGTGCCAGCGCGCCCAAAGAACCAAATTTCACGGCATAAAAAAAACCTCTCCGCAGAAAGGTTTCAATTATAGGATATAAAACGAGCTATGCCGTCTTGCGGTTTTTTCGGAAAGTGTAGATCGCGAACATGATTCCAATAATAGCCAACCATATCAATTTTGTGTTGATCGGTGCTGCAGGTGGATCGTCACCTTCGAGATCTCCGCCGCCATTGTCGTTGCCCGGTTGCGCGAAAAGGGCAAAATCTGATACCAATAAAAATGTAAGCAGGTATAGTTTGAATAAATTTGTTTTCATTTCAGCAATTTTGATAGTTTGCAAAGATAATCAAGATTTTTTATTAGCAAGCGTTATTGAAATATAAATTGACGGTTCTCGCTTTCTTTTTCAATGATTTAGTGATATAAAGATACGCAAACGTTTTCTTAAAATTCCGATGTAAAAAACAATTTTACATTTGGGTATTTGCTCTGCGTCATCTGGATGGTGAATTCCGAATCGGCCAAGAACACCAATTGTTTATATTTGTCGTGGGCCAAAAACTTCTGTTTTATCCTTTTGAATTCCTTGAACTCTTCGCTTTTTGGGTCGGTCGGCTTTACCCAACAGGCCTTGTGCGCATTGAAATTCTCGTACGTGCACTTGGCGCCATATTCGTGCTCGAGGCGATACTGAATGACTTCATACTGTAGCGCGCCAACGGTTCCGATGATTTTTCGGCCGTTCATTTCCAAGGTAAAAAGCTGCGCGACGCCTTCGTCCATGAGCTGATCGATGCCTTTGTCGAGCTGTTTTGATTTCATCGGATCGGCGTTGTTGATGTACCGAAAATGCTCTGGCGAAAAACTCGGTATGCCCTTGAAGCTGATGTTTTCACCTTCGGTCATGGTGTCGCCGATCTTGAAGTTGCCCGTATCGTGAAGCCCAACGATGTCGCCGGGATAGGAAATGTCAACGATTTCTTTCTTCTCGGCAAAAAATGCATTGGGGCTCGAGAACTTGAGCGATTTGTTCTGGCGAACGTGAAGATATGGTTTGTTGCGCTCGAACGTTCCAGAAACTATTTTGACAAACGCCAACCTGTCGCGGTGTTTTGGATCCATATTGGCGTGGATCTTGAAAACGAAGCCCGACATTTTTTCTTCTTTGGGATCAACGAGCCTTTGCTCCGATTCTTTTGGTCGCGGCGATGGCGCGATCTCCACAAAGCAATCCAATAGCTCGCGAACGCCAAAATTGTTGAGCGCCGAACCAAAAAACACCGGCTGAAGTTCTCCTTTCAGATATTCGTCTCGGTCAAAAGTTGGATAAACTTCATTTATAAGCTCAAGTTCCTCGCGAAGGTTCGCCGCGGGCTTGGCGCCGATTATTTTTTCGAGTTCTGGATTGTTGACGTCAGAGAAGGCTATGGTGTCCTCGATGTTCTTTCGGCTGTCGCCACTAAAAAGGTTGATGTTCTTTTCCCAAAGATTGTAGATGCCCTGGAAATCGTAGCCCATTCCGATAGGAAAACTCAAGGGCGTAACGCGAAGTCCGAGATTTTGTTCTACTTCGTCCATGAGATCGAATGCATCCTTGCCCTCGCGGTCGAGCTTGTTGATGAAAACGATCATCGGAATGTTGCGCATTCGGCAAACGCCTACCAGTTTTTCGGTCTGTTCCTCGACACCTTTGGCAACGTCGATCACCACGATAACACTGTCCACGGCGGTGAGCGTTCTAAATGTATCTTCGGCAAAATCTTTGTGGCCGGGCGTATCGAGGATGTTTATTTTCTTTCCGTCATAATTGAACGCAAGCACGGATGTGGAAACCGAGATTCCTCTTTGGCGCTCGATCTCCATAAAATCCGATGTGGCCGCTTTCTTTATCTTGTTGTTCTTGACGGCGCCCGCTTCCTGGATCGCGCCGCCAAAAAGCAAAAGTTTCTCGGTGAGCGTTGTCTTTCCGGCGTCGGGGTGAGAAATTATCCCAAAAGTCCTGCGCCGTTTTATTTCGTCCAAAAAATTCATCTTTAGCTAATATTGGTCGGCAAAAATAGGCAATTAAAACCATCTCCATTTGGTGAAAATCCCTTGTATGATCGCGCTAATAATATTTTGTTAATACTATTTTTGATTGTTGCAAAATGGGTTTGAATTGTTATTTTTGTCCGCTGCCAAAGAGCCGATTCACACGGCTTTACACCATTGGCAAATTGATAATTATCTACAGATGAAGAAACTGTTTCTGGGCATTCTATTGTCCATTTCATTTTTTGGCAATGCCCAAAAGAACGCCAATGACGTGCTTTTCACGATCAACAAAACGCCTTATTATACCGACGAATTTGTCCGTGTTTACAACAAGAATCTTGATCTGGTAAAGGACGAATCGCAGAAAGACCTGGACCAATACCTTGACCTTTATATAGGTTACAAGGTCAAAATTCAAAAAGCCAACAAGCTTGGGCTTCAGGATGGCGAGGCGTACAAAAACGAGCTTTCATCATATCGATCGCAACTTGCCAAGAACTATATCACAGATTCCAAGGTGACAGAATCGCTCGTGGAAGAAGGTTATCAGCGCTCTTTGAAAGAAATCAGGGCATCGCACATTCTCATTAATCTGGACGAGAATGCTGCGCCCGTAGATACTTTGAAAGCCTACAAAAAAATAAACGACATCCGCAATCGCGCTGTAGCGGGCGAGGATTTTGGCACTCTTGCCGAGCAGTTTTCACAAGATCCATCGGCGAAGGACAACAAGGGCGATCTTGGATATTTTTCAGCTTTCCGAATGGTCTATCCATTTGAAAATGCCGCTTACAAAACACAAGTTGGCCAGGTTTCAAAACCTTTCCGCACCCGTTTTGGTTACCACATCATGAAGGTGAACGACATTCGCGACAACCGTGGCGAGGTGACCGTGGAGCACATCATGCTATTGTTTCCCGAAAATGGCGATGCTGCCGAGATGGAAAAAGTAAAGACGAAGGTCATGGAGATCTACAAGAAAATCCAGCAGGGCGAAAACTTTGAGGAACTGGCAAAGCAGTTCAGCGAGGACAAATCCTCGGCTTCCAAAGGCGGCTTGCTCAACAAATTTGGTTCGGGACAACTCACATCGGATGAATTCGAGAACGCTGCATTTTCTTTGAAGAACAAGAACGAGATTTCTGCGCCATTCGAAAGCCGTTTTGGTTGGCACATCATAAAGCTCATCGAAAAACATGCATCAAAAACGCTTGATGAAGTTCGGCCAGAGCTTGAGGCAAAAGTTGGGAAAGATGACCGTTCAAGATTGATCGCGGAATCCATCAACGAAAAACTTCGCAAGAAATACATTATAAAGCGCGATGAGAAATTGTACAATCGCATTGTGGCGGCGGTAACTGCGAAAGATGGTTCGTACTCTTTTCCTTCTTCGCTGGACACTTACAGCGCAGCACTGTTCAAGATTCAAGATACCCCGATTTCTGGCGCGGATTTCTTGAGCGCATTGCGCGTTACGCAAAAAACCGCGGCGCCTATGGTAAAACCGATGTCGAAATGGGTCGCCAAGAACTACGAAATATTCGTGGACCAAAAACTCAATGGTTATTACAACGATCATCTTGAGGATGAATTTCCTGAATTTGGTGCCATTATGGACGAATATCGCGATGGACTTTTGCTATTTGATCTTATGGAAAAGGAAATTTGGGACAGGTCCAAAGCAGATACTTTGGGACTAGAATCTTTTTACCAATCGCGCAAAGCAAATTATATGTGGAAACCTCGTGCTGATGTGCTTATCATTTCATCCACCAAAATGAACGAGATGAAAGACGCGCGCAAATTGCTGAAGAAAGGAACATCTGCGGATGATATCAAGAAAAAGTTCAATACCAATGACAAAGTTGAGGTGATGAGCAACGCTGGTGTTTTCGAACAAGGGAGCGAAACTTTGCCCAAATCAATGAAGTTTGAAATCGGTATTTCCGATGTTTTCAAGGAAGGCGATTATTATTATGTGGTAAAGGTCAACAAGGTTATGCCCGCGGGCGTAAAGACTCTTGAAGAATGTCGTGGAAAATGCGTCAACGATTATCAACAATATCTCGAGCAAGGTTGGGTCGATACGCTCAAGGAAGAATTTTCGGTAAAGGTGGATCGCAGTGTTTTTGACAAGGTCAAAAAACAATTGAAAGGATAAATGTCCAAAGCGTTGTTTTCAATTATTCTATTGTCCGTAATTGTTTCCTGCGAAAAGCGTTCTACTGATCGGCAAGAAGATTCGATAGCAAGGGTCAACAATGAATATCTTTCGAGTGAAGAAATCGCGCAGATTGTTCCGCCCGGAACTTCAAAGGAAGATTCCACGCTCATTGTTCATGCTTTCATCGACCGTTGGGCAACCCAAAAATTGTTGGTCAAAGGCGCCGATGTAAACCTTGGAAAAGAGCAACGAACAGAATTTGAGGCGCTATTGAAACAATACCAAATCGATCTTTACACCAAAGCCTATCTCGAGGAAATCGTAAAGCAGACCGTTGATACTGTTGTTTCGGATAATGAAATCAAAAAATATTACAACGAGAACAAGGAAAATTTCAAGACCAACGAAAAACTCGTGCGTTTGCGTTTCATCAATTTGGCCAATGACAATCCGCACTACGATTTGATCAAGGGGAAGTTTTTTGATTTCAGGAAAAGCGACAAGAAATTCTGGGACACCTATACATTGCAATCCAAGGGATTTGCGCTCAACGATTCGGTATGGGTGGCGATGAACCAAGTGTTCATAAAACTGCCCTTCATCAATCCCGACAACCGCGACCAGTACATCATCGCGGGCAAATCGATACAGTTTCGCGATTCGCTCGACACTTATATAGTGAAGATCCGCGACGTCAAGGACAAAAACGAGATAAGTCCATTTGAATATATAAGACCAACTTTAAAAGAGGTAATTTTGAACCAAAGAAAACTCGAGCGCATCAAAAAATTTGAAAAAGAAATGCTCGACGATGCCATTAAAGACAAGAATTATGAGATTTATAAATAAGAATTTGCTTCTGATTTTTGCGATCATGGTGACCGTGCCAAGTTTTGCGCAGGTTGTGATTCCGGACAACACGATGGCCGACAACACGACATCGCAGCCCGAACCACGAAAAAAAATAGATGGCATCATTGCCACGGTTGGCGACTATATGATATTGGATTCAGATATTGACAAGTCGTTTCTCGAGATTTCGTCGCAGGGCAATTCGATCAAGGATATTTCGCGCTGCCAAATGCTGGGCAAATTGCTTGAGGACAAGCTCTATGCGCACCAGGCCGTGCAGGACAGTATTGTGGTGACCGACGAGGATGTGAAGCAAAAGCTTGACGAGCAGGTTTCGTACATGACAGAACAATTGGGCTCGATGGACAAAGTGGTGCAATATTTCAAAAAATCGTCTGAAGATGATTTAAGGTCAGAGCTTTCGGAAATCATAAAGATGAACCGGTTGGCGAGCGAGGAACAGCGCAAGATCATTGACGAAATAGGCATAACGCCCGAAGAAGTGAGAACATTTTTCAAGAAAATCCCCGAGGAGGAGCTCCCGATTTTTGGTGCTGAAATGGAGGTCGCCCAGATCGTGCTCGAACCGAAAACCACCAAGGAGGAGAAAGATCGAGTCGTCGCGCAGCTCAAGGAAATAAGGCAGGACGTGCTCAATGGTTCCAGTTTTGCCACAAAGGCGGTGCTGTACTCCGATGATAAAGCTTCAGTGCCAACGGGCGGTTTTTATAAGATCACCAAGAAAACACCATTTGTAAAAGAATTCAAGGACGTGGCATTTTCGCTCGACGATGGCGAGATTTCAGAACCGTTTGAGACCTCATTTGGCTACCATATCATTTATTTGGAAAAAATCCGTGGCCAGCAGTTGGAACTGCGCCACATTCTGATCATTCCAAAGGTTTCAGACCAAGCGATGAAAGATGCCAAAGAACGCGCGATCACGATCAAGGGAAAAATAGAGAGCAAGCAGATAACTTTTGCCGATGCGGCCAGAGCAGAATCGGATGAAAAAGAAACCCGTGCCAATGGTGGGATTTTGATCAATCCAAAAACGCAGGACACAAAATTTGAGCTTACAAAGATGGATCCGGCGCTTTACAGCATGGTTTCAAATCTAAAGGGCGGGGAGGTTTCGCTGCCGCAAATCGACCAGGACGAACGCGGGCAAAAACGCTACAAGCTCGTGACCGTGAACAATAGAATAGAAGAGCACAGAGCCGATTATGCCAAGGATTATATCAAGATCAAAGAGCTTGCCCTGAAGGAAAAACAGATTGATGCGATCGCGAAATGGAGCGAGGCAAAAATCAAGGAAACATACATCAAAATCAATGGCGAATACCGCGATTGTGAATTCACCAATAATTGGCTCAAGAAATAATCGGGAATTCCCGAAACAAAAAAACTCAATAGATGTCCGACGTTGCCGCAATAAACAATCTTGTCCAGAAGAGAATCGAGCTGAAAAACGAAATCGCAAAAGTAATCGTTGGCCAAAATGAAGTGGTCGACGAAATATTGTTGAGCATATTCTCTGGCGGTCACGCGTTGTTGGTTGGCGTTCCAGGATTGGCAAAAACATTGATGGTAAACACGATCGCACAAGCACTTGGACTTCAGTTCAAAAGAATACAGTTCACGCCCGATCTTATGCCATCGGATATTTTGGGCAGCGAGATTTTGGACGAGAACCGTCAGTTCAAGTTCATTAAAGGCCCCATATTCTCCAACATAATCCTTGCCGACGAGATAAACCGAACCCCACCAAAAACCCAGGCAGCGTTGCTCGAGGCAATGCAAGAACGCGCGGTAACGATTGCCGGTCATAATTACAAACTGGCCCTCCCATATTTTGTATTGGCAACTCAAAATCCGATAGAGCAGGAGGGAACGTATCCTTTGCCAGAAGCGCAGTTGGATAGATTTATGTTTTCGGTAAAGTTGGATTATCCCAGTTTTGAGGAGGAAGTTGAGGTTGTAAAATCGACGACTACAGATCGAGGTGTTACCATAAATCCGTTGTTCACATCGCAGGAAATCATCGACTTCCAGCATTTGATCAGAAGGATTCCCGTTGCCGACAATGTTATCGAATATGCGGTGACGCTCGTTGGCAAAACGCGACCCGATAGCAAACTTGCCAGCGATTATATCAAGAATTACATTGACTGGGGCGCGGGACCAAGAGCGTCGCAGAACCTCATTTTGGCAGCAAAGGCGCACGCCGCGTTCAATGGAAAATTCTCGCCAGATATCGAAAATGTAAAAGCTGTTGCCACTGGTATTCTTCGCCATCGTGTGGTGAAGAACTACAAGGCCGATGCGGAAAATATTTCTATTGAGAGTATTATTGCAGGGTTGATGTAGGTTTTTAAGAGGCAGAATATGAGTCCTATTCTTTCAAAAATTTTACCAACAAAAAATAAGCGCGTCAAAGTTTTCAATGTGAGGTGTTGCTAAAAACAAGGGCATTTTACCAAGTTCTGGTTTCGCAGAGATGCTACCTAAAATACAGCTCCTTAAAATAATCCCACCGAACGCCCGGAACTATCAATGTCCAAATGTCTTTTTTGACAATGACATTTTTGTCGGCTAGCTTTTTGCCATCAATGCAAGTTCTGTACACAAGGCTGTAGAAAAACAGTAACGACACTAAAACGGTTGCGTCGATTTGCTTGGTATTGACCAACCAAATTATTGCCCCAAGTGGCGCAAGGATCAAAATGTAGCAAATCAATAAATTTTTCATCTGATCGATTGTATAGGATTATTTAGGATGTTTAAAATCTGTATCAAATTTAGCGAAATGCTCATTGAATAATCGAAAATAATCAAATTTATATTCCAGACAATTTTCCGTCCAATTCCTTATCATAAAAAAACAAAAACATACTTCCCATCATATCCTGATTGATTCTTGAAGTGTTGTTCACTTTCAAAACAAGCGAATATTCATGGTTTTTGTACAGCCAAACTCCCCCTTCAGAAACCAAAGGTTCAATCTTTGTCAGACCGATCGACCCGATATGGTTTATGATTTTGCTCATGAACACTTGTTTGCCAGATGTTTTGTCAACAATCGAGATTTCGGTGGCAAAGGGATGGACATGAATCGCCGCCGCGTGCAATCGCAACGAATCCATTGTTCCCATTTTAAGTTGATCTGTGATCGAGCTTTGGTACGAGTTTTCGCCCACGGGAACGACCCAATGACCAGAAAGCATATTGCCGTGGCCGTCGTTATAGCTGTGGTTTTTGGTCTCGACGGGAATGCACTGGTTGCTCGCCGGATCGAGCGGGCCTTTGAACGGGTCGTTTTTGTTGTAGGGCAATTGAATGAACACTGTTCTGGACATCAAAGGTTTAAGCCGTTGGTAGGTGTGCTGGATTGATACTTCGTGCTTTATTTTCTGGTTGATGTTGGGCAAGTTGTGGTTGAGCGTTTGTGTGGTGACAAACAGCCATTCGTTGGCCTTCATCGGAACGCCGTAGCCCTGCGGAAATCCAAATTCCTCAAGCCCGTGCGACAGCGAGGTCATTCGCGGATATTGCACGCCAATTCTGTCTTTTAGGTCGAAACTTGAATAATATGACGCGTCATTGAAATCGACATTGGTGTGGCAGATAAAGTCATTGGAGATTTGTTCTCCGCTGTTTGCATCGAGCGCTTTTACCTTGAAACCGGTGATGAAAATGACGCTTGAATCCTTGCCGAGCTCCACGTAATTGCTTGCTTTTGGGCCTTCCATCGATTTGTATATGCGATCAATTAGGAATTCGGGCGAGATCATTTTGTAGGTTTTCGCGCGATCGTAAACTATCCAATTTGATTCCAGAAATCCGATTTTTTGGAGCACGTAAGTTTTGGCAATAGCCTTGTGCCGATTGGTCATCATACTGTAGAACACTGCCGTTGCAGCGATGGCAAACAACAATGTGACCATTGCAAATTTGTATATCTTTGGCTTCATCTTTGCAAAAATACAATTTTATGGAGCGCGATAAACCTAGGATATTTGGTCTTGACCTGATGCGCGCTGGTGCGATCTCCATGGTTCTATTGAGTCATTGCATTTATTTTTTTCCGGGAAAGGGCGGAATTTTTTATCAATTGTTGGTGCTTTTCGGATATTTGGGCGTTGAGGTATTTTTTGTGCTCAGCGGATATTTGATCGGTAATATACTTTTGCGGTTGTTCATAAATGGTTTTGATAAAAGCACTGCGATCAACTTTATGAAACGCAGGTGGTTGCGAACATTGCCGAATTATTATATTGTGCTTTTAGTCAATGTTATTCTATATTATTTTATTGGCGGATTGCCCAAATATATTTATACATATTTTCTTTTTCTTCAGAATTTTGCGACACGCATTCCAAACTTTTTCTTGGAAAGCTTCAGCCTTTCTATAGAGGAATTTGCATACATTATTCTTGCGATTGTCTTTTTGCTCGTCTCCAGAATATTTTTAAACATAAAATTGATTTTACCACTTCTTATCGGCCTGATTATCTGCGTTCTGGTTTTCAGACTGATTTATAATCTCAACAATCCGGTTACGACTTTGAAACAATGGAACATTGATATTCGCGCCGTCGTGATCTATCGGTTGGACGCGATTTTTGTTGGGGTTGTTTTTGCTTATTTAAGTCGTTCATTTTCTCAACTTTGGAAAAAATATGCTGTTATATCAGCGTTTGGAGGACTTGTATCACTAATGGCAATGTTCGTGGGCATAGGCTATTTTCAGATATTGATCGAGGATTATCCGCAATTCTGGAATGTTTGTTATTTCCTTTTCACATCGCTTTCGATCGCGATGTTCTTGCCACTTTTGAACAAAATGCAAACTGCCCCAAGATTTATTTCCGTGCCAATTACTTTTTTCAGCAAGAAATCATACGCACTTTATTTGGTCAATTATTCACTTTTTTTAATTCCATATTCTAGATTCTCGAGCGGTAATGGCTGGCCGTCGAGCGGAATTTTTGGCGCGGTAATATTTTTATCAGGCTCTATGATTTTGGCGCTCATTTTATATTATTCCGTCGAAAAACCATTTATGGATTACAGAAACAAACACGTTCCGGATGCACATCGACTTCCATAAAAGAAATCCCGGACTTGACATTGCCCGTTGCATTGCGATTTTGCTCGTTATGTTTTCCCACACGCTCTGGATCAGCAATAATTATCCGGCGCTCGTCAAATATGCGATGCAGCTAACAGGAACAATCGGGGTAGAGATTTTTTTCGCGATAAGCGGATTCTTGATCGGACGAATGGTGCTTAGAATGGTCAATGTTGAATCATTTTCTTTCTCGGACATCAAAAGTTTTTGGGTTCGGCGATGGTTTCGCACGTTGCCAAATTATTACTTCGTGCTGTTGATCAACCTCGCTGTTTGGCTTTATGCGTATGGCGAAATGCCCGAAAAACTGTATCTTTATTTCTTTTTCCTCAACAATTTTTTCTCCACCTCGCCCGATTTTTTCCGGATTTCGTGGAGCTTGGCGGTGGAACAATTTTGCTACGTTCTTGGTCCTTTGATGCTTTTTGCGATGGTGAGGCTTTCGCCAAAATCCAATCGCAACATACTTTATCTATTGATGTCCTTCTCGATGATCACTGTTTTTTTAATTGTCAGAATGGTTTTCGATTCCACGCACATTGAAAACTCAATGTTTGACTGGAACGAAAAACTTCGCAAGGTCTCGATATATCGTCTGGACGCGATTTATTACGGATTCGTTCTCTATTATTTGTACAGCAAAAAAATATTCACCGAAGCGTTTGGCCTCTGGATGTTTCGGTCTGGAATTGCTGCGCTATTGTTTCTTCACATATTCATCTTTGCAACACCGCTCACGATAGAGAAATTTCAGATGTTCTATAATGTGTTTTACCTTTCGTTGAACTCGGTGGCAATCTGTGCAACGATTCCATATCTGGCCGACAAAAAGATTTCGCCAAGTCCTATAATCAGGGCAGTTACTTGGATAAGCGTGCTTTCGTACAGTATTTATCTTTTGCACTATACTGTTATACTGCATTTTATGAAAACAGTTTGGCCCTCCGATAACCTTTCGGGCTTTTCGCTTTATGGTTATACTTTCACCTATTATTTGATTGTTCTTGCAACATCGTACCTAACATTCAGATTTTTCGAAAAACCGATGACCGACCTTCGCGAGCAACATTCATAAATGCGCTTTCGCAAAATCTTCAACATTCAACTCCCTTTTTTTGTCAAATAGGCAACAAGTCATTTTTAAATTGTCAAATGTTCGATAAATCTCCTTTTAATGGCTAATTTGATAAATATAATTTTCCAAATACAGTCAGTTACTGAAAATCTTTCAATTGCCAACGTAAATTATTAAATTTGCTCGACAATTAAAACAAATTACTATGGCATTTGATGTTGACATGATAAAGAAAGTTTATTCAACTATGAAAACCCGCGTGGACCAAGCGCGCGAGGTTGTTGGAAAACCGCTGACGCTCACCGAGAAAATACTTTATAACCATCTTTGGGACGAAATTCCGGCAACCGCTTTTTCTAGAGGAAAGGATTATGTCGATTTTTCGCCCGATAGGATTGCTTGCCAAGATGCGACCGCACAAATGGCATTGCTCCAATTCATGCACGCCGGAAAATCGAAAGTTGCCGTGCCAACCACCGTCCATTGCGATCATCTTATCCAGGCAAAAGTGGGTGCTGTTGCAGATTTGGCACGCGCAAAAAAACAGAGCAACGAGGTATTCGATTTCCTTTCATCGGTTTCGGACAAATATGGGATCGGTTTCTGGAATCCGGGCGCGGGAATAATCCACCAAGTTGTTTTGGAAAATTATGCCTTTCCAGGCGGAATGATGATTGGAACAGATTCGCACACAGTCAATGCGGGCGGCTTGGGAATGGTCGCCATCGGCGTTGGCGGTGCAGATGCCGTTGACGTTATGTCTGGAATGCCCTGGGAACTGAAATTTCCAAAACTCATCGGAATAAAACTTACCGGAAAACTTTCGGGCTGGGTCGCACCAAAAGATGTTATCTTGAAAGTGGCCGGAATCCTTACCGTTAAAGGCGGAACCGGAGCAATCATTGAATATTTTGGCGAAGGAGCGACATCTATGTCGTGCACCGGAAAAGGAACCATCTGCAACATGGGTGCGGAAGTTGGCGCCACAACCTCAACATTTGGCTACGACCAATCGATGGATAGATATCTGCGCGCCACGGGCCGTGCAGAAGTAGCCGATGCTGCCAACGAAGTTGCGGATTATCTTACCGGCGATGCAGAAGTTTACGCCGATCCAGAACAGTATTTTGATCAGGTCATACACATCAATCTCTCGGAACTTGAGCCATACCTCAACGGTCCTTTCACGCCCGACCTCAATACACCGATCTCAAAAATGAAAGAAGCCGCTGCTGCAAATGATTGGCCGGTCAATATTCAGTACGGACTTATTGGATCTTGCACCAACTCTTCCTACGAAGATATTTCTCGCGCCGCATCGTTGGCTAAACAAGTGTCTGACAAAAACCTAAAAACCAAATCGCAGTTCACCATCAATCCAGGTTCCGAACAGATAAGATTTACTATTGAGCGTGACGGATTTATCGATACGTTTGAAAAAATTGGCGCGACGGTTTTTGCAAATGCCTGTGGACCTTGCATTGGAATGTGGGATCGCGAAGGCGCAGAAAAAGAACTTCGCAACACGATCGTTCATTCGTTCAACCGGAACTTTTCCAAGCGTGCCGACGGAAATCCAAATACGTTGGCCTTTGTCGGTTCGCCCGAGTTGGTGACGGCTTTGGCAATTGCTGGGGAACTTACGTTCAATCCGCTGACCGACAAGCTCATCAATGAAGATGGTGAAGAAGTTATGCTCGACGAGCCAACAGGTCACGAATTGCCACCGCGTGGTTTCGACGTTGAAGATCCTGGATTTCAGGCGCCGTCGGAAGATGGTTCCGGCGTTTCTGTCGTGGTCAGCCCAACATCTGAAAGATTGCAATTGCTCGAGCCTTTTCTTCCATGGAACGGCAAAAACATCACGGGCGCAAAATTGTTGATCAAGGCATTTGGAAAATGCACCACCGACCATATTTCGATGGCTGGACCGTGGTTGAGATATCGCGGACATTTGGACAACATTTCCAATAATATGCTGATAGGCGCAGTAAACGCTTATACAAAAAAGACGAATTCTGTCAAGAATCAGCTAAGTGGAGAATATGAAGCAGTTCCAACCGTTGCTCGTGCTTACAAAGCTGCAGGCGTGCCGACAATAGTTGTTGGCGACCATAATTATGGAGAAGGTTCATCTAGAGAACACGCGGCAATGGAGCCGAGATTCCTAGGCGTGAAAGCCGTGCTTGTAAAATCTTTTGCCCGTATTCATGAAACCAATCTCAAGAAACAGGGTATGCTGGGACTCACGTTTGCAACAGAGAGCGATTATGATAAAATTCAGGAAGATGACACGATCAACTTTACAAATCTCACAAATTTTGCTCCAGGCGTACCGTTAACTTTGGAATTTGTTCACAAAGATGGAACGATTGACGCAATCATCGCAAACCATACGTATAACGATAGCCAAATAGGTTGGTTCAACGCGGGCAGCGCATTGAATCTGATTGCTGCCGGCGAAGCATAGTACCTAAAAGAACACGTTGAAAAAATGGCCTTATCGGGTCATTTTTTTTGTTTTTAGAAAGTGCGCTACGCACGAAAATCGTGAAATTTCTTACATTATTTCTGAAAATGATCGATGAACTGCATCTTCTGCAATTTGATCATTGACCGCCAGCGTTTCTACCCATGATCAACTTAATAGAATAGTGAATAGAATCGATTGGCAAGAAAAAAAGCGTTCGTTAATTGAGTGAAGAACAGTAAAATACCCAAATCTTTATTTTAAAACACTTTAAGATTTTGCTCATTAGTGATGTCAAAGCTGCCTTTGGAATTATATAACGAGAAGAAAACATCCCTATAATTGTATAACATCCCTTTGATATGATGTAACAATTGGGAAGTAATTTCCTACTAAAAAACATAAAAGTGTGTAGTTCATCGAGTTTTTTCTTAAAGTTTGAAATTCGTCGAGGTTATGTGCCGTTCATCGTATTATATTGCACTCGGTTTTAAAAACAACCCCATTTTTTAAAACTACTGAAAGTATAATTTAATATAAACTTAACCTACTAGTACTATGAAAAATTTCTTCATGATGTTGCTCCTATGTGGAGCGACCGGCTACTCTCAGACCCAATCGTACACGGCAAGCACAGAAAACTTTGCCAACCCAGAACGTGGTTTTTACAAATACACATCCACCTATGCATCGGCATACGAGCCGCTCATTCTAAGCTCTTTGCAGTCGCTTAAAAGCAGTCAGAAAGTTACATTGGTATGGCGCGAATTCGTGTTGGACATGTTCAGAACGACCGCGATTTCTTCGACCTATCTATCCAAGATGCAAACAGATTTCAATACGATTCGTTCCGCTGGTATGAAGGCAGTCATCCGCTTCAACTACTCGAACGTAGATGGTCTTGATGCATCAAAAACCCAGATTTTTTCGCACATCGACCAACTGAAGGCGATTATTCAGGCCAACGAGGATGTCATATCTTCTGTCGAGGCAGGTTTTATCGGAAATTATGGCGAATGGTATGCATCCGTAAACTTTGGTCAGGACAATCTCACGTCGGTACAATTGACCGATAGAAAAGCGGTTGGTCTCAAAATTATGGAACTTGCACCAAACAGAATGGTTGCTTTCCGCACACCAACAATCCAAAGACTGATCGCCGGCAGCGGAAACGTGACCGAATCGACAGCGTTCAATGGTAGCGTTCTTTCTAGAACCGCCGCCCACAACGATTGTTTCCTTTCGAGCTCGAATGACTATGGAACGTACACCAACAGCACAACAGATTACACATATCTTGAGAACCAGAGCAAGTACACTTTTGACGGCGGCGAGACGTGCAGCCTTACCCAGTATTCTTCTTGTGCCAATGCAATGCTGACCATGAACCGTTTTCACTTCAACTACCTCAACACCGATTATAACCAAACAGTGGTGAACAGTTGGGGAAGCAATGGCTGTCTTGACGAAATCACGCGTCGATTGGGCTACCGTTTTGAGCTCTTGAACTCAAATGTTGCAAACAACATGCTAACGATCAACCTTCAGAATGTGGGCTACGGAAATGTTTTTAACGAAAGAAAAGCATTCATCGTTATGAAGAATACTTCAACCAACACCGAGTATTCATTCGAGCTCCCAACGGATGTTCGCAAATGGAACAGCGGTTCGCAAACGCAGATTGTCATGCCAATGACAATGGATGTTCCCGCTGGAAACTATCAGTTGTTTCTGAATGTTCCGGACTCAAAACTCTCCACCAATGCTGCATATTCAATCCAGTTTGCCAATACCGGAGTTTGGGATGCCGTAAAAGGATTCAATAGCTTGAACCAAATTTTCACAAAAGTTTCTGGCGGAACAGTAGTTGTAACTCCAACGCCTATCAATCCAACGCCTACCAATCCAACTCCACCAACAAATACTGGAAACCCTGTTGCTACAGGTCCTGTTGCAATCATCCTCAACGCCGGCAGTGTGATAGAAGTGGCCAATCTACCTTCACCGATATTTACTGTAGAAGTTTACAATATGAATGGAAAGCTTAAATCTACACAACTTGATATTTCTAACCTGCCCAACCATAGATGGATTGTGAAGATCAAGTGCTTGGGAATTGAATACACCGAAACTGTTAAAAAACGCGCCAACTAAAAATTCTCATCTCGCAAAAAAAAAATTCCCGCCAACTTCGGCGGGTTTTTTTATGCCCAAAATTTAAACGCACAAATACACCTTTTATATATCTTCGCAAAAACCATTGACGATGCACACAGAAGACGACCAACATTTTAAAAGAGAACTCGGACTGCTCGACGGCACAATGCTCGTGATCGGTTCCATGATCGGTTCCGGAATCTTCATCGTCAGTTCGGATATGGTTCGTCAGGTTGGTTCCGGCGCTTGGCTCATCGCGATCTGGTTGCTCACGGGTTTAATCACCGTAATCGCCGCGGTGAGCTATGGCGAGCTTTCGGCAATGTTTCCCAAAGCTGGCGGACAATACGTTTATTTAAAAGAAGCTTATGGAAAACTGATCGCGTTCTTATATGGCTGGAGTTTTTTCGCCGTTATCCAGACCGGAACAATTGCCGCTGTTGGCGTTGCATTTTCAAAGTTCGCGGCATACCTTTTCAAGCCCGTCAGCGAGAACAATATTATTTTGGAAGCCGGAAGTTTCTCGTTGAACGCCGCGCAGATCGTTTCGATAATCACTATCGTATTTCTGACATGGCTCAACAGTCGCGGCGTCAAGAACGGAAAGATTCTCCAAACTGTTCTTACAATCATCAAGATATTGTCATTGCTCGGGCTGATTGTTTTCGGGCTTCTCCTCGCGGCAAACTCAAATGTCTGGAGCGGAAATTTCGAGATGGGCTGGAACATGCGCAGCCTTTCCGAAAGTGGCTGGATTCCCGTCAACGGCGTTGGCATCATCACCGCGATTTCCGCTGCAATGGTCGGCTCGTTGTTTTCGTCAGATGCTTGGAACGGTGTGACATTCATTGCCGGCGAGATCAAGAATCCCCAGCGAAATGTGGGTCTGAGCCTCTTTCTGGGAACGCTCACCGTCAGTTTGATCTATGTTCTGGCAAACGTCATGTATTTGGCCGTCATCCCTTTGGATAAAATAGCGAACGCACCTTTGGACCGCGTGGCCGTCGAAGCCTCGCAGCAAATTTTTGGAGACATCGGAACATACATCATCGCCTTGATGATAATGGTCTCGACTTTTGCCTGCAACAATGGTCTGATCATGGCGGGAGCAAGGGTTTATTACACCATGGCAAAAGACGGATTGTTTCTCAAAAAAGCAGCGATATTAAACGACGCTTCCGTTCCAGCTTGGGCACTTTGGACACAATGCATTTGGGCGTCAGCACTTTGCCTTACCGGAAAATACGGTGACCTCTTGGATTTTGTGATTATCATTGTTCTGATATTTTATATTCTCACCATTTATGGAATATTTATTTTAAGACGAAAAATGCCCAACATAGAGCGGCCTTACAAAGCATTCGGCTACCCATTTTTGCCCGCCGTCTACATCATTTTGGCGTCGGCACTTTCGATCGCGCTGCTCTATGTCAAAACGGCAACGTGCGGTTGGGGCGTTGTGATCATGCTTTTGGGCATCCCAATTTATTATTTTACAAAGCCGAAAAAAGTTTAGATAAGATTTTTTTGGAGCTATTTCCCGCTTTCCACTGTATCTTTTTATTCGGCTGAAAAAGCCGAATAAAAAGGATGCCGTTGCAATCGGGGCTAGGGGTTCAATCTTTCTTTGGTGTTTTTGGATTTATTTGAAATTTCCGGCTGAATATCGAAGCTCAAAAGAAATTTTACAAATCGGCCACCTTTTCCGAAAATTTTTCATCCATCATTTGTGAACTGATGAACGGTATTCGCGGCGCCAGAAAATATCCAGTCAGGCTCGAGAACAAAATCGGAATAAAGGAAGAAAATCCAGTGAGCGTTGCCAAGATAATCGTTGTGCTCATCGGCGTTCGTGTCACGCAAGAATTTATTGCCGCCATACAACTGATGATCGCCAACGTGAGGCTGGTTTCCGGATAAATCTGGTGAATTATCAATCCGAGCGTTGTCCCAACAAAAAACAATGGAATGATAAAACCGCCGCGCCAGCCCGAGGTGACGGTAATCGCGATCGCCAACAATTTGAAAACCAGAATCAACAACAAAAATTGCAACGTATAGTTCGCGCCCAAAAGTTCGTTGACCTGAAAATGGCTAAAATATCTTGTCACCGGAAAATAAAATGCTATTGTTCCTAGTAAAATCCCACCAATCGTGGTTTTCAAATAGATAGGGAGTGGCCGTTTTTCGTAGATTGCTTTTAGAAATTTGGTGATGTGTATGAACAACCAACCCGTCGCCGTGGCGATGATCGCGAACAATACTGAAAGTCCGAGGTCGGAAATCCCAGAATATTGATATGGCGAGAGCTGCCAGATCGCGCCAAGCCCCAGATGTATCAAAATGGCGAACATCAGATAACTGAAACAACTCGCCACCAGCGCGGGAATTATAGCCTGGTAATATTCGACGGCATGCTTGTGGTGCAAAATTTCGAGCGAGAACAGACTTCCACCGAGCGGCGCGCCGAACATTGCGGTAAATCCTGAAGCCATTCCAGCAATGCTCATTGATCTTAGCTCTTCGCCCTTGAGGCGGAAAACCTTGCCGAGCCAAGTTCCCGTTGACCCAATAACCTGCACCAGCGGCGCTTCCGGCCCGAGACTTCCGCCCGAAGCGATGCACAACAACGAAGAGAAAATCATCGACGGATTGTTCTTGGGATCGAGCTTTCCGTTGTTGAACCTGATGTTGTTAACGATGAGATATATCTCGCCCGGATCGCCGATAAAATGAATGATCAAGCCCGCCAAAAGCCCACAGATTCCCATAGTTGGAATGACCTGCCAGCCGTCAAAGTAAGCGATTTTATCAATCAGAAATTCTAGAACGATCCAATATATTCCGGCAATGAGGCCGCCGAACAATCCCAAAAGTGCCCAAAGCAAGAATGTCCGGCTGAAAACAAACGGGTTGAAGGCAATGGGTTGGTCCAAAATATTCAGAAAAGTGACCAGCTTTCTCTTTCTCTTCAATTTCACCTTGTGAAAAAACTTTAAGTGGGGAACTTTGGTCGCATTGATTCAATGTTTCAATGTTTGCCCAAGGAATAAAATGCAAAAATAGCACAACAAATAAAAACCAAACCAGCCACGGCAAAAGATTTAAAACTAAAATTGCTTTTGTACCATTGGTAAATGCTGAGTGGAAACAAAACCAAAATGCCAAGCAACATTGGAATCGTCAGAATTTCGTTGCAGAATTGAAACAATTGCGAACCTGGATTCTGGATCGCCAGAATGTACATAAATACAAAGTACGCGAATATGATCGCGCTCAAGGCCGCAACTGTTTTATCAAACTTTTGATGGTGCAAATATGGGGTGGTGTTTTCGTTCATAAAATAAATGTAAAAAAAATCCGGACATTCATCCGGATTTATAATTCTTTGCAAGCCGCTAGTAATACGTATAGCGTCTAACCTTTGCAATATACTTTGCCAATCGAATGACCTGATGGCTGTAACCGTATTCATTGTCGTACCAAACATAGAGCACTATATTCTTGCCATCGGCAGAAACAATGGTGGCGTTGCTGTCAAAAATCGCGGGCGCGCTCGTGCCAACAATATCCGAGGAAACAAGCTCGTTGTTCAACGAATATTTGATCTGCTCGACCAAATCGCCCTCAAGTGCATATTTCTTCATGATCTTGTTCACTTCTTCAACCGAAGTTTCCTTGTTAACCTCAAGATTTAGGACAACCAAAGATCCGTTTGGAACTGGAACTCTTATCGCGTTCGAGGTAAGTTTGCCCGCCAATGACGGCAACGCTTTTGCAACAGCACTCCCGGCTCCGGTTTCGGTGATTACCATATTCAAAGCTGCTGCACGGCCACGTCGGTATTTTTTGTGCATGTTGTCAACAAGATTCTGGTCGTTGGTATAAGCGTGGATGGTTTCCAAATGTCCTTTTTGAACGCCCAGGTTATCTTCAACCGCTTTCAATATCGGCGTGATTGCATTTGTGGTGCAAGATGCCGCCGAGAAAATATCGATTTCGTCGGGATTGTACTCGTTCTGGTTTACGCCATGAACAATGTTCGGAACGCCTTTTCCGGGCGCGGTCAATAGAACTTTGCTAACACCTTTTGATGTCAAATGCCTTGCAAGCGCTTCTTGTGTCGTAAAAGCTCCGGTATTGTCGATAACCAAAGCATCCTCGATCCCGTATTTTGTATAATCAATTTCTTCTGGACTGTTTGCCGTAATTATATGAACCGTGGTTCCATTTATCAGCAGCGCATTGTTTTCTGGGTCGGAATACACCGAACCTTCAAAATCGCCGTGAATCGAATCATATCTGAGCAAAGACGCTCTTTTGTCAAGCGAAACCGCATCGTTTTTATCCCGTGTCACGATAGCGCGAAGTCTCAACTGCGTGCCTTTTCCTGCTTTTGACATCAGTTCGCGCGCTAGCAGACGACCAATTCGACCAAAACCGTAAAGCACGACATCCTTTGGTTTGTTGTTCTTGAAATCCTTGGCATTTTTCAACCTGTCGATCACAAAACCCTTGGCATCGTCGTATTTATTGTCGTTCATGTGGAACTCGAAAGTAAGTTTTCCGATGTCGAGCTTTGCCGGCGGAAGATCAAGATCGAGAATGGCGCGGGCAATTTCGACCGAATCAAAAACAGAGATCGGTTTGCCAACAAATTCGCCGGCATATTCGTGTAGATTGAGAATATCGCTCACCGATCGGTTGATCAATTGGTTGCGGAATAAAACCATTTCAATCGATTTGTCATACCAAAGATCGCTGATGATCTTGATAAATTCAACGGAGGCGCGGCGTCGGTCTGCCTGAAAGGAAACTTCTTTCTCGTAAAGATTGTTGTTGTCGTTCATATAAGATGAAATTTGATTGGTTGTAAAATTTTGTGCAAAAATACCGATTTCAAACGTTTTCGTAATACTTTTGGCACGATAAATCAGCAGAGATAAGCGCTTTAAAATCATTTAAAATAAAAAAAGCCATCTCTTGTGACAGAGATGGCCCTTTCAACCAAACCTAAACCTATGTTTATATTATGAGCCGAACGCGCTGGCCATTATTTGTCATCACATCGAGCTGTATGCTTTGATCATCAGAAATGTTTCCAAGAATTTTAGACACCGTTTGCACATCTGTCGCTGCCGCGTTTCCAATCTTTAAAATTACAGCGCCCAAAAGCTCGTCGCGATATTGTGCCAATTTATCGTTGTCGATATTGCTGATCTTTACTCCTTGTTCAACACCAAATTTTTTCTTGTCGGCTTGTTCTAGATTTTCGAATTCAATCCCTTTGAACTGTGTTGAAGCAAATTCATTTTTGCTCAAGGCCACGGGCAACGTCAGGTTTTTTCCATCGCGGACAATGCCAACATTCACTTTATCATCGGGTCGTTTTGTCGAGATATAGCCGGCGAGTTCCGCATAGCTTGAGATCCCAATATTGTCCAGCTTTACGATGATGTCGCCTTTTTTGACTCCGGCAACGTCTGCGCCAGTATTTTTTTTGACATTTGAAACATAAAAGCCCCGTATCTGTTTCACGCCAAGTTCCTTTGACACCGCGGTGTTCAGTTCGCCACCTTCAACACCAAGAATACCGCGCTGAACGTTCCCGAATTCCATAATGTCCTCGATAATTTTTCTTGCAATATTGGATGGAACGGCAAAGGAATATCCAACATACGAACCCGTCATGGACGATATCATCGTATTGATCCCGACAAGTTCGCCGCGCGTGTTGACCAAAGCGCCACCGCTATTGCCGGGATTTACCGCTGCATCTGTCTGTATGAAGGACTGAATGCTTCGTGTATCGAGATTCCTGGCTTTCGCCGAAACGATTCCCGCGGTTACGGTGGAGTTGAGGTTATATGGATTTCCGACCGCAAGAACCCATTCGCCAACTTTCACGTTGTCGGAATTTGCAAAAGTCGTGTACGGCAAATCGCCATCAGCATCGATTTTCAGCAGCGCGATGTCCATTTTGGAATCTGTTCCAATAAGTTTTGCCTTGTAGGTGCGATTATCGTTCAATGTAATATCAAGATCGGAAGCATCTTTCACGACATGATTGTTGGTCACGATATAGCCATCGGCGGAAATGATCACGCCCGACCCCGTTCCGACCTGCTCCTGTTGCTGTCCGCCCTTGTATCCGTAGTAATATTCGAGCATTGGGTTGCTGACGGTTCGGTAAGAAACATTTTTGACATGAACTACCGAATGAACGGTTCTGTCGGCGGCGTCGGTAAAATCGACGGTTTCCGCGCCAAGTCCAACATTTCTGGTGAACTGCTGTGGCGCTGAGGTAGTAATGGAATTGCGACCGGGCGTATTTTGATCAAAGAACAACTTGTAAGCACCGAGCGTTGTCGCACCGCTGAGCAAGCTTACCAAAAATAAATTTCCTATCTTTTTCATTTCGTAGTATGAATTTGGTTTTATATCCAACGTAAAATTAAGCGGGAAATTCTAACGTTATTACACGTTTAACGCTCGTTTAACAATGATTAACTTTACATTAATAAGCCCTATTTTTGTAAAAATGAAGATTATGGAATTCTACAAATATCAGGGCACGGGAAATGATTTTGTCATGATCGATGATAGAGCCAAGAAATTCGCCATAAAAGACACGGACCTTGTTGCGAAGATTTGCCATAGAAAATTTGGGATTGGCGCCGATGGCGTCATCTTGATAGCGGCGTCCAAAAAAGCAGATTTTGAGATGAAATACTTCAATGCCGATGGCGCTCTGGGATCAATGTGCGGAAATGGCGGTCGTTGTGCAGTCGCTTTTGCAAAAAAACTTGGCATTATAGAGAACGAAACAAAATTTCTAGCTTATGACGGAATGCACAATGCTGCTATAGAGGAAGATGGAATCGTTTCCTTGAAGATGAATGATGTAGATAACGTGATTATCAACGAGAACCAGATTTTTCTCGACACTGGATCGCCGCACCACATAGAGATGGTCGACTCCTTAAAGGAATTTGACGTGGAAGGCATGGGAAGAAAAATTCGCCACAGCGTACTTTACGGACCAGAGGGAAGCAACATAAATTTCGTTATCCAGACAGCACCAAACGCTTTTGAAATGCGAACCTATGAACGTGGCGTGGAAGCAGAAACTTTGTCCTGCGGAACGGGCGCGACCGCTGTTGCCATTGCTATGCAAGCATTGGAAAAAACCCGTGGCGCAAAAATCTCCATAGAGACCCTGGGCGGAAAACTCGAGGTTTCATACAATGTGGAAAATGGAAAATACACCGAAGTTTTCCTCAGGGGCGACGCAACATTTGTGTTCAAAGGAGATTTTGAATGCTAACGCTCACCGGCGAAAAAGTGTTTTTGAGAGCGCTCGAACCTTCCGACCTCAATTTTTTGTACAATCTAGAGAACGACATGTCGCTTTGGAACGTAAGCCAGTCGCAGACGCCATACAGCAAATTTGTTCTCAAACGCTATCTCGACAACGCGCAAGAGGATGTTTATACCGCCAAACAATTGCGATTGGTCATTTGTGATAAGCAGTCAAAAACCGCGGTTGGCCTAATCGATATCTTTGATTTTGACCCGCAGCATCTTCGCGCCGGAATCGGAATCATTGTGCTCGAGAATTCTCGAAAGACGGGATTTGCAAAGGATTCCATCAAAATCGTCTTGGAATATTGTTTCTCAAAACTCAACCTTCATCAGATTTTTGCCAACATAGATCCTGCCAATACAAATAGTGTTTCTCTTTTTGCTAATTTTGGTTTTAAATGTGCCGGAATCAAAAAAGACTGGAATCTTATGGATAACAAATTCAACGATGAAGCGCTTTATCAACTTATTAAATCTTTCGACAAGTGAAAGCAAAAAAAATAATATCGATAATTTCAGTCATTGTCGTGGCGGTTCTTATTGTTTATGGCTACAAATTGTACAGCGATATATTTGGGAGCAACACGAGTTTTGAGCAGGCCAAAGTGGGAATCAATATTCCTACCAATTCAAATTTTGCGGATGTGAAGAAAATCATCGCTCCTTATATAAAGGACATTTCGAAATTTGAAATGGTCGCCGACAAGAAATCTTATTCGAGCAATATAAAAGCGGGTCATTTTGTTCTCAAAAGAAAAATGAACAGCAATGATCTAATCAATGCCTTGCGGCAAAATGTTCCCGTAAAAGTCGCTTTCAACAACCAGGAACGCATCGAGGATTTGGCCGGAAGAATCTCGCAAGAAATTGAGGCCGATAGTCTTTTGTTGTTGAAATCCTTCAAAGACAACGAATTTTTGGAGAAAAATGGTCTCAACGAATCGAACGTTTTAAGTCTTTTTGTCCCAAATTCATACGAGTTTTTCTGGAACACGAGCGCTGATCAATTCCGCGACAAAATGGCGAAAGAATATCGAAAATTCTGGAACGCCGACCGATTGGCGAAAGCCGAAAAACTCAACCTCACGCCTTTGCAGGTAAGTGCGGTGGCGGCAATAGTCCACAAAGAAACCGTGATGTCCAACGAAAGACCGCGCGTGGCGGGTGTTTATCTCAACAGAATTCAAAAAGGAATGAAGCTCGAGGCCGATCCAACCGTTATTTATGCAGTGAAAAAGAACGCCAACGACTGGAAGCTAGTAATCAAGCGCGTGCTCAACAAAGATCTCGCAACAGATTCGCCTTACAACACGTATTTCAATTACGGAATTCCGCCAGGACCGATCGCGATGCCCGATATCTCAGCTATCGATGCGGTTCTAAATCCCGAAAAACATGACTACATCTATTTTTGCGCAAGCGTAATCAATTTTGGGTACCACGAGTTTGCCGTTACAGGTGCACAGCACGAGGCAAACCGCAGAAAGTATGTAGCGTGGATCAGCAAACAGGGCATAAAAAGATAGATGTGAAAAATCTTTGGCCATACTTAATTCTGATGATTGCTTTCTCCGCAAATGCCCAGTCTTTGGAAAGTATTCTAAAACCTTCCGACACGCTTATAAAATCCCGACGGAATATAGTTGTAGGTTCACAACTGGCGCTCTCTGCTGGCGCGATTGCAGGATTGAGCGCATTTTGGTACAGTGATTTTCCGCGCACCAATTTTCATTTTATCAATGACAATGCTTCGTGGTTGCAGATGGACAAAGCAGGTCATTTATTCTCGTCTTACGCTCTCGGGAAGGTTTGGATGGATTCGTACAAATGGGCGGGCACCACCAGAAATTCTCAGATTGTTTATGGCGCAACTTCAGGATTTCTCTTTCTCACCGCCGTTGAGGTTCTCGATGGATATTCGACACAATGGGGCTTTTCGTGGGGCGATGTCGCGGCCAATGCATCTGGAACAGCGCTGCTCGTTGGTCAGGAACTGCTTTGGAAAGAACAACGCATCGTTCCGAAATTTTCTTTTCACACCACGGTCTACGCATCTGCCCGACCAGAAGTTCTAGGCTCATCGGTTTCTGAACAGCTCGTGAAAGATTATAACGGACAAACCTATTGGCTTTCGGCAAATGTCCATTCGTTCTTCAAGGGTGGCAAATTTCCCAAATGGCTCAACATTGCCGCGGGTTATGGGGGAGAAGGTATGGTGACGGCGCAACCCGGTTTTACAAATGCAATCTTTTTGCCGACCGATCAAAGATACAGACAGTATTACTTGAGCCTTGATGTTGATTTTACTAAAATTCGCACAAAAAACCATTTGCTCAAAACGGTGTTTTCGTTGATCAATACCGTAAAAGTTCCCGCGCCAACATTGGAGTTTACCTCAAGAGGAAACGTGAAGTTCCACGCTATTTACTTTTAGAAAACTTTAACCTGTTGATTTTCAGTATTCAAATATTTGATATATATTTGCACGCAGAAATTTTCAGGGGTGACAGCGCTGAAAGAAATCAAATTTATGATAAAGCGATGGGCATTTTTCATTTCAATTGTGGCAGCGGTAGCCTTCTTGAGCTACGGTTTCAAGCCATTCCATTTGAACAACCGATTTGATATGATCGGCGATGACAACCAGTCTGGAATCTACGAGTTTCCATCCCTCGAACAAGAGGAGTTCCAAAAAAACAATATCCCATTCAAGGCAAATTTCTTTGTCGGATTCAAGGAAGCGCTAGCTTTCAAGGAATCACAGGGCAAATATGGCAAAGTAAGTACGCTCGGCTATTTGGGCAAATACCAATTTGGTGCCGAAACGCTCAAGACTATTGGAATTTTGAATATTTCAAAATTTCTCTCCACTCCCAAACTTCAAGAAGAAGCGTTTGTCGCGCTAATCGCAAAGAACAAGTACGAGCTTCGCAACGAAATAGAAGAATACAGCGGATCTGTGATCAGCGGTATTAAAATCACGGAATCGGGAATCCTTGCCGCGGCACATTTGGGCGGCGTTGGTTCTGTCAAAAAATTTTTCAGATCAAACGGCACAAGATATCTCAGGGACGGTTTTGG
This sequence comes from Flavobacteriales bacterium, assembly GCA_038234025.1. Taxonomy (GTDB): domain Bacteria; phylum Bacteroidota; class Bacteroidia; order Flavobacteriales; family Flavobacteriaceae; genus Flavobacterium. Next base: position 26,547 of record JBBSUW010000012.1, read on the forward strand.
TACTTCGCTCCGGAGTTATATGAAATCTTTCGGTGGTTACGAAACCGCGGGAATTATTGCTGATAGCAACGCGAGCGTGAATTGATTCATTCCTAAATATAGATAAAACCGCCTATTTGGCGGTTTTTTTATGCTTGCAAAATAAATATCGTGGGGCGATTGTGAAGATTGACCATTTCTTTTTTCCATTTATCGATTGACATTGTTCGAATAAATTCTGTGGAAAGCGTGATGTCTGCTGCGATGCAAAGTTTGGTCGACGGTTTGAGAATTATCAGAAAATCCTCAAGAAGTTTATTGTTGCGATAGGGAGTCTCGATAAAAATCTGCGATTGAGAAAAATCCTGTGAACGTCTTTCGAAATCTCGCAAAGCGGTTTTCTTCTCGTCTTTATCAATCGGCAAATAGCCGTTGAACGCAAAACTTTGTCCATTCATTCCCGAGGCCATCATCGCCAAGATTATCGACGAAGGTCCAACCAGCGGGACGACCTCAATATTGTTCTGGTGCGCGATTTCCACGATCGCCGCGCCAGGATCTGCAACGGCTGGACAACCGGCCTCGCTCAACAATCCCATATCGATGCCCTTGAGCAACGGTTGGATCATCTCAAAATATTCTTCGGGCAAAGTGTGCTTGTTGAGCGTAAAAAGCTGAAGTTCTGCCTGGATTTTTTCGGGACAGACCGCCCTAATGGATTTTCTAGCAGTCTTTGTATTTTCAACAATGTAATGATTCAATTTTGCAACGGCGTTAAAGACCGAGGCGGGCAAAACCATAGCGACATCGGTTTCGCCCATTGTGGTTGGTATCAAATAAAGTTTTCCCTTTGGATTCAATTCGGATATTTTTCCAAAAGATTTTTTGCAGCAGCTTCACAGGCCTGATCGATCATGCCATAAACATTGGTGAAACCATTTGCCATTCCATAATAAGGATCTGGAACGTCAACATTTTCACCGGGAAAAAGATGGTTTAGCAACATTGAGACCTTTGCCTTGTGGTCTTCTGTCTTTGCCAAATCCATCACATCGTCGTAATTGCTGGCGTCCATCACAAAAATATAATCGAACGCGTCAAAATCGGCAACTGAAATCTGTCGTCCGCGCTGTGCCGATATATCAAGCCCATTGCGATTGGCCACAGCGACGGATCTTTCGTCTGGCGGATAATTCACGTGGGAATTTCCGGTTCCTGCCGAATCGACCAAAAATCTATCTGACGGTAATTTTGAGGCCAAAAGTCCTTGTGCCAAAGGTGATCGGCAAATATTCCCAAGGCAAACCATCAATATTTTTATTGGCATTAAAGTGAGAGCTTGTTGTTGATGTCTTCTACAAATTTCTTGAACTGCTTGTCAGTCGATACAAGATTGTCCACCGTTTTGCAGGCATGAAGCACCGTCGCGTGATCGCGATCACCAATTTGTGAACCAATATTTGCCAATGAGGCCTTTGTGAACTTTTTAGCAAAGAACATAGCAAGTTGTCTTGCTTGGACCACGTGGCGTTTTCTGGTTTTGGACTGCAGCGTTTCGAGATCGAGTTGAAAATAATCTGAAACTATTTTTTGTATATAATCTATCGAAATCTCGCGCTTTACGTTCTTCACGAATTTCTCGACCACCATTTTTGCAAGATCGAGGTTGACTTCTTTTTTGTTGAAAGATGACTGCGCGATCAGCGAAATTATCGCGCCTTCAAGTTCTCGAACATTCGACTTGATGTTCCTCGCCACATATTCGATGATTTCATCTGGCATTTCGACACCATCTCTATAAAGAATATTCTTCAATATAGAAATTCTGGTCTCGTAATCGGGTTGATGCAGCTCGGCCGAAAGTCCCCATTTGAAACGGGAAAGCAGTCTTTGCTCAATATCCTGCATATCGACGGGCGCTTTGTCCGATGTCAGTATCACCTGTTTGCCGTTTTGGTGCAAATAGTTGAATATGTGGAAGAAGACATCCTGCGTTCCGGATTTTCCCGAAAGGAACTGAACGTCGTCTATAATAAGGACGTCTATCAATTGGTAAAAATGGATAAAGTCGTTGCGATTGTTCTTCTTTACCGAATCAATGAATTGCTGAGTAAATACTTCCGCCGAAATGTAAAGTACCGTTTTTTCTGGATATTTGTCCTTGATCTCGACGCCTATGGCATGCGCCAAATGCGTTTTGCCAAGTCCCACACCGCCAAAAATCAACAATGGATTGAAAGAAGTTCCACCAGGCTTGTTGGCAACGGCCATTCCCGCCGATCTTGCGAGTCGGTTTGAATCGCCCTCGAGGAAATTGTCGAAGCTGTAATTGGCGTTGAGCTGTGATTCTATCTTGAGATTGCGGATGCCCGGAATAACGAATGGATTCTTAAGTTCTGTACTGATGTTCTTGAACGGCGCGTCAACTTCCTGCGGTTTCAAAGGACTTCGGTGCGCGCTCGGCAGCTGCTCGGTGAAGGGTTGCTTGTTGCCGTAAGTGTTCTCCATTTTGATTTTATAGAGTAACTTCGCGCTTTTTCCGAGTTCTTTGGTCAGCGCGACCTTAAGGAGTTTGACGTAATGCTCTTCGAGCCATTCGTAGAAAAATTTGCTGGGAACTTGAATGTACAATGCGTTGTCGGTAAGCTCAACAGACTTAATCGGTTCGAACCAAGTTTTGTAGGCTTGGTCCTGGATGTTGTCCTTTATGAAAAGCAGACAATTCTCCCATACTGATTGCGCAGTTTTGCTCATGAAATGCTCTAAATTATGTGTTTTAATAATGGTTCTCTTACAAAAAAATCAGCATGCTGGATGCCGTATTTTGGGGTAACAAATATGTGAACAAAAATCGTTAAAAAAAAACTGAACCCCGATTGATTTTTATTAATAAAGTTGTAAGAACCCCTATTTTTGACCCTTGCTAATATACCGAAATATATCCACAACAATAGATGAAAGAACACCAAATCAATGTAAGAGTACGATATTCTGAAACCGATCAGATGGGAGTTGTTTACCATGGCAATTATCTGCCGTATTTTGAGATTGGTCGAGTTGAATGGTTGCGCAATCAAGGTGTTACGTATAAAGCAATGGAACAGAACGGAATAGCCTTGCCCGTTGTTTCCATTACTTTAAACTTTAAAAAGCCGGCTAGATATGATGAACTGCTCACGATCGTCACGAGATTAAAAAAGCAGGCCTCGGTCAAGATTGAATTTGAGTGCGAGATCAGAAACGATGATGACGAGTTATTAACAACAGGCAACTTCCTTTTAGTATTTGTCGACATCAAAACCGGTCGTCCTGTTTCACCTCCGGCTTATCTTTTGGAAATACTGAAAGACGGAACATCCTGAAAATATTCTACTGGATTATTTATAGTTCTTCTTCAAAAAAACCACAATTTTTTACATTCAACTAAACTTATCCATTTTCAACTTTTTCAAATAAAATATCAGGCTGTGCCATAAAAGCACTGCTGGTCTTCTCGATTTCGCTTTTTTGCAGTTCTATGATTATCCAGCAAGGCATTGTAAGGTTCTGATCCGAGATCTCAATGCGCATTTCCTTTAAAGTTCGCATCACTATTGACATTGTGACGTAGTCAAACACAATTTTGAACCTTTCTGTTATTGGAATTTCCACGACTGCTGCTTCGTCCAATGCAAGTTTTGCCGAGTGTCGATACGCCTTGATAAGTCCGCCAATGCCAAGTTTGACACCACCAAAATATCGAATGACCACAACACATACATTACTGAGGCTCTTGCTTAAAATCTGCCCATAAATTGGCATTCCAGCTGAGTTTGCAGGTTCGCCATCATCATTTGACCGGTAATAGATTTCATCGCCGTGACCAAGTTGATAGGCATAGCAAAAATGTCCGGCATTTGAATGCGATGATTTGAGTTTGTCTATATATTCCTTGACGTCATCAGCACATTTGATGGGAAAGGCGACGGAAATGAACTTGCTGTTCTTTTCCTTGAAAAGTTGTTCGGACGTTGGTAATTGAATGGTTAGAAAGCTCTCGTCGGTCAAGCCAGAATTTTTTTCTTTTCGAAAAGATCGACAACATCTTCCGTTTCGGGATCGATGTTCCATACCTGGATACCGATTTCTGCGGCCGCATCGGTGTTTACTTTTTTGTCATCTACAAAAAGGGTCCGTTTTGGCGAAAGCCCGTGCTTGTCAACCAAATATTTAAAGACTTTCGGATCGGGCTTTCTCATTCCAAGTTCAAAGGAGTAATAGACTTTTTCAAAACATTGGTAAAAATCGCTGAAGAACGAAACGCCAACCTTATGCTCAAATTTGCTTATGTGGATCGCGTCTGTGTTCGTCAATAGGAAAAGTCGGTAACGTTCGCTCAAAAGTTGCAGGAACTCCAAACGGTGCAAAGGGAATTCGCCAATTAGAGAATTCCAGGCCTTTCTGATATCATGAACGTCGGCGTTCGGGATATATTTTTGGAACACTTTTATAAAATCGGCCTCTGACATTTTACCGGTCTCAAACCTCTCGTTGGCTTCAAGAAGTTCCTCATTTGGACCATCAAGCCCCAACTTTTTGAATTCGTTGATGCTCTTTTCCTTTTCTAGATTCACGAACACGTCGCCGAAATCAAAAATAATGGTGTCAATCATGGTTGGTGAAAATTATGAGTTCATCTCCTAGAACATCTTTTTTCTCAAAAGTTTTCGATTTCACAGATGGCGAGAAAATACCCGAACATAATGACTTTGGTGATTTAAAAACCCTTGCTTCGTCCCAAAAATCCGCATCAATGAAAGCCTGGAGCGTTTTGCCGCCGCCTTCCACGATCAACGATTGTATTTTGTGTTCGTAAAGTTTCGAAAAAATTTGCGCAAGAACATTGCCGTCAAAATCGATAACCTCAAATATACATTTTTCCTTTTCAGAGATTGGTTTTTTTGCACAAAAAATTATCGTCCGCACTTTTCCATCGAGAATGTGCGACATTTTAGGAATTCTGCTTTCACGATCGATAACCACGCGAACAGGATTTTTCCCTTGCCAGTCGCGCACCGTCAATGAAGGATTGTCGTCGATCACGGTTTTTGTCCCAACGAGAATCGCCATTTCCTCGCTGCGCCATTTGTGCACAAGTTGCCTCGAATATTTGTTTGAAAGCCAAACCGGCGCGATCTCGCTGCGATTTAAGGGCGCGATAAAACCATCAAAACTTTCTGCCCATTTGAGTATAATATAAGGTCTGTGTCTTTTATGAAAAGTGATAAAGCGCTTGTTGAGTTCATCGGCCTGGGTTTTGCAAACGCCAACTTTCACATCGACCCCAGCATCTTTTAGCTTTTCAACTCCGCGACCATTCACTGCCTCATTCACGTCGAGCGAAGCGATCACGACGCGCGGAATTTTATTGGCGATGATAAAATCTGCGCAGGGCGGCGTCCTGCCAAAGTGGCCGCAAGGTTCGAGATTGACGTACAAAGTCGAGTTTGCCAGAAGCGATTTGTCGGCAACATCATTGATGGCGTTCACTTCGGCATGCGGTTTTCCCGCTTGCTGGTGCCAGCCTTCGCCGATTATTTTATTGTTGTGAACAATAACACTGCCCACCAAAGGATTGGGATAAGTCGTTCCCAAGCCATTTTTGGCAAGTTCGATACAGCGAAGCATCATTTCAATATCAAATTCCATATTGCAAAAATAGATATTTGAAAGAATTGATTCTTGAATGGTCTTGCAGATAAGTCCCAAACTTAAGCATTCCATACCTTTGCAAAAATACCCACAATGAAACTCCGGAAAATTCGTCATGACGACAACGCTGCCATTGCTTCGGTCATCCGGGAAGTTCTAATCGAGCACAATGTTCCTCTTGTCGGAACGGCGCTTTCAGATCCGCAGGTCGACGTAATGTTCGAGACCTACAACAAGATTGGCGCTTGCTATTATGTGGTAGAAGACGATGAAAAAATTGTTGGCGGTGGTGGAATCGACGCTCTGAAAGGCGAAAAATCAGTTTGCGAACTTCAAAAAATGTACTTTTTGAAATCGGCGAGGGGAAAGGGTTTTGGAAAATCAATCATTGATGATTGTCTTGCTTTCGCGAAAGATTTTGGCTACGAGAACTGCTACCTCGAAACAATGGAATATATGATCGATGCCAGAAAGCTTTATGCCAGATCAGGTTTTGAATACATCGGAAACAGAATAGGTGCGACCGGACATTCGTCTTGCCCGATATTCATGCTCAAAAAAATCCAATGAAAATTAAAGATTATCGTACCGGCTTTATTGACAAATTGCACTCAATATATGATAGGAACGAAGCGGAGAGTATTTTTTATTTGATTCTACAGGATTTGCATTCGCTAAAACGACTGGATATCGCTTTGAGCCCTGAAAGATCATTCGACCAAAAATCAATTGATAATTGGACCAAAATTCTGGAAAGACTTCTTCAAAATGAGCCGGTTCAATACATTTTGGGCAAAAGCCATTTTATGGAAATGGACTTTTTGGTTAACCAAAATGTGCTGATTCCACGACCAGAAACCGAGGAACTTGTTCAGAGCGTAATCAAAGATTTTGAAAAAGATTCAAATCTGAAAATCCTCGACATCGGAACTGGAAGCGGCGCCATCGCGATTTCATTGGCAAAAAATTTTCCGAATGCACAAGTTTTTGCGATCGATATTTCGGAAGGCGCGCTGAATGTTGCTAAAAAGAATGCCATTGAGAATAATGTTCACATAACTTTCTCGAAAGCGGACATCTTGAAAACTGTAACTCTAGATGAAAAATTTGACATCATCGTTTCAAATCCGCCCTATGTTCGCATCTTGGAAAAGGAAACAATGCGGGCAAATGTTATCGATCACGAACCTTCGACGGCGCTGTTTGTTCCCGATGACGATGCCTTGATTTTTTATCAAAAGATTTCTGCTTTCGCAAAAAATTATCTTATGGAAAATGGAAAATTGTACTTTGAGATCAACCAGTATTTGGCAAAGGAAACCGTTCGGGCAATCAGCGAAAACGGATTTTCGAAAGTGGAAATATCGCAGGATATTCTAGGTAACGACCGAATGATCAAGGCTTGGGGATAATATTGGGCACAGAAACTTTACCGAAACAATGAATTCAATTATTTCGAAAATTAATAAGTTCTGAAATTATTTATGTTTTTTGGTTGGACCAACCTTGATTGTGGTCGTCACTGTTGTTGCTGGTCTTTTCGTAGCTTCTTTTGTGGCCACAAACCTTCCTGTCTTGGCGTCTCGTACTCTGGTGCTTGTTTTGGACATCATTAAGTTATTTTGAATTAATAAATAATTCCAACAATCCGAACCTAATTTCTTACCAAGATAAAAAATTCCAATCAATAAAAAGAGCAAATGTGAAAAACTTGTGGCTTTGGTTGATAATTTTCAGCCACATGCAGTCGGTTTGGATGTGTTTTAATTCACAGTGGGCACGAAAAGCTTAAAAGACATTTGCTTATTCGTACCGAAGCGCTTCAATCGGGTCGAGCTTCGAGGCTTTTACCGCCGGATATGAACCCGAAAAAATAGCGACGATAAAAGTTGTGATAAATGCTGAAATTATCGCCTGCCATGGAACGACAAAACTGAAATCCAGCGCGGCGGCAATGCCGTATCCACCCAACATTCCAAGGATCACGCCGAGCAATCCGCCTAGTTGGCCAATGACCAACGTTTCCATAAAAAACTGCATGGCGATCGTGCTGCGTTTCGCGCCAAGCGCCTTTCGCACTCCTATTTCGCGAGTTCGTTCGGTGACGGAAACCAGCATGATGTTCATCAAAGCGATGGAAGAACCAAAAATCGTGATCACGCCTATGACCCAAGCAGATATTCCCAAATATTGCGTTATGCCAAGTATTTTGTTGATGAGATCGTCGCTGCGGCTTATGCCAAAATTGTTGTCCTGAACCGGCATCAGTCCGCGAACTTGGCGCATTGTGATCATTGCATTGTCTATGGATTCGTCGAGAAGCTCTTTTTTTTCGACCCGTACGCTCAATGTATAATTTATGGAAGGTGCACTGAAAATAGAGCGCGCAACCTGGATTGGGACCATCATCCGCAAATCTTGGCTGTTGCCAAATGTCGAGCCTTTTTCCTTGAGGATTCCAATGACCTTGAACTTAGACCCGCGCACCGACACCGTTTTTCCCATCGGGTCGATGTTCTCGAACAGGTTTTTCCTGAAATCAGAACCGAGCACGCAAACCCCAGCATTGTTCTTGATGTCGAATGCCGTGAAATTTCGGCCGTCGGTAATTTCAAGTCCAGAATTTCCCAGAAAATATTCGTCAACGCCAATAACGCTGATCTCGGGGTCGGTTTTTTCGCCGTTGTACTTGACCTCGGCAGTGGAAGTTGCGGTGAAGGAAAGCGAAGTGTGGGCGAGCGGAAAGATGTATTTGTCCTGGAACTCTACCGCCTGTGGATAACTTATGATCGGATTGTCGGGGAGGTTGTTGTCTCCATCGATCTGTCGCGACATATCGTATTGTCGAAGGTTGAAAGTATTGGAGCCCATCGAGGCGAAATCTGACGAAAGCGTGTTCTCGAGCGCCGCGACAACCGTGAGAATGCATACAAGCGCCGTGATGCCGATGGCGATGATGAGCACGGTCAAAATCGTCCGAAGCAATTGCGTCCTGATCGCACCAAGCGCGATGCGGACATTTTCCCTGAAAAGCTTGAACATTTAAAGGTTTGTTTTGGTGCCGCAAAAGTACGAAAGTTGGTCAAAATATGCTGAGCCGGTCGATACAAACGAGCGATATGGCGGTTATTTTTGGTCAAAAAGATGGATATTTGCGGCTCATAAAAACATTATGGCACAAAAACCTTCATTGCCAAAAGGCACGCGCGATTTCTCGCCCGAGGAAGTCATTAAAAGGCAGTACATCGTCAATGTGATCAAGGATAATTTTGAACGCTTTGGCTTTGCACCGATTGAAACCCCGTCGTTCGAAAATTCGGGGACGCTGCTGGGGAAATATGGAGAGGAAGGCGATCGGTTGATATTCAAGATATTGAATTCCGGGGATTTTTTGGCGAAAGCCGACCAAGAACTATTGAAAAATCGCGACAGCTTGAAATTAGCCGGTTCGATTTCTGAAAAAGCACTTCGATATGATCTCACAGTTCCTTTTGCAAGATAT